>DATKSB010000081.1:0-18651 GCA_035531855.1 Binataceae bacterium (SeqCode)
AAAGTCGCTCCTCGAAACCGGTAAGGGCGCCCCCTATCCAAACGATATTAAGCTCGACAGTTGGGAATAAAGCCGCACCAGCGGATAAGGAGAGATATGAGAGATGAACTTGGAGCACCTGAGGTAGCCGATCGGAACACCTTCCAGGCGGAGCTGGACGCGTTGCGGGCTCGCGAAAAGGCTCACACAAAAGAAGGCGACGCCATTGCCGCTGCCCGCCGACGGCTGCCGATGGTCGAGGTACGTGGCGCCACACCGCTCGTTGGCTAACGTGGCGATGGGAATTTGCGCGGCGCGAATCCGGCTTGGCGCGCAGCGGCGCTGCGATGCTAGTTTGACCGCACAGTTTGTCCGGAACTTCTCGGGAGGATTTCATCGCGATGATCGTTCTATACACCACTGAACGCGACTATCCGTGGGGCACCTTGCGCTCGACCCACGCCGCCAAGACCAAGGTGATCCTCGAGGAAAAGTCGCTGGCTTACCGGATCGAAAATCTGCCGCCGGGAAACCTTTGGAAGAAGCCGCCCGAGATGCTGGCCAAGCATCCGCTGGGCAAGGTTCCGTATCTCGAAGACGGCGAGTTGGTGATTTTCGATTCGACGGTGATCAATGAGTACCTGGAGGAGCGTTACCCGTCGCCGCGCCTGATGCCAGCGGATCCGATCGCGCGGATGCGCGTGCGCGAGGCCGAGAATTTCGCCGACGAAGCGATCCTGATCGGCAGCCTGCCGCTCATCTGGATGCCGTACTGGAGCGAGCCGGCCAAACGCAACACCGAGCAGATGGAAAAGGGACGCGAGCTTTTGCGTTCGCGCGATCTGCGCTATTTCGAACACCTGCTCGAGCGGGCCGGTGCGGGCGGATATATCTGCGGCGAGTTCTCGCTCGCCGACGCGCCGATGATGGCGGTGGCGATGGTGCTCGAGGTGGACGCGATTAACCTCGACGCGTTTCCTCGGGTTGGACGCTATTTGAACAATCTTCGCGAAAGAAAAAGTTACCGCGCGATAAGCGCGCGGACCAAGGTGGCCGACGCAGCCGAGCGCGCCGCCGGATGAGCGGGCGGGGCGCTAGCTGACGCTGACGTGGGCCGCGCGGTGGCTGCGCGCGTGCTTGAGGCGGCGAGTGTGGCTGCGCTTGTGGATGCTGTGCGCGGCGGGCGCCACAGTCGAGGCGTCATCACTCGAATCGGAATCGGGAATCACAATCTCGGAGCCGATGCGCAACTCGCGCGGGCTTGAGAATCCATTGGCCGCCATCAGGGCGCGCGGCGAGACGCCGTACATCTCACCGATTCTGGACGGGGTATCGCCTTTGCGAATCGTGTAGTTGCGGGTCGCGGCAATATACGCCTTTGCGGTTTCGATTCCAGGAAAGTACGTGTCTTCGTGCCGGTGCACCTGCATCGCGGCCAGAAACTCGGCGTAGTAATTCTTGACCGCGAAGCCAAAGTGCGGACCGCTGTACCGCGCAATCATCTTCGAATAGTCGCCGCCGGAAAACTCGGCCGCGCGCGCGGTGCCGCCGGTGCCGTAATTATACGCCGTGATCGCCAGCGGCCAGTTGCCCAGCATGTCGTAGTTGTAGCGCAGCAGCTTGGCGGCGGCCTGGGTCGAGCGGATTGGGTTCAGGCGATCATCGTGGTAGCGCGTGATGTGCAGGTATTTCTTGCCGGTCGAGCGGGTGAATTGCCAGATTCCGCACGCGCCGGCACTCGAATGCGCGCGCGACTCGAAGCCCGACTCGACCTGCGCGAGCGTCACAAGTTCCGGCGGCAATCCCGCCGCGCTGAAAATTCGCTCCATCGTCGGCCGATAGTACCTGCTCCGGAGCAACCCCGCGCGGAACTGCTCCTGCAGCCCCTCTTGCACGCGGAGATTCTGCGCAGCCAGCGCGTACGCGCCCGGACCCTCGCCGTTGAAAAGCGCGGCGACGCGGCGTTCCTCTGAGGTCTCTGCGGCCGCGCCAGACGCGAGGTGCGAGAGGATGTCACCGTATTTGGACTTCAGATACGCGTTGGCCCAATCGATATCGTCGCGCGTGGGTTGGCCGATGCCAGGAAGATGTAAAACCTGATAGACACGCCCGACGTCGTCGCGATCTAGGATAACGAAATCACGCACCGAATAGGTGGTGAATACATCGACCCAGAAATTTACGTTGGCTTCGATTCCGGCAGGTTGAGGGAACGGAACCGAAGCCTCCGCGGCCGAGGTTCCAGGCGTGGCTAGGCTGACCGCGATTGCGATCCCAATTGCGCCTGCAATTGCCGCTAATGTGCGGCGAACCCCCGACCTCGCGCGCAACGCGATTCCTCCTGACGCCAGAGCGTCCGGCGCCCGACCCCGAACCGGTTAGACTAACCGGTATCCGATATCGATTACAGACCCCGGCTCTGATAGTCAACGGAGGCTGCGCGCGGGCAGGAGGAAAATTGTGGCAAGGATGCAACATTACAGGACGATCGAGCGACTCTCGACTAGCGCGACTGCCGCCTGCGCCGCGCTACTGCTGCTCTCGGCGGTCCTGACCGGATGTGGCGGCGGGCATCGCGGCGGCTCTGAAACGCCGGCGCAAACCTCATTCAAAGTCGCACTTTTGACGCCCGGGCCGGTCAGCGACGCGGGATGGAACGCGGCGGCGTTCGACGGCTTGCAGTTGGTCAAACGGGAACTCGGCGCTGAAACCGCGATGGTGCAGACTCAGTCGCCGGCGGATTTCGAGGACGCCTTCCGCGACTTCGCGCAGCGTGGCTTCACGATTATTTTCTGCCACGGCTTCGAGTACACCGATACCGCGCTCAAGGTGGCAAAACTGTTCCCGAAGACCTGGTTTATCGTGACCTCCGGCAGCGCGGCGTCGGCAAATGTAGCCTCGATCACGTTTCGAATCGAAGAAGGCGCGTACGTTGAAGGCGTGATCGCGGGCGGGATGACGAAGACGGGCGTGGTCGGCGCGATCGGCGGAATTAAAATCCCCTCGATCGGCATCACCTTCGACGGCTTTCGCCAAGGTTTCCTGACCACGCGCCCCAACGGCCGCATGCTGGTCAGCTATACCGGCAGCTTCGACGACGTCGGCGCGGCCAAGGAGGCGGCGCTCGCGCAGATAAGCCAGGGCGCCGATTTTCTGATCCATAACGCGGACGCCGCGGGACTGGGAGTGTTCCAGGCCGCTGTGCAATCGCACATCTACGCCTTTGGGGTTAATCGTGACCAGAACAGCGTCGCGCCCGACACCGTGCTCGCCAGCGCGCTGACGCATATTCCAAAAGCCTTCCTGCGCGTCGCGACCGAGATCAAACAGGACAGCTTCAAGCCCGGGATGCTCGAATATGGGATGAAAGACTCGATGGTGGAAGTGGTCTATAACCCGCGGCTGGCCGATAGAATTCCGCCGGCCGTGATGGCGAAAGCCAGGCAAGCGACGAAGGACATTACCGACGGCAAAATTAGCATCCCAGATCGGTAGCCGCGGAAGTGGACTGCCAACTACTTGCCCCAGCTATCCTGACTCCACCTGTCGGTGGTGCCGAAACGATCCTCGCTTGAGTCCAGCGCACTGGTTTGCGGGAATTGATCGGCCGAGCTGAAGCGATCACTCGATTCACTATCGATGCTCGAAGTGGAATTAAAGCGGTCCGTTTCCGGGAAGCTGGACTGGCCGGAAAGCTGATTACCCTCGGGAAACTGGGTTGCTCCGGCCCATACCGTTTCGGGAATTTGCGAATCCAGCGGCCCCTGGCTGGCCGCCTCGGTACTGGAGCCCGCGCCGGCGGTGGCTGCGCCGTATTCCCCCATAGTCTGCGCGATCGCCCCGGTAGCCATCGCGGCGACTACAATCGCCGCCACTGCCGTCATCGCCATCAAGCTGTTCAGGTACCGCTTCATCGGATCGCCTCCCGCGTATCGACGAGTCTCCTCAGCGCGTCTATAATCCTACAAATTGTTAAATCATCTTGCGCGCGCCCAATCAAGCGCTATCCTCGCGGGGCTGCGCGCTTGAGCGGGCTTGCCCGCCGCGGCTAAGCTCGTGCCAGATGCGGCTCGCGCGCGCATCGCAGCGATGGAATCGGACGAAATCGAAATAGCGCCGCTGGCCGGACCACTTGCGGCTCGGGTCGCGCTTCCGGGCTCCAAGAGCATCACGAACCGCGCGATGCTGCTGGCGGCGATGGCGCCGGGACGCTCGGTGATCGACGCGGCGCTCTTGAGCGACGACACGCGCTACGTGGCCGAGGCGTTGCGCACGCTCGGCTTCGGAGTGGAAATCGAACGGACCATTGGGCGCATAAGGATCGACGGCCAGGGTGGCGCCATCGCGTCAGCCGGTGCGGAGCTGTTCGTCGGCGGCGCGGGCACCGCGATGCGCTTCCTGTTGCCGTTTCTGACGCTGGGGCGCGGACGCTACCGGATAGACGGAAATCCTCGCATGCGGCAGCGGCCGGTCGCGCCGCTGGTGCGGGCGATGCAACAGCTGGGAGCGACAGTCTATAGCGAGCGCGACAACGGCTGTCCGCCGGTCGTAGTCGATGCGACGGGCGAACCGTTCGCGGGAGGCGAGACCTCGATCGATGCGCGCGATTCTTCGCAGTTCGTCTCCGCGATGCTGATGCCGGCCGCGTTGTGGCCGCGCGGTCTCGTCCTTAAGGTGCAGGGTGACGCGGCGTGGCCGTTTATCGCGATGACTCTCGCGCTGATGGATTCGTGGGGAGCGCGCAGCTTTTCGCAGGGCGGCACGATCACGGTTCCGGGCGGTCAGTCCTATCGCGCGCAGCGATTTATCGTCGAACCGGATGCGTCCGCGGCGAGCTACTTCGCGGCGGCTGCCGCGCTATGCGGCGGCAGCGTAACGCTCGAGCGGCTTTCGCGCGACTCGGGGCAGGGCGATATCGCGTTTCTCGGTCTGCTGGAACAGATGGGAGCGCAAGTCTCCTGGAGCGCGGACGGCGCCATGGTCACCGGCACCAGCGCGCTCACAGGAATAGATGCCGCGATGAACTCGATGCCCGACATGGTCGCGACGCTGGCGGCGATCGCGCCGTTCGCGTCGTCGCCCACGCGCATCCGCGGCGTCGGGTTCATTCGTCATCACGAGAGCGACCGGATTCACTCGCTCGCCACAGAGTTGCGCCGAATCGGCGCGGCGGTCGAGGAATTCGATGACGGCCTTGCGATCACGCCCGCAAAGCTGACGGCCGCATCGATCGAAACCTACGACGACCATCGCATCGCGATGAGCTTCGCGATCGCGGGACTGAAACTCGCGGGCCTGCGAATCAAGAACCCCGGCTGCGTGGCGAAAACCTTCCCCGACTTCTTTGTTCGGCTAAATGCGCTGCGCATTGGCTGACGGTTCCGGGTGCGTTCAGGCGTTGCGCGCTGCCAGCAACTTCCCCTTGCGAACTTTCGTGGCGATCTTCGCGACCCGCGGGCTCTCGATCGTTTTGTGGCGTGGCAGCTTGTCACCGGGCTGGTACCATTTGATCTGCGACTCGACTCCCCAATGCGCGTCGGGAGCAACTCGCCCCGGATCGTCAAGGCTGCCGATAGTGACCAGAATAGTCGTGGCGTGCTCGATACTCTCACAGGTCAAAGGCGAGCCGCATCGCGCGCAGAACCCCCGATGCGCAATCGGTGAGGACTGGTAGCGCTTGGGGCGGCCGCGTGTGAAACGAAAGCTTCCAACAGGAAATCCGGCGAAGGTTCCGAACACGTTGCCCACGCTGCGCTGGCACATCCTGCAATGGCAGTACGCCGCTCCCGCCGGAGCGACGCTCGCCTCGTAGCGCACGGCACCGCATAGGCATCCGCCAGACACCTTCACCTTTGTGGATTTGGTTTTGCCCTTTGCCATTATCGGAGGATAAGAGTGCGCCGCCGCAATTGAAAGCGCGCGGGGTCATTCGATCTGAGGCGTGTCGAAAATGGTGATTCGTCAGCGCACGGACGAAATTTCCGCCAGCGGACGGACCTGCCGATCGATCAGCCCCTGAATCTCATCTTCGGCCAATTCCAGTTCGTAATCTCTTTGGAGGTTCAGCCAGAAATGCGCCGAGGTATTGAAGTAGCGGGACAAGCGCAGAGCGGTATCCGCCGTGATGGCGCGCCGCCCATGAACGATTTCGGAGATTCGCGTCACAGGGACGTGCAGATCCATCGCGAGCCGGTTCATACTCAGGTTCAGCGGCAGAAGAAAATCCTGCTGGAGAATCTCTCCCGGATGAATCGGTTGCAGCCGTCTTGAACGCGCACTCATCTTGGTGTCCTTCAGTGGTAATCTACGATTTCAACTTCTTCGGCGTCTCTGCCGGTCCATCGAAAGCAGATTCGCCACTGCTCGTTGATCCGAATGCTGTATTGACCGATCCGATTGCCGCGTAATGCCTCGAGCCGATTCCCCGGCGGCGCGGACATATCACGCAACTCTGTCGCTGCATTCAACTGCCGAAGCTTGCGGCGCGCCACCTGCTCGAAGGCTTTGTATCTCGGCACCGAGATGCGACCATACAGCAACTCTGTATTCCGATCGTGAAACGATCGAATCACGCCTACCTGTATAACGCTATGCGTCTAACGTCAACCGTTATATACCGGATACTTTCCAGGGTGTTTCCGGAGCAGCTCGAACCGACACCGCCCCCTCAGAACTCTAGTCGCGGCGCTTGACGACAATATCCATCGCCGTCGGCTCAGGATGACACTATAGATGCGTTTGCGAGAAAATCGGGTGGTCGATCAGTTTGAAGTTCGATACTTGGCATCATTGCCGTAAGCGTCAAGAAAGGCGGCAATGTCGCGGCTGCCGGTCAATCGGCAGACCGGCACATCCGGCCCGTGAGAAATTCTAGTCGTCTCAATGAGGGGGCGGTTCACCCGGTCAAATTTCCAGATGAACGCCAATACTTCGACGAGTTTGCCTACCCGATGGGCTTCGCCGCGTTTGAATACGCGCGTGATTGCCCGCCAAGCGCAAGACAGTCTTGTCCGTTCGAGCCAGATCACCAGAGTGGCGCGAGGTAATCGGATATCGAAAGTCGCCAGCGCAAAATTACCATCGCTGATCCACGCATCAACTGCGTGCGTCTTCTTTATCAGGGTTCGGAAAGTGGGTACGTCCTTCTCTTCCCAATGGGGCTGCCAAATTGCATCTAGACAGATAACGGGCGCGCCCGTACGTTCGCCAAGCTCCCGCGCCAAAGTGGTCTTTCCACTGCCAGCGCAACCCAGGATGACGATTCGCGCCATGATTATCGGCTCCGCAGGATTTGCGCTATGTCAATGACTCCCGTTCTTAGACTGACGCGCTACCGAAAATCGATACCGCCCGGCATACGGAGGGCGGACCGACGGTCAGTGCCCCGCGCGGGCGGAGGCGTCGGATGCGGTGGCGCGGGCGCGGGCTAGCAGCAGGGCGTCTTCGGCGGCGGGATATTCGGCGTCGTAAAAACTCATCGCGGCGATCTTCTGATCGGCGGCTTGCTCGTCGGCGGCCGCCGCGGCGCGATCGATCGAGGACGGCGCTTCGGCGCCGCTTGCCAGCACCGTCATCGCGCCGTCTTTGACCTCGGCCAGGCCGCCCGAAATCACCCATATTTCAGTTGCACCGCCGACGCGCTTGATTTCGAGCGCGCCGGGCAGCAGCGAGGTGATGAAGTTGATGTGCTCGGCGAGAACGCCGAACTGGCCGAGCGGTCCGGTCGCGGTGACTTCTTCGACCTCGCCCTCGAACACGACGCCAGTGGGAGTCACGAGCTGGAGCGGAAAAGTGGTTGCCATCGCGGCTCAGCGAGCCTCGCCGCGGGCGAGGCGCTCGCCCTTTTCGCGCGCTTCTTCGATCGTACCGACCAGGTAGAAAGCCTGCTCGGGCAGATCGTCGCACTTGCCGTCGAGAATCTCCTTGAAGCCGCGCACCGTCTCTTCACGCTTCACGTACTTTCCCGGCACGCTGGTGAACTGTTCGGCGACGAACATCGCCTGTGACAGAAAGCGCTCGACGCGGCGCGCGCGCGCGACTACCGTTTTGTCGTCGGCCGAAAGCTCTTCCATCCCGAGGATCGCGATGATGTCCTGCAAATCCTTGTAGCGCTGCAGAATTGCCTGCACTGCGCGCGCGACGTCGTAGTGCTCCTGGCCGACGATCTGCGGATCGAGAATTCGCGAAGTCGAGCCGAGCGGATCGACTGCGGGAAAAATCCCCTTCTCGAAAATCTTGCGGTCCAGCGCCGTGACCGCGTCGAGATGCGAAAACGTGGTGGCCGGCGCCGGATCGGTGTAGTCGTCGGCGGGGACGTAGATCGCCTGCACCGAGGTGATCGAGCCTTTCTTGGTCGTGGTGATGCGTTCTTCGAGCTCGCCCATATCGGTGCCCAAAGTCGGCTGATAACCGACCGCGCTCGGCATGCGGCCAAGCAGCGCCGAGACTTCGGAGTTCGCCTGCACGAAGCGAAAGATATTATCGATAAAAAAGATGACGTCCTTGCCTTCCTCGTCGCGGAAATATTCGGCGACGGTGACTCCGGTCAGCGCCACGCGGGCGCGCGCGCCGGGCGACTCGTTCATCTGCCCATAGACCAGTGCGGTCTTCGCGAGCACGCCCGATTCCTTGAGTTCGCCGTAAAGATCGTTGCCCTCGCGCGAGCGTTCGCCCACCCCGGCGAACACCGACACGCCGCCGTGCTGCTTGGCGACGTTGTTGATGAGCTCGAGAATCGTGACCGTCTTGCCGACTCCGGCGCCGCCGAACAGACCGATTTTTCCGCCGCGTGAGTACGGGCAGATCAGATCGATAACCTTGATCCCGGTCTCGAGAATCTCGACCTCGGTGCCTTGATCGGCGAACGGCGGCGCGTCGCGATGAATCGGCATCGTCTTGAGGCCCTTTATCGGACCCGCCTCGTCGATCGAGTCGCCGATCACATTCATCAGGCGTCCGAGCGTGCCGGGACCAACCGGAACGGAGATCGGGCCGCCGGTATTCTTCACGTCCATCCCGCGCACCAGGCCGTCGGTCGAGTCCATCGCAATGCAGCGCACGGAGTTCTCGCCGAGATGCAGCGAGATTTCGAGCACCAGGTTTTCGGGTTTGTCGCTGATCGAGGGGTTGGTCACGCGCAGCGCAGTGAAGATTTCCGGCAGCGCGCCGGCGGGAAACTGAACGTCAACAACGTTGCCCAGAATCTGGCTGATACGGCCGTTTGCTATGTCACTCATGGTTCGTGGTTTCCCTGTGAAATACTGATTCTCGCTAGCCGCGCAGCGCTTCCGCGCCGCCGACGATATCCATAAGCTCGCGCGTGATTTGCGCCTGTCGCGCTCGGTTCATTTCCAGCGTGTATGCGCCGATCATTTCGATCGCGTTGTTGGTCGCACTGTCCATCGCGGTCATCCGCGCTCCCTGCTCCGATGCCTCGGCCTGCAACAGTGCGTTGAACACGGCGGCTTCCAGATAGCTGCGGAGCACGACCGGGACCAATTCCGCGCGGCTCGGCTCGACCAGGTAGTCAATCGGCTGCGCATTGGGATCCTTGTTCTCTGGCTTCGCGACCGGAAGCAGCCGCTCGTACACCGGGTGCAGCGCAATTGCGGACTTGAACTGGGTATAGACAATTGCCGCCTCGGTGATCACTCCCGCCTGATAGTCCGCAAGCATCCGCGCCGCGATTTTCCGCGCAAGGCCGATAGTCGCAAGCTTGGGCAGATTGTCCAGGCTCTGCGCGCTCATCGGCGCCTTGGTGCGGCGGAAATGATCCACGGCTTTTTTGCCGACGGCGAAGTAACCGGCCGCAAGTCCTTCGCGTTCGGCGACGCGCAGCGATTCTTCAGCGGCGCGAAGCAGATTGGTGTTGTAGCCGCCGCATAGCCCGCGGTCCGATGCGATCACGGCGATCAGCGCGGCCTTCCGCGCGCCCTCGGGCGGCGCGATATTGATCCCTTCCGAGGTGAGCAGCGAATCGGCCACCCGCGCCAGCGCCTGGCTGTACGGCCGCGCCGCGGAGAGCGCGTCTTGCGCGCGGCGCAAGCGTGACGCGGCGACCAATTTCATCGCGCGCGTGATCTGCTGGGTCGTTTTGACCGAGGCGATCCGCCGCCTGATTGCTTTTAGCGAGGCCATCGTCTATGCGCCGACGCGCTCCGCCTATGCGGCTGTCGCGGCTGCCGGAGAATCCTTGGCGTGCTCGGCCAGGAATGATTTCTGGTACTCTTCGAGCGCGGCTTTGAGCTTGCCGCGCAGCGCGTCGCTGATCTCTTTCTTCTCGCGGATCTCGGCCAGCAGATCGGCGTGACGCGAGTCGAAAGCCGCGTAGAGCCCGTGCTCGAAAGCGCGAATCTGCTCGACTTCGAGCGCGTCCAGGTAGCCCTCGTTCGCGGCGAACACCAGCAGCACTTCCTTGTCCACGGTCAAAGGATCGTACTGATTCTGCTTGAGCATCTCGGTCAGCCGCGCGCCGCGGTTCAGCAGACGCTGCGAGGCGGGATCAAGGTCCGAGCCGAACTGCGCAAACGCCGCCATCTCGCGATACTGCGCAAGGTCGAGCTTGAGCGTGCCGCCGACCTGCTTCATCGCCTTGATCGCGGCGGAGAACATTACGCGCGAAACCGAGATACCGACGTTAACGGCGGGCCGCACGTTAGAGTTGAACAAGTCCTTGTCGAGAACGATCTGTCCGTCGGTGATCGAGATGACGTTGGTCGGGATATAGGCCGAGACGTCGCCTTCCTGGGTTTCGATAATCGGCAGCGCTGTGAGCGAGCCGCCGCCGTTTTCCTTGCTCATCTTGGCGGCGCGTTCGAGCAGCCGCGAATGGAGATAAAACACGTCGCCGGGGTACGCTTCGCGTCCCGGCGGGCGGCGCAGCAGCAGCGAAAGCTGGCGATAGGCCTGCGCGTGCTTGCTGAGATCGTCGTAAACCAAAAGCGAATGCCTGCCATTGTCGCGGAAGTATTCGCCCATCGTGCATCCGGTGTACGGCGCGATAAACTGCAGCGGCGCGGCTTCGGAGGCGGTCGCCGCGACGATCGTGGTGTACTCGAGCGCGCCATGACTGGCCAGCTTTTCGACCACTTGCGCAACGGTCGAGCGCTTCTGCCCGATTGCAACATAGATGCACTGCACGCCTTGCCCGCGCTGATTGATGATCGTGTCAATTGCGATTGCGGTCTTGCCGGTCTGGCGGTCGCCGATAATCAACTCGCGCTGTCCGCGCCCGATGCAGAGCATCGAGTCGATCGCCTTGATCCCGGTCTGCATCGGCTCCTTGACCGGAGCGCGGGCGATGATTCCAGGGGCCTTGATCTCGATTCGCCGCGTCTCGGACGACTTGATCGGTCCCTTGTCGTCGATCGGCTGGCCGAGCGCGTTGACCACGCGCCCGAGCAGCGCGTCACCGACGGGCACCTCGGCGATTCGCCCGGTGCGCTTGACCTCATCGCCCTCGCGAATCGCTTGCGGGTCACCGAACAGCGCGGCGCTTACGTTGTCCTCTTCGAGGTTGAGGACGATCCCGTAGATTTGATGCGGAAATTCGAGCAGTTCGCCCGAGGCCGCGTTGTCGAGTCCGTAGATCCGTGCGATACCGTCGCCGCAGGAGAGCACGCGGCCGGTTTCGCGAACTGAAATCTGGCCTTCGAAGCCCTTGATCTCGTTCTTCAGAATCTCGCTGATTTCAGATGGTCGAATGTCCGCCATAGATAACTTTTCCGCTCACACTTGACCGGCTAGCCGCTGGTGCGCGAGCGCAAGCCGCGTCGCCAGGCTGCCGTCGTAAATTTTTCCGCCGAGTTCGGCCACCACCCCGCCAAGCAAATCCTTATCGACCTTGACGGTCGGAATTATTTTCTTGCCGGCGATTCCTTCGAGCCCCGCGACCACTCGCGCAATCTCGGCGTCGCCGGGCGCGACCGCAAACGTCAGCGTCGCACGCGCGCGCGCGAGCATCTGATCGAGCTGGTCGCGGTACGCCTGGGCGATCGCCGCGATCTCATCAATCCGTCCGTGGCGCGCGATCACCACCGCGAACGAACGCAGCGGAAAACTCAAGTTCAATTTCTCCGCGATTTTCGCCATCGCCTCGCGCCGCGCCGTCTCGCTGATTTCCGGCGAAGTCAGCCGCGCGATCAGCTCGGGCGACTCAACGATTGCGGCCAGCCGATCTAGTTCGTGGCCCCAATTCTCGGCCTGTCCGCGCTCTGCTATTTCGAGCAGCGCGCGAGCGTAGCGCTTGGCGACGCGAGACCCTTTCATCGCCGCACCTCTTGTCCGAGCTTGTCCATGAAGCCGTCGATAAGGCGGCCCTGGTCGTCGCCGCTGAAGTTGCGCGCGATCGACTCGCGCGCATGCGTTGCCGCCGCCGCGGCCAGCCGCTCGCGCACCCGGCGCTGAGCAGCTTCGGTCATCGCGGCCGCGGTCATCTGACTGTCGTGCTTCAGGCGTTCGGTATGCGCCTTTGCGAGTTCGCGTATGTGCGCGAGCTGATAATTGGTCTGGGTCTCGAACTCGGCTCTGATCCGCGCGAGCTCCGACTCGAGCGCCGCCTTGCGCGCCTGGGCCGCGCGAGCGAGAGCGTCGGCTTCGGCGAGCGCGCTTTCGGCCTTTCCAAGACTCGCGCGAATAGACGCGGCCCGATCGGTGAAGAAGCTGCGCGCCAGCGGAACCGCATAGTAAATGAGGATAAACAGAAACGCAGCGAAGTTCGCGGTGAAAAACCCGAGCGTCAGCCAAGACCCCGCCGGCTCGGCGCCGGACTCCGCCGCACGCGCGAGCGACGGCATCAGCGCCCCGGCGAGCATCGGTACGGCGATCAGATAAGAAGGTCGTCTCATCTCAGTTCAATTGTTCGATCCGGGTGCGCCATCAACCGGACGGCCCAGAATTCGCACCGCCAACTCCGCGCCCAGGTTATGGCTCATCGCTTCGAGTTGCGCTTCCGACTCCTTGAGTTCGCGCTCGAGTTTGGTGCGCGCCGCTTCAATCGCCGCGTGCGCTTCGGCTTTCGCCGCGTCCATCAGTTGCGCGGCTTCGGTCTCGGCGGCGCGGCGATGCGACTCGCGCATCGTGATCGCTTCGCGGCGAATCTCCGCGATACGTTTTTCGCGCTCGTCGTCGTCGGTGCGCGCCTCTCTGATGAGTTGTTCGGCACGATCGCTCAAGCTCCGGAACCGCTCTTCCCGCTCGGCCAACAAATTCAGGAACGGGCGGAAAAACAACCGGCTGAATATAAACCAGAAAACCAAAAACGACACAATCAGGACAAAAAACGTCCCCCAGTTCGGTGGGATATGCATTTTACGGCGTCTCCCCAGCGGGGCTTCTGAATCGCGATGACATCAGAGATGAAAGGACGGGCGCTTGCGGCCGGCCGCGAAAATCAGGCCTGCTTCTGCCCTCCGGCGGCGGCCTGCAGCGGCCGCTCCTCCTTGGGAAAAACGGTGACCTTGCGATCTTCGCGCACACCCTCGGGCTGCATCGAGCAGTGCCCTTCGAACTGCGCGCCTTCATGGACGATCAGAACCGGCGCGCTAAGGTTGCCGATCACCTTGGCCGACGGACGAATCTCGATCCGTTGGGTCGCGATAATATCGCCGCTGACCTTGCCCGCCACGACCACCGACGCGGCGCGGATTTGCGCCGTGACCGTCGCACTCTCGCCGATCGCGATACTCTCTTTAGCGGTAATCTCGCCATCGACTTCACCGTCGATTCGCGCCGGACCGTCGAACGAGAGCTTGCCGCTGATCTTCGAGCCGCGGTCGAGGTAGGCGCGTCCTTCGGCTGGTGCCGCCGGACGTGTTTGCGATGCAGGCGCGGGACTCGGAGACGATTGCGCTAAGACAGGAGTCGGCGGCGTCGGCGATGGCGACGCTGAAGGCGTCGTTACGGATCCGGGCTTCGTAGTCGTCTTTTCGGGTTCTTTATTGAATAGCGCCATCGCGAACCGCTCCCCGGCGAGAGGCAGTCCTCGCCTGAAAAAAATATGAGCTTCCGGATGGCTAATATCCAATGTAAATGAGGGTGTCAAATTATCGGCGCATCGCCGACGAGCACAGTTTTCGCCTGCCCGCTCGCCGCGCGCCTGCGCAGGCCCGGTGGGAGCCGGAAATGCCAGCAAAAGCGCTCAAAAACCGCGTTCGCCGATGCTGCGAATAGCCTCGACGCGGCCATGGTTGTACTTTGGGCATTAATTTTGGGAAGCGCGCGCGACACAGGCCGATATTATCCCGCGCGAAGCTCGAGCCGGCCGCTTTCCGACCAAAGGAGACTCAAATCATGGCGACGATACCGGACAAGTTCCACGATCTTATCCACGTCAAGAAGACCTTCGCCCATCTGGCCACCGTGATGAAGGACGGCTCTCCGCAAGTGACCCCGGTATGGTTCGACGAGGTGGGCGGAAAGATTCGCATCAACACCGCGCGCGGCCGAGTAAAGGATCGCAATCTCAAACCCGGCGTGCGAGTTGCGCTGTCGATCCTCGACCCCGACGATCCGTATCGCTACGTGCAGATTCGCGGGACCGTCCTGAGCGAGACCGAAGAAGGCGCGGCAGCCCATATCGATTCGTTGGCGAAGAAGTACCTCGATCGCGACAAATATCCGTTTCACGATCCTGCTCACGCGCGCGTGATCTACGAGATCGAGCCGACTTCGTTCCAAAGCAACCGCTAGCAGGGCAGCTCGCGGCGTTGTATCGCCGCATCGGCACGGCCTAAGATTTGTCCGCATCGCGATGGAACCGAATCCTCATCAAGCGCGGCAGCCCAAGGTCTATCTGGAGACCTACGGATGCCAGATGAACGTCGCCGACACGCAGACGGTCAGCGCGATCATGCGCCGCGCGGGATACGTCAGCGCCGAGCGTCCCGAAGACGCCGACGTGATCCTGCTCAACACCTGCGCGATTCGCGAACACGCCGAGGAACGCGTGCTCGGGCGCCTGGGCGCTCTGGCGCGCCTCAAGCAGGAGCGGCCCGAGATAAAGCTAGGTCTCCTCGGATGCATGGCGCAGCATAATCGCGCCGCGATTTCCGAAAAGGCCGCGTACCTCGATCTGATCGCCGGACCCGACAGCTATCGCCGATTACCAGAACTGCTGGCGCGCGCGGGCCTCGATTCGGCGGTCGCCGTCGATGTCCGCCTGGATCGCGCCGAGACCTACGCCGACATCAGCCCCCAGCACGACGGCGGCGTGCGCGCCTACGTCACGATCATGCGCGGATGCGACAAATTCTGCGCGTTCTGCGTGGTGCCCTACGTGCGCGGACGCGAGCGCTCGATTGCTCCCGCCGACCTGATGCGCGAGATTCGCGGCCTCGCTGACCGGGGAGTGCGCGAGATCGTGATGCTCGGGCAGACGGTCAACGCATACCGCTCCGGCGACACCGACTTCGCCGCGCTGCTCAAGATGACCGCGCAAATTGACGGGATCGAGCGAATCCGCTTCACCTCGCCGCATCCGAGCGACATGAGCGACGCGGCGATCGAAGCAATTGCATCCGAACCGAAGGTAATGCCGCATCTGCATCTGCCGGTGCAATCAGGCTCGGACCGTATCCTCGCTGCGATGGACCGCAGCTACACAGTCGAGCAATACCTCGCGTTGGTAGCGAAGGTGCGCGCCGCACTGCCGGGAATCGCACTCACCACCGACGTAATAGTAGGTTTTCACGGCGAAGAGAAAAGCGACTTCGAAGCAACTCTCTCTCTGATGCGCACAGTTGGCTTCGATCAATCATTCTCATTCAAATACTCAGTCCGCGAGAACACGCGAGCCTACCGCCTGGGCGACTCGGTAAGCGAAGAGGAAAAAGGAAGCCGCATCGCCGCGGTAATCGCACTTCAAGAAACAATATCCCTCGAGCGCAACCGCGCAACCATCGGTCGCACCTATCCAGTCCTGATAGAAGGCCCCGCCCGCCGCGGTATCGGCCTCTTTGCCGGCAAAACTCCTCAATTCAAAACCACCATCTTTCCAAAGGCGCACTCCATCGCCATCGGTAATACAGTTCCAGTACGAATCGACTCCGCCAACGGCCACACTCTAACCGGCTCGATCGTCGCGAAGTAGCGCGCGCGTCCTTTGTGTTTCGTACTTTTTTACGATTCATTTTCTGAATGCATTGTCGGAAACGGGGCGTGCTTGACTTAGAGTGTTGACTTGCGGTACACGCTCTCCACTCGAAGTGGAGAGTCATTGGACGCTTCGAGGTTCGCTAACCGATGGCGTCCGCAACTGGAGATAGCGTGACAATGCCCGAAGACACACGTTCGCTTGGTTCATCAGCTCGTCCGCGCAATCTTCATCTCGCCGGCACTTTATCGAGGTCCGCCCCCCCCCCGCGACCGAGAAGCTAGCGCTCGCGTAATACGGCTGCTCCTTGCCGCGATCCTTGCCGCAGCTGGCCTGCTCTCTGCACGTTCCGCGCACGCCGACATTACCTACATCTACGACGCCGCCGGGCAGTTGAATTATGTAATCAACGGAAGCGGTAGTGTCGCCCAGTACGTTTACGACTCCGACGGAAACATTACCCAGATAGCCGTGTCGCAGCCGACCCTCGCCATCTTTCAGCTCTCGCCGGTGGCGGGCGCGGTCGGGGCGAGCGTGACGATCTACGGCACCGGATTCAGTACGACCCCGAGCCAGGACGCCGTCAGCTTCAATGGCACCGCGGCCACTGTTACCGCCGCATCTGCCACCACGCTCACGACCAGCGTGCCTACCGGCGCAACGACCGGACAGGTCTCTGTAACCTGCCCTGCGGGGTTCGTAAACGGCCCCACCTTCACCGTTCAGTAAAGCCGTCAGTAAAGGGGGGGATTGATGAAACACTATAGCCTGACTCGGGCGGCGACGGCGCTTGCCGTAATGCTCCTGGTGCTTTCGGCACTAAGTGGCGCGGCTGATGCGCAGCTTATTGGCGGAACTGTTTCGAGAAGCGGTCCCGCGCCTGGCGAGGAATTCACCGCACTCGCCGTGGGCTTTTTCGTTTACTCGAAGACTGACTTGAGCCTGCCGGGTCCGATGCCGATCGACATTACCCGGGTGTATCGCTCATCGGACGTAACCAGCGGAACTTGGAACAATCGGGATTTCGGCACCGGAACCAGCTTGAATTATGACATCTTCCTGTACTCGAACAGCGAGGCGAAGAGCAAAAAGAGTAACCTGATCTACACTGACGCCGAGGTCGTCATGCCGGACGGGGGAATGATAGAATGCCTCCGGAGCGACACATATCCGGAGAATGACTACATAAACGCGACCTTCGCCTGCAATCAACAGCCGACCGGTGTCTGGTTTGGCTCGACTATTACGTTCAATGTGCCAAGCAACCAGTGGGATTTGAAACGGCCGGACGGAACTACCTACAAGTTTGGGTTCAATAGCCCGCTCCAGAGCATCACCGATCGCTACAATAATTCGATCACTATCACTCGTGGTCCGGTTTACGAAAATGGCGCATGCATGAATCCATTTGGCGGACACTCAACCGAAGTTCCTTCGGGCTCCGTGGCGGAAGTGGCATCGTCCAATGGGCGTGCGGCATACTTTTGTTATGACGATTCCAACAATCCCACCGATATTACCGGCGTCGCCGACAACGCAAATCCGACGATCAAGAAGGTTCTTTACACCTATACTTCCTCTCACAGGCTCTCGACCGCCACTCAGTATGCCTTCAACAGTAACGCGACCACGACCTATCAATGGAATCAAGGATCCGCACCGGGCGTTGGCGATATCACCACGATCATCGTTAATCACGCTTGCCTTGGTACGAACTGCGGAAGCCCCAAGCAAGTTTATAGCTATATGACGTACGGCACCAATGCCCTCGGCACCGTGCTGAAGAGCATTAGCTCACAACTGCCCGGAAACGGGTATAGCTATACCTACACAATTCCGAGCGGATGGAACACCGCTTCCAAAGTTCAGGTGAGCCTTCCGGACGGCGCCAACCGGTATTTCTATTTCGATAATGCCGGCTACGTCATCGAGGATGTGAGGAACCTTGGTCTGCAATCGGTCAACGCTGAATACACGTTGTTCAACCGCGGCCAACAGACTATAGGAACATCCGGCGCGGCGCCTGGCACCACGGAATTCGTCGGCCAAGTGCAGGAAGAAAGCTACGACGAGCTTATTGAACGCACGACCACCTATAACTATGGCCCTGCCGGGAACTTGCTCACGATGGCACTGTCGCCCGCACCTGGACAAACTTCGGGCACCGCTACTTGGACCAATACCTACACCACCTACAATCGCCTTGCTAGCGCCGCCGAACCATTGAGCTATGGTGGCGTCGGAACCACCTATTCTTACAACGATAATCCATCTCAGCCCACGATCACGGTCACGGATCCTCTTGGCAGGATCACTACGGTCACCGAAAACGCGCAGGGCCAGCCGATCAGCGTCAAAGATCCGATGGGCTATACCTCGACCTCCCATTACACAAGCGCGGGCGACCTTGAGTCCATCGCTGACCCGTTGGGTAATACTACGACCTTCCAGCCCGACGCGGACGGGCGGACGACGATGGTCACGTCGCCCCTGGGCGAGTCCTCAACCTTCAAATACGACGCGCTCGATAACGTCACCGACATTTATGATCCGCTAGGCAATCACACGAATTATACCTACGA
>DATKSB010000082.1:0-23525 GCA_035531855.1 Binataceae bacterium (SeqCode)
CCGGAGTACACCAGGGCGCGGTTATTCAATGTATCCGCGACATACAGGTTGTCGGCGCCGTCGAAGGCGAGCGCGCCCGGAGCGTACAGACTGTCCGGGCCAAGTCCGCCGATATCGCCCGGCGCGGCGCCGCCGTTGGCCTGACTTGCGCTGAATCCGCTCTGGCCGAACACCGCGCTCGCGGCGGGAGCGCCGGAGTACGGAGGATTCAATTCCAGAACGCGGCTGTTGCCCGAATCGGCAATATACAGATTGCCGCGGGAATCGAGCGCGACGGCGGTGGGCGCGTCCAGAGTCGCCGCCGACGCGCCGCCGGCATTCGCGATGTCCGAAGTAAAGCTCCCGTCTTGTCCGAATACGACGCTGGCCTGCGGCGAGGCCGCAAAAGGGGCCGGGTACTCGAGCGCGCGATTGTTCTCGGTGTCTGCCACGAACAAATCGCCCGCGCCGTCAGCCGCAATCGCGCCGGGAGCGCACAACGTGAGCGCGCTCGTGCCGCCGCCATCGCAGTGATTGGTGCTGAAGCTGCCGCCTTGTCCGAACACGCCGACGGCGGCGGGCGCCGCGCCGAAAGGCGGACTGAATTCGAGCACGCGCGAGTCGCCACTATCGGAGATAAACAGGTTGCCTGCGCGATCGAACGCGGCCGCGGACGGATTGAACAATGTCTCCGCGCTGACAACGCCCGGCCTGCACGCGCTCGCCTCGAAGCTGCCGCAGGTGCCGAACACGGCGACAGCGCCCGCGGTGTCGATGCATGGATAGCTGCCGCCGCAGACGGTCACCGGGTTTTCAAATTCCAGCACGCGATTATTGGATGAATCGGCGACGAACAGATTGCCGCTCGAGTCGGTTGCCGCGCCAATCGGCGCCGAAAGCGTCGCCGCGCTTTCCGCCACGCCTGCGTTGGGCTTCGACGATATGAAATCGCCCTGCCCGATCACGATATCGGCTGCGCCGCTTGCCGGAGGCGACGGCCCGATCCATCCGAGCACGCGATTATTTTTCGTGTCTGCGATATACACGGCCGTCCGCGCTCCGTCGATTCCGAGCGCGACTCCGCCCGGCGCGTCGAGTCCGATATCGTCGGTGCGATTTATCGCGCCGTGTCCTAAATCAGGCTGTCCGAGCTCGCGGCTTGCAACCGGGGTGAAGAACGAACTTCCCTCGTTGTATTCGAGCACGCGATTATCGCCGATATCAGCCGCATAGAGATTGCCGGCCCCGTCGAACGCGAGACCTCCCGGACTTTGCAGGCTGGACGAACTCGGATTTTCCTCGCCCGGTCCGATAGTCTGGTTCGCTGACTTGTTCCGTCCGGCAACCGCATTTTCGTACACGAGGATCTCGTTGCCCTGATTCCATGCGACATAGAGATTTCCGGCGCCATCGACGGCGATACCGCCCGGATTGTTTTGGCCGCCCGTACCGTAAAAAATCAGATTGGCGGAGGTCGAGTTGGTATCCTCCGCACCGAAGGGGCCGGTGTATTCGAGCGCACGGTCATTTCCGCTATCGGCGACGAACAGATCTCCCGCGCCGTCCACCGCAACCCCGACGCTGCCGAACGCGGCGCCTCCGACCTCGAAGCATAATGTGGATGCAGTCGCGCTCGCGCCCTGATTGCAGGCCGATCCATTCGTGGCGATCTGCCCAAAGATCAGATTCGCCGACGTATTGACTGCCGTCACGCGGCCGCCCGCGAATGGCGCAAAGTAGACCGTGACGCGATTATCTCCGGCGTCGGCGACGAACAGATTCCCGGAGGCATCGAGCGCGACTCCCTCCGGATCGCACAGCGTCGCCGCGGAGACCTGCCCGCTCGCGCATCCCGCGCTCGATTGGAAATCGCCGCCCTGCCCGAACACGGCGCCCGCCGCTCCACCGATGATCTGCGTGCCCGAAAACCCAGCCAGCGGCGCGGCGAACACCATCACGCGATTATTGCCGCTGTCGCCAACGTACAGATTGCCCCATCCATCCACCCCCACTCCCGCAGGAGCCAGAAGTGTGCTGGCGCCGGGAGAGCCACCCTGATTGGGCGCCGACGACTCGAAGTCCGGTTGCCCAATCACGATATCCGCCGGCGCCCCGCTCAAAAAGCCGCCGGCGTCGTGCCATCCGAGCACGCGATTATTCCCGGTGTCCGCGACCCACACATGATTGGCGACAGTATCAATCGCGACGGCGCTCGGCGCCGCGATCGCGGCGCCATCGACATAGTTGGGAGCGTTTTTGTAGAAATCGGCTTGGCCGAAAACCAGGCTAGCGATTTGCTGATCGCCGGCAATCGCGACCAGTGCGACCGTCGCACCCGCGGCGATTATCGCCGCGAAAGCAAAGCAGGCTCTGCGCCGGACCACAGTCCGCGCCTTTGCCATCGCGCACCCCTTTTTTGATCCCGCGCGTAAGGCCCAGACACCGGCCGCCAACGCGACATCGCCTTTATAGGCTCATCATAGCCAAAATTTTCTTGAATTAGAATAGGACGATATTCTGATTCAACGCGATATCGGGCAATGCAAGCACCACGTTAATGCCGGCACCAAGAGCGCGACCATCATTTCGACCCCTTCGGCGTTGCTCAGCTTCGGCTCGAAACGACGGCGCGTGGGCTATGCTCGACGCTGGCGAAGTACGCTTGCGCTCGGAACTGCGTAATCTGGCGTCTTTCCTTTATGGCTTTAACGACTTGGCGGCGCGATGCTACAGTGCGCGTAACTATTGATTCGGCGCTCGAAAGGAGATCGCAAACATGAGCATCAAGGAGCGACTCGGCATCATCGCGACGGTAACCGCCGCCGCGATGATCGGTGGTGCTGTCGGTGGATATCTGATGAACGCGGCGACGCTTGACGCGGCCGGCACGCCGAAATTGATGACGGCGCGCAAATTTGTCCTGGTGGACGACGCCGGACGTACTCGCGGCGAACTCGGCGTCAGCCCCGCGGGGGTCGCGCAGCTCGCGCTCTATGACGACCAGCATCACATCCGCGCCGGACTCGGCGTGGCTCACAACGGCGCGCCCGGGCTTGCGATCTACAGCCGTACAGGCCAGACCCGGATCGAGCTGGCGCTGTCGAACCATACGTCGCGGCTGCGCTTCTTCAATCCAGACGGCCGTACGGTTGCCGGCTTCGGCTCGACCTCGACCGGTCAGCCCGAATTGGTGCTCGAAGACAATCAGGGCCGTACCCGTGCCTCGATGGAAGTGGCGGCCGACGGCGCGCCGACGCTCCGGCTGGGCGACGCGAACGGCTCGCGCATCGGACTCGACGTGACTCCAGAGGGATTGCCCGGGCTTGCGCTGCTCGGCACCAACGGCGTCACGCGCGCGACGCTGACGCTCAACGCCGACGGCGCCGGAGCACTGACGGTGTTTGATACCGCGGGCAAAGCGGTAACCGGCGCCGACTGAAGTCCGCGCGGAGAAACAAAACCCCGCGGATGCCTTCGCGCTGCGCGCGAAGCGCTCGCTTTTTTTATTGGATACCTCTCCCTCCAGCGGAGGGAGGATTGAGTAGTGCTGCTCCGGGACTAACTAATGCGGAATCATACTAATGATTAATGCCCCACTGCGCTGCCGCGCCGCCCGCGCCGCATTCATCTTCGCACTCGCGCTTGCGCCTGGCGGATGCTCCGCGCTCTCGCAATCGGAAAAACCGACTCCCGAGCAGCGTTCGACCCAGCTCGAGCCGATGCTGGCCGCAGCCGGCTTTGCGATGCTGCCCGCCGACACTCCCCAGCGCCAGGAGCAGCTTTCGACCCTGCCTCCGCTGACGGTTTCCTACTACGTCGGACGCAAGGGCAAGCTGCACTACTGGATGGCCGATCCGCAGTATTGCAAATGCCTCTACCTCGGCACCGAAGAGAGCTACCAGAAGTACGAGCAGATGCGCCTGCGGCAGAAATGGCAGCGCAAGGAAAACGAGGACGCGCGCGACAACCTGGAAGCCAGCCAGGAAGAGCAGATGGAATTGCAGACCGAGATGTTCAATCCTTACGGCGGAATGGGCTGGGTCGGCCCCGGAATGTACTATTGATCGCGCCGGCGATTTAAATCCGCGATGCGCTTTGACAGATTTATCCAGCGATGCCGCTCCGAGTGGCCCGAGTTCGACGATCCGCGCCGTCTCGAGAAATCGCGCAATCCCGCCACCCGCGATTTGTCCGCGGTCCTCTCGCGCGTGCAGGGCATGGCGACCGAGAACAAGCTCAAGCTGCTCAATTTGGCGGTCGCCGCGCTCGGCGATAACGAAGTATATGTCGAGGTCGGATGCTACAAAGGTGCGAGCCTGGTCGGCGCGGCGACCGGAAATCCCGACGCGCGGATTTTCGCGTGCGATAATTTTTCGCAGTTCGACGGCGGCGCCGAGGCGCTGGCCGCAGTGCTCGCGCAATTCACTCGGCCGGGGCAAGTCGAGTTCCGCGATCTGGATTTCCGCGAGTTCATGACCGAGGCGCCGTGGCGCCCGGCGAAAATCGGCGCCTACTTCTATGACGGCGGCCACTCCTTCGCCGATCAATACGACGGAATCCGCTTCGCGCTGCCGCATCTGTCCCCGGACGCAATAGTCATTATCGACGATACCAACAAACGCGCCGCGCGCGCCGCCGACGCGCTAATCGCGCGCCAGGTGCCGGGCTTCGAGCTGATACTCAATCTGCGCACGCCCAAAAACCATCACCCGACCTGGTGGAACGGCATTCAAATTTATCGCTATCGCGCCCACGGCCCGGTGGACTCCGCCGCGCTGGCGGGTCCGGCATTTTCGGCCCGCAAACTGATCTATGACGACCTGTTCCTGAACTTGAAGCATCGCCGCCGCTCATTACGCACCAAGCTCAAACAGTCATTCAAGCATTGACCTGCTATTTGGCGAAGTAGTCAGTCGCTTCCTGAGAATGTGCATGTGCCGCCGGCCGATCTGTGCGGTATCCGTCGCGACAAATCCGCTTCCATCGCCTGCCGATAGAGCTAAAATGAAGATCGACGCTCGAGGAGATCTCCATGCCCGATAAAACACCTCCTGTAACCACCACCGATGCAGGCATTGCCGCCGCCAGCGACGAATTTTCCCTCACTGCAGGCCCCAGCGGTCCAATTCTGCTGCAAGATCATTACCTGATCCAGAAGATGGCCCAATTCAACCGCGAACGAGTTCCCGAACGCGTGGTTCACGCCAAGGGCGGCGGTGCTCACGGCTTTTTCGAGGTCACCGAGGACGTGACGCCCTGGTGCAAAGCGAATTTTCTGGGCAAGAAGGGGATGCGCACCCCGATGCTGGCGCGATTTTCCACCGTCGCGCAGGAGGCCGGATCCTCAGATACGGTTCGCGATCCGCGCGGATTCGCGCTCAAGTTCTATACCCAGGAAGGCAACTATGATCTGGTCGGCAACAACACGCCGATCTTTTTTATGCGCGATCCGCAGAAATTCCAGGACTTTATCCATTCGCAAAAACGCCGCGCCGATAATCATTTGCGCGACAATAATATGCAGTGGGACTTCTGGACCCTGTCGCCCGAATCAGCGCATCAGGTCACGTTCCTCATGACGGATCGCGGAATTCCGCGGACCTGGCGGAACATGGACGGCTTCGGCAGCCATACGTTTCTGTGGGAGAACGCCGGCGGCAAAAAGTTCTGGGTCAAATACCACTTTAAAACCGTTCAGGGCATTGAAAACTTCACCGACGCCGACGCCCAGGCGATGGCGGCCGAGGACAAGGACTACCATCTGCGCGATCTGTACAATTCAATCGCCAACGGCAACGCGCCCGAGTGGCGCCTCGAGATGCAGATCATGCCGTTCGAGGATGCGGCGAATTATCGCTTCAATCCTTTCGACCTGACCAAGGTCTGGCCGCACAAGGACTACCAGCCGATCCCGATCGGGCGCATGGTACTCAATCGCAATCCCGAGAATTTTTTCGCTGAGATCGAACAAGCTTCTTTCGAGCCCTCCAATATGGTTCGGGGTATCGGACCGAGTCCGGACAAAATGCTGCTCGGCCGCCTGTTCAGCTATCCGGATACTCACCGCCACCGTATCGGTCCCAACTACCTCGAGTTGCCGGTCAACCGCCCGCTGTCTCCGGTGCATAGTTACAATCGCGACGGCGCGATGCGCCACAATAATCCGCCCGATCCGGTGTACGCGCCCAACTCCTTTGGCGGACCCAAGGCCGATCCGGCCTACGAACTCCCGAATTGGCAAATCGAAGCCGGCGAGATCGCGCGAACCGCGTACGCAAAACACGCCGAGGACGACGACTTCGGCCAGCCCGGTACATTGTATCGGAAAGTGCTCTCCGACACCGACCGCGACCACCTGGTCACCAATATCGTCAACCACTTAAAGGGCGGCGCAAAGCCCGATATGCAGCGCCGCGCGATCGCCTACTGGGCGCAAGTCGATACCGGCCTGGGCGCGCGCATCCAGAGCGCACTCGAAGGCAACGGCAAACCCGCAGTCGCTAATGCGGTCAAGTGACGACCCATCAGCGTCAACCTATTTCGCTCCCGGCCGACTAGTCACTAGGCGGCCGGAACAACGGCGCTCGTACCACAATTGTCCATTTCAATTCGAACTCCGCTGTGCCGATCGCGCGGGACTGAGTATTGCGTCGCCCGTCGCCGCTTCGGGCAGGCCGAGCCTGTCGAGCACTGCTTTTTGCGCGACCCGGAGGCCGCGATCCGCCATCGCTCCGACGATATCGGCGAACTCTTTGACGTCCTGATCGTCCGGTAACCCCAGGACCAGCTTCGGATATTGGCGCATCGGACCGAGATTCAGATCGACGATCGGCCGCACCAGATCGCGTCCGAGCGTTTCGCCCAGCCGGCGCGCATCAGCCGCCAGAATATCGCGCCGCACCGCGTCGTGAACCTCGGCCGCCGCGCGCGATCCGCCCGCCGGCGACATCTCAGTGGTCAAGGTCTGGCCCAGCACCGCCTTCGACACCTGCGCATCCAAATACTCGCAGAACGATCGGTACAGCTCCGAACTACCGCCCTGCCGCGCCTCCGTGAATTCGATCATCATCGACTCGGGAATTATCGCCGCCGCGTCGGTGCCGATATTCGCGACCGCCGAAAGCAGCGTCTGTTTGTCGCTCTCCGTCGCGCCCGGATGATACTTGCCGACCCGCAGCGGCTGCCCAAAGACCTCAGTGAATGTAACCCAGTCCTTGAGTATGTAGTTCTTGAACAGGTATGACCATCCCGCCGCGCGCGCGAGTCCGCCGCGAATCGGCAGGCCCGCCTTGGCCTTCGAGAAGTGGGTAATGAACTTGAACGGAGCCAGCGGCGCGGTCATCGGCTGGATTCCGTCGCGTATTCCGCCCGCAAGTCCGTCACCAGCGAAGTGCGGCGTTTTCCCGCCCTCACCTGGCTGCGATTTATCCGGCGCGGCGGTCATGGTTTGTTCCTTTAGCGTGCGCACCAGCAGTTCGTTGCCCGAGATCCAGTCGAACATGAACCAGCGCGGGTCGCGCCACTTGAGTTCGCGCGGAAACCATTCACGCCCCGAGCGATCCCAGATTATCTCAGTCGCGGAAAAGCCCTTGCCGATCGCGTCGAGCAGGTCCACGATCGCCGAATCGATTGACAGCGCGCCGCCCAGCAGCAGCTCGCGGATCATCGCCGCCGCGCGCTGGTCCTCGGCCGATGACGACGCCGCGCGCACCAGCAGCTCCAGCCCCGCGACCGCCTGCTTGCGCGTGCCGAGAACCGCCAGGTAGTGCAGGTCCTTTTCTTCCATCTCCTCGGCAAGTTCCAGATACAAAAAGGGGTCGCCGAATTCCGCCTCGCGCAGAATCGACGCGAGCCGTTCCGGCGTGAGCCCGACCGACGGATGCATCACGGAGAAGATGTTGCGGATTCCCGCCATCGTCGGCGCCGCCTGTTCGGAGCGCAGGCTTTCGGTCTCGACTTCGCGTCCGTACGCGTCGAAAAGCTTCATGAGGCCGCCTCCTCTTGTTTGCGGTCTGATTCACCGACCTTGCGGAACCATCCCGCGCCACAAAGGTGGCACGGCTCGGGCAAATGCATCGTGGTCAACACGAACTGATATCCGCAAGCCTCGCATCGCCATTGCCAATAGATACTCATTTAAGCCTCAGTCTGTTTTGTCGATTAGCCAGTAGCTTCACGCTCACCAGGCTCCCGCTCCGAAACGAACCGGCGCAGCCCCTCGCACAGGGGTATAGGCAATCTCCGCCACTTCCATTCGCGAGGCCGCGAAGGCCAGCGCCGCAGCGACGGCGGAGTCGCCGTGCCGCGGCATCCCGTCCGCGCCGCGAAACCGCGCGTCGCCGACCTTCGCGATTCCCTGCTCGAGCACGATCGCGCGATGGTCCGCCAGGATATCGCCGTCGCGCGGCAGCTCGATTGCGCCGTCCTCGAACGCGGCTTTGTAGCGCGGCATATTTTCCCGGTACCACTCCGCCGAGAGCATCACCTGCGCAATCCGCGGGCCGTAGCGTTGCGCCGCGGTCTCGGCCAGGTACTGGCCGTTCCCTCGCGCGTCCATCGCCGCTGCGAGAAACCTTGGCAGCCGGTCCGCAAGATAAAACAGGATCTGTTCCTGCTGGCGAAATGGAAGATTGCGCAACTCGACCACCATCCCGGTCCGGCGGGTCAGGTCCGTCGCGATCTGCATCACCCAGATTACCGTCAGGTCGCCCGAGCGGCCAAAGTCCTCGCCAAAGCAGGTCGCTGATGCGCTGTCGAGCGCGTCAAGAGCCGCCGCAAGATAATCCTGGCACCACGCCGCGGTTTCCGAACGCCGGAGTTCCTCGGGCTTGAACGCGAAATCGTCGGCCACCGACCATCGGAGCACCGGGATTCCCGCGCGCATCCGAGACTCGATCGCGAGCGTGCTCAGGAAGGTCCCGGTCGAAGCGCGCGGGATGCACATCAACTCTTCGCCGGCATTGTCGGCATAGAGCTCGAAGATTTCGCGGCGCCAGATCTTTTCGGCCTTCGGCGACCATTCGCGCCCGAGCGTCTCGCAGATCTTTCGGTACAGCCCTTGTGCCAGCGCGTCATCGAGGGTCACGCGATGCATCGAATACGGCAGGCGTCCTGCGCGGACGTCGCTCACGAGCTGGTTGAACGCGTTCGCGGCGCCATTGTGGGTCGAGATGATGCGCACCAGTCCGCCCCACATGGTGAACGCGAGCGCGGCTTTCAGCAGGCCCGCCAGATCGTCATGAAAGGCGGCCTCATCGATCACCGCGCAACCCTGCTTGCCGCGCAGATTCGACGGACGCGACGACAGCGCGACGATCTTGTGCCCCGATGCGAAGCGAATCCGATACGCCAGGATGTCGCGCGATTCGTCAGTGACCGCGATTTCCTCGATCGCGCGCGCCGCCTTGTCGAAGCGCCGCGCCCACATCGCCGCCGTCTCGACAAATTCGAGCGCCATGTCCTTGTTGTAGCCGATGTACCAGCCGTCCATTCCGCGCTGTCCCGCGACCGCGGCTCCGAGCGCGCGATCGGCGGCTTCGGTCCAGGTGAGGCCGATACGGCGCGACTTCTCGGCGACTTTCACCTGCGCGCGATCGGCGATCCATCGGCGCTGATACGGCAGCAAAATCGATAATCCATCTTCCATTTCAGTCTCCGCGAAACTCGAAGGTCAAAATTCCGTGCGCTCTCTAAACGCTCCGACGCGCCGCATCAGCTCGTAGAGCTTCTCCGCGTGCTCTTCGAGCGCTTGCGCGACCGCGCGCGAGATATCGCGCTCGCCCGGTGCGGCAGTTCCCGGCGGAAGATTAACGGTGATCGATGGCGACGAATTGATCGTGATCGGCGCCGCCGGGTTCGCGCTTCGGCGTTTGCCGCCGGCTCCGGATTCTCGCCCTCGCTCGCGCGAGGGATCCACGGTATTCCCACGCGGCGAGGACTCATCGGAGGATGCCGCCGCGCGCGAGCTTGCGAGCATGCGCTGAATTCGGGTCGGCAGCACCGCGATCGCGTCGACCGCCGATGGCGCGCGCTTCGCATCCCGATACCCCGGATCGCTTGAGACGGCCCCAGGAGCCATCACGATGCGCCGATCGCGCGCGGCCGTGCGGCGCGCGGCGCCGGCTGCCGTGAGCATCGCGGCGATATTGAAATTCCGCGAACGCTTCGGGGCGGACGATCCCGCAGGTTCCGGGATTGCGCTCTCGTCCGCGCCGCGCGCGAGATCTTGCGCGCCGGACTGAAGGTTGGCATGCAACGTGAACTGCTGGATGCGGCCCAGCGCCGCGCCGCCGGTCCGCGCCGCGGCGAGCGCGCGCGTCATCGCCGCGCGCGGAGAGGAGGGCCGCTGCCCGCGCCTTTCATCCTGTGCGGAACTGCGCGCGAAGTGGCGGGTAGCGACCGGCGCGGGCCGCGCGCGCCCGACCGCGAGAACCGCGGTCAGCGGCCGGGCTTCGCGCGGGGACGAGCCGCTCGCTTGCGGATCAAGCGCGTCGGCAACGGCGGCGGAACCTCGCGCGGGCGCGGCGCGCGCGGGAATCTCGAGTGCGCGCAGCGCGTCGGCAAGCGCATTCGCGCGTGCGCGTATTGCCGCGGCCGGACCAAACCTCGCGCCTGCGCGCGCGATGGCCGCCAGGATATTCGCCGCACGCGCGAACGACGCGACGCGTTGCTCCGCGCCCGCTTTGCGCGGGTTCAGATCTTCATTCATGGATACGCTCCTCGCGATTTTTCCGCGGACGCATCAGAGCTTGATTTCGAGCAGCGCGCTGCGGATCTTCTCGGCCGCGCCCGCGCTGAGGCCGGATTCGCGCGCCTGTTCGACTTGCGCCGCCGCCGCCTCGACGCTCGCATCCACCCGCGAGCCCGCCTCGGTCCGCCATCGTTCCGTCTCGATTCCCTGCTTGCTCACCGCGCAGATGGTTCTGGCGATCGCGTGGATGTCAGGCGAATTTGGTCCTTTACGCTTCGCCTGGAGCAGCTTCTGCATGACCGTGAACAAATGCGTTTGCACCATCCGCGCCAGTGCGCGCTCCATGGTCTCGTCGTCACCGGCGGTTTCCTCGGCGATCACGCGCGCCTCGGTGATCGAGAGCCGCACGGCTTCGAGTTGTTGCGCGAACTTTTTGTCGGCGGCCGCTTTCGATTTCTGCGCTCTTTTTTTATCGCGATTTTCGCTTGCGTCTTGGGTAGCCATCGCGGATTACCAGTACTTGCGCGGACGGGCGACGCCCGCGGGCGCCGCCTGGTTGTATTCGACCGTATCGACTCCGCGCGCGGTCAGGCGCGCGAACCAGGTGCCGGTGTCCTGGCCTTCGAGTTCGAGCAGATCGAGGTCGGCCAGGTAGCTCAATTCGCGGCGCACCGCGTTGAGCGAAAACCCAAGCTTGATATCGATCAACACGCGCCAGACGATTTGCTCCGAGACCACGCTGGGACGCCCGGCGTCCACCACGCGCAAAATCCGCCAGCGGGCTTCTTCGCGCTGCTTTTGTTCGAGGTCGATTGCATCAGCCATAGAGTCTTTCCTTCAGAGTCGCGATTTCCTGGCGCATCTCCTCGCGCATCGCATCCAGCTTCGCGTCGAGCGTGGCGCTGAACCTGATCCAGTCCTCACGCCTGACGTACTCGAGCGGGAGAGACGCGCGCAGCTCGTAAAGTCCGCGCTCGATTTCGGTCCAGCGGGCCGCGTCGCGCAGCACGGCTTGCTGATGGCGCTCGAGAATCCAGCGCACCGTGCCGACGTTCAGGCCCGCCAGGGTTAATGCCGCGGTCAAAAAGGCCGCCACCGCGTCCCAGCTCATCGCATGCCTCCGCGGCCGTCGGGGCAGTCACCTGCGCGATTATCAGGACGACCGTCGGGACGATTTTCGGCGCGGCCATCGGCCAGCCGCCGCTCATCGTTCAGCTCGGCTATGGGGTCGGGTTCGGTGTTTCGCTTGATCGCGCACGCGCCCGCCATCGCCAGCATCACGACTCCCAGCCCGCGGCCATAGGCGTCGGCGTCGGTGGCGCCGAAATGGCGCGTGATTCCGACCTGGATACACCAAAACACGATGTAGGATAATGCACCAAGCACTCCGACCACCCGCGCCGCGTCGTAGGTGAGGTTGTCCTTGCCGGTGAGGATGTCACTGAGAAATTTCACCGCCAGACTTCCCTTGCGCCCGCGGAGCGGCGCACGCGCGCAACAACTGATCGCGCTCGACCACGGCGGCCTTCAGAACCACCACCGACGCGGCGTAGGCGCGAATCGTGTCAGCCGGCGCCGAGCCGGGTGAAAGGCTCGCGATTTGCAACGCGGGCCGCGGCGGCGCGGACGCGGCGCAGTACACCGGCTCGGGAATCGGTACGCTCACTTTCATCGGCACGGCGATCGGCGCCGCCGCGGGCGCGCATCCGCCGATCGCCGCCGCGACCCACACCGCCGCCATCAACCTGAGCCTGCTCCGCTTTACCATTGGCCTAACTCCCGCGCCTGCGCGTTGCCCCACTTGATCGCCGCGTCGCATCCGGGCGGGACCGTCGCCTGCGCAATTTTCACGGCCTGCGCACCGGCCTTTTCCATTCCGGCGGAAGCGGCAGCGGCCAGATTGGCTTCGCGCGTATCGGCGGCGTCGGCGACGCTCTGCGCCGACGCGCGCATCGCCTCGACCGCCGCGTTCTGCTGCGTGACCGCGCTCTGACAGGCGGCGTTCTGGGCGTTAGCAAGGGCGAGTTCGGAGCCAAGCGCCGCGGCCTGCTTGCGCGCCGAATCGCGCTCATGAATCAGCACGACCGCTGCCAGAGCGGCCGCGCCGAGGACCGCCAGCAGTGCGAGCGGCCGCCAATTCGCCGCGAAGAGTCCCAGTAAGGCAGGCATCGCGATCGCGCCCTACTTCGCCGCGGACTTTGCGGCCGCCGCGGCCGACTGAATCGAGCCGGCCAGTTTCTCGGTCGCCTGCGCATGATGCTCGAGCGCGGCGGTATGCTGCGCCAGTGCCGCCGTTGCGGGCTTTGCCGCCACGGTGCCCGCCACCGAGGACTCGACCGAGGTCAAGCGCGAGTCCAGCGTGGTAACCATCGCCACCAGGTCGGCGACCAGATTGCGCCCGAACAGCGTGCCGAGCGCGAATCCGCCGGCCAGCGCGATTACCCCGGCCGCGAGCACGGTCATCTTCAGTGCGTCAGTCATCGGAACCTCCGTGATACAACGGGCGTTTGATGCGGGCGTTATTCGTAGGCGCGATTGAGCCATCCGGCCAGAAACTCGCGGTCCGCGTCCGGACGCGCATCGCGCGCGATCGCGGCCATCACGCGGTAGTAACCCGCGGCTTCCGAACGCAGCGCCGCCATCAGGGCCAGCGGATCGGCGGCGTGGGCGGCGGCGGCGGTTTCAGGACCGAGGACGTTGTCTTCAGTCACGCGATGGCCGCTGGCGCGCAACGCGCGCTGCAAGCATCCGATCGCGTGAGGCGGCCCGATATTCACCGCGAGATCGAACGCTTTGGCGGCGATCGCGCCGGGCGCAGCGTCAAACCCGAACGGACGCCAATAGTCGCGATGGTAAATCGCGATCGCGGCGTCGCGGGTCAGATGCGCGATATCGAGCGCCGGGTATTCGCGCGCCGAAATTCCGAAGCGGGTGACTCCGCCCGGATCGTCCGGCGCGGTTTCGGTGCCGCCTTCGTCTCCGAGCACGCGGGTTACCGCGGCCAGAAACTCGGGCGAATAGGACTCCGTCGGCGGCTCTGAGAGGGCGGATGCGTCGTCCACTGCAATACTCATTGCGGGCAACGCGGGCGTTGAGGCGGCGTGGGCGGGGGCCGCCGGGAAGCACAGTTTAGCGCGATCGGGAAAGTCGCGTAAGGCTGAACTGTTCAGCCTGGTTTTTTTCCCGATAATACTTTATAGACATACCTCTCCGTGCATCCTAACGTTCTTGCAATTCTGGACACGCTTAGCCGCCTTTTACGCAGCGCAATTATCTGCGCGCGACGCAACGCGCGGTCCGGATGCGCCGGGATCATCACGCGGTCGCCACCGTACAAACGTGCGAGCCTGGCCGCCGCGCCGACTCCGATCGATCGCGCGATCTGATCCCGCGACGATACTTTCGCCGGGATATAAACCCGCCGCCCGCCAAAATCGCGCGCCAGATGCGAGGTCGCCTGGATTCCGATCACCTGCGTGATATCGCCGATAAGCGACGTGCGGCTTAGATCGTAGCCCTCATGCTTGGTGGCGCGCGCGGCACGCGCGAGCAGCTGAAACAGGCGGCTGCCTGAGCCGGCTCTCACAAGCTGTAGGCTGCGCGCAAATTGGGCGGGATCGAGCCGATCCCGCGCTCGCGATCGTACACCACGCGCCAGCTCAGCTGTGCGATTTCGGCGATGCACAGTGGACAGAATCCGCGACGTTTTACCGCGACCCCGTGCCGAACTGGCTCGCGGCACCACAGGCACTTGCTCATTCGATCCACGGGCCGGACGTGGCGGGCGCGATGGTCCTGCTGGAGCATGGGGATTTCCAGACGGCATTCGCCGCGAGGCTCGGACGTGAAGGTGGGCATGCGAAAAAACTTCGGGCGTGGACTCGGCGGGCAGGAGCATCAATGGCAGGCCGAGCGAAACGGCATAGGGGAAGGGTTGTGGACAATCGACGGGCGCTTCCAATCCAAAGCTTGCTTTGCCTGTCATCCCCATGCCAAAACCAGCTATCCCACAAATGGTGGACGCGAGTCAACACAAAGTGTTTACAGCAGAAGACGCCGAATTCCGATCCCGCCTCGCCCAGGTACTTGCCAAGTTCGGCTCGGTGGCCGCGCTCGCGCGCGCGATCGGAGTGTCCAACAACGCGATTTACAAATGGCTGCAAGGCGACGGACAGCCGAATTTGTCCAATCTGGTGGGGCTTTCGCGCGCGGCACGGGTCTCGATCGAATGGCTCGCTACAGGACGCGGCGCGCCCGCGCGCAAGGGCGCGGCGGCGCCGCGCTCGATGGCGGAAGGGTACACGTTCATGCCGCGGTTCGACGCGCGCGGAAAGCCCGCGCTGATGAACGATCAGATCGTGGACAGCCTGGCGCTCAGCAACGACTGGGTGCGCACGCGGCTGCATACCGAGCCGCGCAATCTGCTGCTGCTCGAGATCGCGGGGGACTCGATGGCGCCGACGCTGAACCAGACCGACCTCGCGATAGTCGATTTGGGCGAGCCGCGTTTTCGGCGCGACGCGATTTACGTGCTGCGCCACGCCGACGAGTTGGCGGTGCGGCGCTTGCAGCGCCGTCCGGATGGCAAGCTGATTATCAAGAGCGACAATCCCGCGTACGAGCCGGTGGTAGCTGCGCGCGAGACGATCGCAATCATCGGCAGCGTGATCTGGTCGGGCACGCGGCGTTAGAGAATGCGGAGCAGCCGGCGCACGGCATTACCGTGCTGATCCATCGCCTGCGGTCTCATCCCCTCGGCGTGAAAAGCGAACGGTTCGATGGGGCGAGCGGTTGGCGGCGGATTGTCTCGATGCGTTTAGCAGCGGGGCGCTGGGGCGGGCGCTCGACCGGACCTTCCCGTTCGATAGAATCGCGGGCGCGCACGCCTGGATGTATGAGCGACGCGCAAGTTGGAAAGATTGTTGTTACGATCGGCTAACTCTCTATCATCCGCGCAAGGAGTGAACCATGGCTAACGAACTCGAAAACAAGGGCAAGGAAATCCGTACCCGCTTGTGGGGCGAGCAAGGCTTCAAGAGCGGAGATGAATTCCTCAAAAAATTCGATCCGGGCTTCGCAAAGTTTCTGAACGAGCAGCTATTCGGCGAAATCTGGAATCGGCCGGGGCTCCCCACCAAGGCGCGCTCGATGATTACGGTCGCCGTACTGATGGCTCTCGGACGCGGGCAGGAGCTGCGGCTGCATATGCGCGGCGCGCTGAACCTGGGCATCACGCCGGAAGAGCTCAAGGAAATTATCGTGCACGTCTCGCAATACAGCGGCGTCCCCACCGCGATCGAAGGGATTCGCGCATTCACCGAGGTGACGACGCCGGCCAAATAGCGCTACAAAGAGTGCCGCGATCGCGAGGCGACCTCTTCAGGGCATCGACGGCATCGACGGCATACTGCTCGCGCCCGGGATTTTCGAGGTCAGGCCTCCGGTCGCGCTGCTCACCGCGCACGACGCGAGGATGTCGGTGGCATGCGCCGCGACATAGCTTTGCAGCATCGTGGTTGCGCTCGCCAGCGGCAGACTCGTGCTGCCTGCGAACGTGGTAGCAGCGGTGGATATGACACTCGGGCTGCTCAGTACGGAAGGGTCGGCGCTGGCGGCATTCGGCACCTGACTGCTGACCGCCGAGCATAACGCGCTGTTCGCCGCCGACTGCTGGCTACCGGTGAGCGACGAGGCAGCCTGCTGGGCAGATTGCGCCATCGAGCTGGCGCTGTCCTGCGCGCGCGCCCCGGCAGGATACGCGATCAGCAACGCGAGCATCGCGGCGATTGCTGCAAGGGCCGATTGCCAGGACCCGCGAGAGCCAGACCATCGAGCCATAGATAGTTGAGAAGTCATCTAATGTTCCTCCCTGCGTGCGCGTGCGTTACCGGTTGGGTGACGGGCTCGCCATTTCAGTTTCAATAGTAAATTCAGCCTCCCACTGCTTCCGGCGGGGCACAACCGTGAAGATCGATCTTGCCGAGACGCGGTTACCGCGTCTCGTGCCCGACCGCAAGTTCCAGGGCCTGACGGATGTAGCGTTGGTACGGGATACCGCGGCGGCGGGCGGCGGTGCATAGAATTACCTATCGGTACACAACACTCCCCACTCGATTCGGAGTAAACTATTCGAAACGCGGGTTTAAGTAGGAATTGTCCACTGACGAGCCAGGCCCTGATGCGTCTTTCGAATCTCTTTACGCGCACCGCGAAGGAATCCGCACAGAGCGATGCCAGCCGCAACGCGCGATTTCTGACGCGCGCGGGTTATATCGATCAACTCATGGCGGGCGTCTATAGCTTCCTGCCGTTGGGCCTCCGCGTCCTCAATCACATCGAAACCATCATCCGCGAAGAGATGGACCGGATCGGCGCTCAGGAGATTCTCATGCCCGCGCTTCAGCCAAGGGAGATTTGGGATCGGACTGGGCGCTGGGACAAGGTCGATGTGCTGTTCAAGCTCAAAGGCGCCGGCGACCGCGATCTCGCGCTCGGGCCGACGCATGAGGAGGTGGTGACTCCGCTCGTCACCAGTTTCATCCGTTCCTATCGCGACCTGCCGAGAGCGGTGTATCAGATTCAGACGAAGTTCCGCGATGAACCGAGGGCGAAATCCGGGCTTCTGCGCTGCCGCGAATTCCGCACGAAGGATATGTATTCGTTTCATGCCGACGAGGCGTCGCTCGACGAATTTTACGAAAAGACGATCGCCGGTTACTTGAATATCTACCGCCGCTGCGGAATCGGCGCGGGAACGCTTCTGACCTACGCTTCGGGTGGCACCTTCTCGAAATATTCGCACGAATTTCAGACGGTAACGCCGTACGGCGAGGATGTGATCTATCGGATCCCTGGAAGCAACATCGCGATTAACAAGGAGATCATCGGCGATTCGGGCGCGCTCGCGGAGATCATTCCCGGCTATAGGGCCGGTGATGAATCGAGGCTCGAGGAGCTGAAAGCGATCGAGGTCGGCAATATTTTCAAGCTCGGTTCGCGTTTCACTGACGCATTCTCCGCCCAATACACGGACAGCGCGGGAGCGCAGAAGAAAATCGTCATGGGCTGCTACGGTCTCGGACCTAGCCGGCTTATGGGCACGATCGCCGAGTGCCTCGCCGACGAAAAAGGCCTCGTCTGGCCGGCGGAAATTGCGCCCTACCGGCTGCATCTTGTCTCGCTGGTGCGCGATCTGGCCGAAATCGAGCAATGCGATCGGATCTACAACGGACTAGCCGCGCAGGGGATCGACGTGCTTTACGACGATCGTCAGGGGCCTCAAGCAGGGGAAAAATTTGCCGACGCGGACCTAATCGGCATCGCCGATCGAATTGTCGTCAGCCGCAAGACACTGGCCGCAGGCGGTGTCGAATGGAAAGCGCGGCTCTCGAACCAGAGCGCGGTTATCACGCTCGAGAAGCTGTACGAAATTCTGAGACCAATCGAGCGCGTCGTCTGATTTAGACCTATAACATGCCGGCTAGCGTCTCTTTGCCGTCGCGGCGCTGCTGCCTCTGATCGCGGCGGCTAGTGCGCCTGCACGACGGTGGTTGGCTTGACGAACTTTAGCGTCATCCGGTCGCTCTCGCCGATCGCCAGATACTTGTCGCGATCGGTTGCTCCCTGGCGCAGGGTTGGCGGGAGATACCATACCGGATGGTTCCGATCGTCCTTGGGATTCGCGTTTATTTCCGAGCTGTCCATCAGCCTGAATCCGGCCTGCTCCGCCAACTTGACCATGTAGTCCTGGCGCACGTAACCGGTCTTGGCCAACGGATCCTGCGGCTGCGTCGGGTCGGCGCGATGGTCGGTTACTCCCAGGATTCCCCCCGGTTTGAGTGCGCGATAGAAGGCCTTGAAATAGTCCTCTGTGTTGCCGTGCGCGAGCCAGTCGTGAACGTTGCGAAAGGTCAAGACCATATCGGCCGAGCCCGCCGGCGCGATCGTGGTTTCAGTGGGAGGATCGAGCGTGGTTACGATGACGTGGCCATAGAGCGCGGGATCAGCCTTGAGCTTGTCCTCGAAGGCCTTCGCGCCGCGGCCCCCTCCGACGGCTTCATAAAGCTTGCCGTGATCCTTCAGAAACGGCGCAAGGATTTCAGTGAACCATCCCTGCCCCGGCGCAATTTCTACCACCGTCATATCGGGCTTGATCCCGAAGAAAGTTAAAGTCTCGAGCGGATGTCTATATTTGTCGCGCGCCTTGTTTGCCGCGGAGCGCTGCGGTCCGTCGATCGCCGCTTTGAGAGCGGGAATTGCTGCCCCGTCGTTTTGTGCTGCGGTGGCCGACAGAATCGGCAAGAGCGCAACCGTAGCCAGAATGAGCAGGGCGAACGGCGCGAATTTAATTCGATGCTTCACTCGCATAGACCTCTTGTGGTTGTGGCGAAATGCTATCGCGAAATGCATGATGCTTTCAGTTCCGGGTACGCTGATTCTATTCCGCGCCCACGTTCCGGGCGAGAGTGAGGGGGCGGTGCTACATCGACTAGGCACAATCGGAAAATGGTTGCGGCACGAAGCCGCGGAGGCGCGGTCTATCTTTCTTTTCTTTCTAATCGGATTTCTGCTCCAGCTTTTGATTATCAAGCTGGTGCTGGCCGAGTTCTCGATCCCACTGTTTGCAATTTCCAAAGCGCTGCTGGGCGCCGTACTCGCAGCCAAGGCGGTCCTGATCCTCGACACCACCCCCCTCGCGCGAAAGCTCGAACGCTATCCCCGGGCGATTGCGGTCGCGGTCAAGACTCTGCTCTACGGCGGCGGTACGCTGATGCTTGGTTACCTGGAACGATTTCTCGATGCGCTCTTTCGGACTGGCTCGCTGGACGCGGCGATCAGAAGCGTCACGGAGCAGATGAATTTATATCGGTTGTTCGCCTGGGTGTTGGGAATCAGTCTGGTGTTCGCGATCTATTTCGTGTGGTCGGAGATCAGCGAGCGGATGGGCGAAGGCGCCCTGTGGGCGTTGTTTTTCGAGCGGCCCTGAAACCGCTGCGCGCAGGCCCGCTTCAACTCGCGCTCGCGGATTGCAACTGGATGTAGTTCTCGATTCCGATCTGGTTGATCAGATCGAACTGGACCTCAAGGAAATCGATGCTCTTCTCTTCCTCGTGCATGATTTCCGCGAGCAGCTCGCGCGTGACGTAATCCTTGACCAATTCGCAGTGCGCGACCGCGGCGCGAAAGTCGCCAATCGCCTTCATCTCGAGCTTGAGATCGCACTCGAGCGCTTCCTTGACGTTCTCGCCAATCAGCAGGCGATCCAGATCCTGCAGATTCGGCAGCCCCTCGAGAAACAGGATGCGCTCGATGATCCGGTCGGCATGCTTCATCTCGGTGATTGATTCGTCGCGCTCGTACTTGCCGAGCCTGGAGACGCCCCAATGTTCGAGCTGCTTGGCGTGCAGGAAATACTGGTTGATCGCGGTCAACTCGTTGCGCAGGACCGTATTGAGGAACTGAAGTACCTGAGGATCACCCTTCACGGAATCTCTCCCAGAAAGCGCGTCGATGAATCACTCTATTGTAGGGGCAAACGATGCCGAGGGAAACCGAAGTTAACCATCCGCGGCGCGGCTATCCGCCGCAGGTGTCCTGACCATAGGCGTCGCCCCGAGTTTCCGAAGCGGTGGACTGTGCGCCCAGGATCTCGCGAAGAACCGGCACGCATTTGCCGCACTTGAGCGTGACGCCCAGGGTGCGATAGAAGGCGGCCACGGAGCATCCGGAGGCGGTGCCCTGAGAACGAGCCTGGCGGTCAGTGATAGCGTTGCAGATGCAAAGGTACATCGGTGTGGGCCTCTTGATTATGAGAATGATTATCAATTTCTGACGCGCCCTGCAAGCGCCCTTCCCTAAGACTCTTAATTCCACCCGGATTTGCTCGATTTTATTGCGCGCGCAATCGCGCTAACGTACCCCCAATAAGGTCGGGGGTTTCTCAGAAATTCCGCGGCGCCGTCAAAGCGGCCCGACGCAAGGGAAGACTGTCCATGAGTGTCGAATTCACTGGAGTCGAATTCATCGGGATGATCGGCACGCAGCCCGGCTCCGAGATTCATCCTCCCAGCGGACCCGCGATTGATATCGACTACGTGGCCCGCTTCGCGCAGGCCCATGAACAGTCGGGATTCGATCGAATACTCATTGGCTACTTCTCGAACGCCGCCGACGGATTCGTAGTCGCCGCGTATGCGGCGTTCGTCACCCAAAGGCTGGGCCTGATGCTGGCGCATCGTCCGGGCTTCGTCGCGCCGACTCTCGCCGCGCGCAAGCTCGCGACGCTCGACCAATTCAGCGGCGGCAGGCTTGCGGTGCACGTCATCTCAGGCGGCGACGATGCCGATCAGCGCAAGGACGGAGATTTCCTTGCGCACGACGAGCGCTACGCCCGCACCGACGAATACGTCGAGATTCTTCGCCGCATATGGACCGCGAACGAGCCGATCGATCACGCGGGCAAGTACTATTCCTTCAAGCACTCATTTTCCGCCGTGAAGCCGGTCCAGCAGCCGCATATTCCGATCTACTTCGGCGGTTCTTCGGACGCCGCGATCGAAATCGCCGGCAAGCACGCCGACGTTTACGCGCTATGGGGCGAACCGTTGGCGGAAGCCGCACGGACCATAGCGCGCGTGCGCGCCTCGGCGGCGCGCTACGGACGCAAAGTAAGGTTCAGCCTTTCGACCCGGCCGATCCTGGCCTCAACCGAAGACGCGGCGTGGGACCGTGCAAAGAAAATTATCGAGACCATCCGCGAGCTCCGCGGACCGACGACTTTCGCAACTCCGAAGAAGGAGCCGCAGGCGATCGGTTCGCAGCGGCTGCTGGCCGCTGCCGCGCAGGGCGATGTGCTCGATACGCGCCTGTGGACCGCGGTGGCGGCGGCGACCGGTGCTCGCGGCAATACCACCGCGCTGGTCGGAACCCCGGAGCAAGTTGGCGAGTCGATGCTTGCGTATTACGATCTTGGCGTGACGACTTTTCTGATTCGCGGCTTCGACCCGCTCGAGGATGCGATCGAATACGGCCGCGAACTGATTCCGCTGGTGCGCGCTGCGATCGCGCGGCGCCAGGCGCGCGCGGTCGCAGCCCCATGGAGCGCGGCAGGATAGCGCGCCGATGGCGTCCCGATTATTGGCGATTGTGGGAAGCGTCACTCCTCCGGGGCGTCTGCTGAACGCGACCCGATGGCTGCTCGACTCCGCGCGCGCGGATCACCGGGAGCTTGAAGTTGAACTGATCAACCTGGCCGATCAGAAGATTGCCTTCGCGGACGGCCGGCCGCCGGAACAATACCGCGATGACACCGCGCGAATTATTGCGAGCGTGCGGTCGGCCGCTGGCGTGGTCTTCGCGAGTCCGGTTTACCGCGGCTCGTTCACCGGCGCGCTCAAGAATCTGCTCGATCATCTGCCGCTCGAATCGCTCGGCGGAAAGCCGGTGGGAATTATCGCGATGGGCGCGACGCAGCATCATTTCCTCGGCGTCGATTGGCATCTGCGCGATGTCCTTGCGTGGTTTGGCGCGCTCGTGGCGCCGGCCAGCGTCTATCTGGTCTCGGCCGATTTTGTTGACGGCGAATTGTCCGATAGCGCGAAGCGGGATCTGAAAGACCTCGCCGACGCGGTTATCAAGCTGCGCGAGATCGCTCCGGCCGCGGGCAAATTCCTCGGACCGCGTCCGCTTGCCGGCCGCCGAAGCTGAGCAGCGCGAGGCGCTGCTCGAGACGGGAATTCACTGGAAAACCCCGCCGGCTTCGCATAGCATTGCGCGCGGGATGACCTCACGACGGCTGGATTCCACCGCGCAACCGATCGCGCAAGCGCGTTGACACAGTGTGATATGAGGGCGCGCCCCGCGCCGAAATCGAGCAGACGCCGCTGACACAGCAATTCAAAACCTCAGCGATCTTTGTCACCACCGCCATAGTCGTTCTGATAGGCGTCGCGGCAACCTACTTCCTTGGCTCGATCGCGATAACCGCCAATCACGAGGTCATCCGGGATCACGCGCGGATCGAGCGTTTCCAGGACGCACTGTCCACTATGAAAGACCTCGAGACCGGACAGCGCGGCTATTTGCTGACTGGAAACGAAAACTATCTCGCGCCTTACGAACGCGGATTGGCTGAAATTAAAAGCAACCTCCAATACATTACCGAGAATAGCAAAGCGGAAGGGCTCTCTTCCGATGATGCCGCCCGCCTGATTCGCCTGACCGATGAAAAACTGGACGAATTGAAACAGGCTATCGAGCTGCGGCGTACGCAAGGGCTCGATGCCGCGCTGGCGTTCGTAAGGACCAATGGCGGAAAGCATCTGATGGATGCCATCCGGCTCCAGATCGCGGCGACGATCTCGCGCGAAGATTCCGCGCTGGCCGCCTCCGGCGCTCGAGCCGAATCATTGGAGGATTACCGCGATATTATATTTGCGGTCCTCAGCATTCTCATCCTGGCGATTCTTGTCTGGGCGTATAGCCAGATCCGCGAGGAGATCATGCGGCGGGAAGCCGCGTTGCTCGACGCCCGGCGGCAAAAAGACTTGTTCGAGGTTACGCTCGCGAGTATCGGAGACGCGGTAATAGTTACTGACACTAACGCGCAAATAACTTTCATGAACAGTACCGCCGAAGAGGTGACCGGTTGGAGCCGGTCGGATGCGCTGAACCAGCCGTGCGGGAGCGTCTTCAAGATCGTTCAGGAAGGCACCCGCGCGACGGTCGAGAGTCCGGTGGAAACAGTCTTCCGCCTGGGGTCGATCGTGGGGCTGGCCAATCATACTTTGCTGATTCGCAAAGACGGCAGCGAAGTGCCGATCGACGACAGCGGTTCTCCGATCAGAGATTCCGGCGG
>DATKSB010000083.1:0-15896 GCA_035531855.1 Binataceae bacterium (SeqCode)
CCGAGCCGCGAATGCGATCGCCGCGATCTCCTCGCGCTCGACGGCGACGCACCACGGCTCCCAGAAGTCGCCGACTCCCTTGAATCCCGCGGCGAGCATCGCCTGAGGCAATCCACGCTCAGCGAACCGCGATAGCATCGCGGCGCCCTCGGCAGAATCGCCGCGCACGATCGTCGCCGAATGCTCATATCTCAACCGGTTCGGAAGCCGGTAGATGACATGAGGAGCAACGGTCGCGACCGGCTGCTCGGTTGATAGCACATCGATGAATTTTCCCAGGCATTGCGGCAGGACATCGGGATCGCGCCACGGGGGCTCCTGCGCGCCGATGACAAGTGCTCTCGAAGCGATCTGATCGCCGAGGTCATCGCGGACGCGCACGATATTGCCGAGAGCGCATCCGCAGAAATAGACGCGCGGCCCGGGCGAGCAGTCAGGATCATTCGACCGCTCGATCCGCTCCGACGCGGACATCACAAACATCGTCACGACATCGAGGTGCAGGAGCCGCAGATCGTTGCTCTGAGTCTTATTCGCGATAGGTTTCTTCGCTCACAGGTCATCGCGCTCGAACTGTCGGGGCGCCAAAACGCTGGATTCGCCGTCCGGGCTTGCGATTACGACCAAGTACCCGTCGGGATCGCGCAGCCACATCTCCCGATGCTTGGGCGCCGGGTTGACGTGCGGTTCCGTGACGATTTCGGCGGGTAATGAACGCGCTCGCTCGACCGCCGCATCGAAGTCGGCGACCTCGAACCAGAGCAGCACTCCATGCCCTGCTGGTGCAGCGTTTGCGTTGACGAGATTGGGATGATTCTCCTCGTCCCATGCATGGAGCTGCAGGATCAGGCGACCGCCGCACAGCACCCGATCATAGACGTCGCGATGCTCGTGCTCCGGCAGCGTGTCGGCGCCCAGCAGGCGTTGGTACCAGCGGCCACTCGCCCTGACGTCGCGCACTGCAATCAGTGGCTCGGAGCGAACGCCTGTTCTTTTCGCTACGCTCTTCCCTTTGGGCATTGACGTCGCTTCCGATTCGCCGTTGTTACAGCATCGACGAGATCACTACGATCGCGCCGGAGCCAGGCCCCTTCGCCGACGGGTCGGCCAGCACCATCTTGTTGCCGACGAACCTCATGCAGTTCGGATCGGCGATATTGCCGACGAACGGCCGCGCGACGTCCTTGTACACGCGATAGACCGAGCCGTCCGCGGCGCCGCCGCTCTCGGCCGGCTTGCCCATGTCCGCGATCATGAACGTGTCGCCGTAGGTGCCAAAGCCGGACGGCGAGTTGCCGAATCCGGTCGGGTTGATAAACCCCACCAAATACGGATCAGTATTCAGCTTGCCGTCGGGACCGACCACCGAGATGCGCCCGATCTTCGACGCGCCGGTCATCCGCGGACGCATCCCGACCAGCATCTTGCCGGGAGCTTTGCTGTCGCTCGATGACGCAAACGCAATCGCGCTCAGGTCGAACGCGAGCGGCTTGTCGAAGGTGCCGAACGCACTCGCCTTGCCCGATGAATCGACGGCGTAGATCGTCGAGTTGCCGGAGGTCGCGGCGTAAAGCTTGCCCGCGTAGGCTCCCGCCGGCGCGAATTCCAGATCGCGGCAGACAGTCGGCTTGTTTGCGCCGACGTCGGGCAGCTTTGCAAACACGCTGACGGTTCCCGACTTGTCGATTCGATCGACCTCGCACGGGCCCTTGGCGCCGTCGGGTGCATCGAGCACGAACACCTGCCCGGCGTATGCGCCAAATCCAGCAGGCGCCTCGGCCAGCCCACCCGGATGCGGCACTTTGGTTTTGTCGGCGATCACCTTGGTCGCGCCCGACATCGTGACCGAGTAAATACCTCCAGCCGCGTCGGACACGATCAGGCTGCCGCCTGCGGCCTGAAGATAAAGCGGCTGCTTGATCTCGGGGGTCTTGAGCTGAGATCCGTCGAACGGAATCTCGACATCGACGCCCTTGGATTTGGCGAGCGCCGCCCCCGCGGTGACCGAGATTGCGGCAGCAAGGGCGAAAGTCGCCGCGGCGCCGATGCTGAAGAAGATGAAGAAGAGGTTACCGGTCTTTCTTGTCGATGAGTTCATCTAACGCCTCGTTCACGAAATATCTGCGGTTGGGATCGAGATTGTCGAGCTCGGCAGCACGGCGCGAGGTCCAGTCCGCGATCGCGATAATCGCGGCTTCGCCCAGCGTTGTGATTCCCAGCGCTTCAACTACCCTCGCCAGCGAATTGGCCAACTCGTCGGGCAAATCGATTTCAATCTGATTTCGAGCCATCGGTTCGACCTTTCATATAGTCTTTGTCCACGGGCATCGTCAAAATGAAATCTGCGATGGCGACAGACGCAAAATATCCCGGCCGGTACGCCGGCGCGATAGTCGAGTACCTTGACGAGGGCCGTTTTCGTCCCGCGCTTGCGCTTCGCGAACAGGAACGCCACCTCGCCGTGCTCGGCGCCGACGGCCGGGAGCGCCTGATCGCGCGCGACCTGGTGATGATAGCGCATCCGGAGCGCCGCCCCGCGCGCGAGGCGGCGACCGGCGCGATCGCGGCACTCGAGGCGGAACGCGCGGCTCTCGCAGGCGAGCTCGACCTGAATCTGCTCTGGGAAATCGTGCAGGAGCAGGGGCGCAGCTTCACCGCGCCCGAGCTGGCGGACCTGTTTTTCGGACGGCGCTCGGCGGTGGCCGACTCCGTGATGCTCGAGGCGCTGCTGGGCGACCGGCTGTACTTCACGCGCCGGCACATGGACTTCGCGCCGCGCGCTCCCGAGCAGGTCGAGCGCCTGCGTCTCCAGCAGGAACGGGTGCGCGCGCGCAGCGACGACTACCGGCGAATCCAGGCGACGCTGCGCGAAGTGCTGACCACGGACGCGCGCCCCGGCGCCGAGGAAGCCGCGGCCCTCAGAAAAGACTTAAACCAATACTTGAAGAATCCGTTTGCCCGCTCGCGCGAGCTTAGCCTGATGCTTGCCGCGATCGCACCGGACGTCGATTCCGCCGAAGCCGCCTTCGAGATTCTGGAAAAGCTCGGCGCGCGGCCCAGTGCCTCGCGCTTTGCGATGGTGGCCGGCTTGCGCGAGGAGTTCAGCGCCGCCGCACGCGCGGAAGCCGCCGCCGCCGCGCCGCCGCCGCGCCAACTAGCCGACAGCGGATACAGCATCACGATCGATGACGAGGATACCGTCGAGGTTGACGACGCCCTGGCTTGCGAACCGCTGCCCGACGGCTCGCTGCGGGTGCGGGTGCATATCGCGCTGGTCGCGGACTTCGTAATCAAGGGCGGCGCGATGGATATGGAAGCCGCCGCGCGCGCGACCACCGTCTATCTCCCAGAGGCTACCATCCGGATGCTGCCGGACGCGGTCTCGTGCGAGGCTGCAAGCCTGACCGCGGGCAGCGAGCGTCCGGTCCTGACCACAGACGTGACGATCTCCGCGGCGGGTGAGCTGATCGCCGCGTCGATCTATCCGTCGCAAATCGCGGTCTCGCGCCGACTCGATTATGTGGCGGCGGACCAGATTCTTGCAGGCCCGACCTCGGCCGATCCCGCGGCGCCTACGCTTGCGATGCTCGCGGACGCGGCCGAGCGTCTGCGCGAGCGCCGCCGCACGGCGGGTGCGATGCTGATGCATCGGCGCGAGGCTAAGGTCCGGGTGCGCGAAGACGGGATCGAAATCTTCCTGCTCGATTCGAATTCGCCGAGCCGGATGCTGGTGGCGGAGTTCATGGTGCTGAGCAATTTTGTCGCGGCGCGTTTCGCGGCGGAGAACCGGATTCCAATTATCTACCGGGTGCAGCCCGACATGCGCGGCGACGCGGCGATGCAGCGTCCACGGCTCTCGATGTATCCGGAGTTTCATTCCGGAATCGGACTGGGCTATTACGCGCAATTGAGCTCGCCGATTCGGCGCTATGCGGACCTGGTGCTGCAGCGTCAACTGCTCGCCGCGCTATCCAATCCGGGCGCGCAAGCTTATAGCGTCGAAGAACTGCTAACTGTGCTGGCCGGCGCCGAGAACGCTGAGACCTCGGGCCGCGAACTCGAACGCCGCGCTAAACGCTACTGGACGCTCCGCTATCTCGAGCGCTATGCCGCCGATAAACCTCTGCGCGCGAGCGCCACTCGCGACGGCGCTGGCGCGGAACTGACCGACTACGTCGTGCGTGGAACCCTGCGCGGCGCCCCCGAGCTGACCGACGATACTCCAATCATGGTGCAGGTGAGCCGCGTCGATCCGCTGCGCGGATGGCTCGCGTTCGATTTTCTGCACGTCGCCGACCCCGTGGCGATTCCGTAGGCTGACGCCCCTTGGCACGGTTGCGATTACTTCCTTCCAACGCGATGCCAGGAGGCGCCTTGCCGCCGCATGCCCCTCTTTCCCCGAACCCTGGCAAAGCTCAGATCGATGCGCCGCGAAACGCGTCCTGCTCCAACCGCCACCTGTCGATCGATTCGATATTGAACCGCCAGTCACTGCCGACCTTGAACGCGGGCAATTTGCCGCGCTTGAGCTGGCGGTAGATTGTGGACGGATGCACCTTCAAATAGTCCGAGAGTTCTTTCACTGTTAACACGTGGCTACTATCGTTTTTTATCATCATTGTCCGCTCGCCCTCCTTCAGTGGCTTGGTCTTCGTCGCCGAGTTGACTTTCTGTCAACGCAAACGCCGTGCCGAAGCTTTTGCGCCTCGATCGCCCAGAAATAGAATCGCCATGCACGGATCTTTAATCCCGCGCACGTTAGGATTTTGCCGCAATGACGATAAATTGGCAGTCCGAAGCGCAGAGGAAGCGGCTAAAGCAACCGTCCCACCGTCCTGACGGTATCTGGCCCTCGTTTATCAGAGAACCAAAGCCGTGCGTATAGCGTCAGCGGCTGCCGTGGGGAGTAGTGAGGAAATGCGCAGAAGCGAAATTCGCCACCACCCGGTCTCTTAGACTTTGCCGATCAGATCGCGCCCAACCTCGCGCACCTGCGTCAGGGTGGAGGCCTCGTTGTTTCCGCTTTGCAGCAGAATCAGCCGATGCACTCCCGCGTCGGCAAAGCGGCGGAGCGTATCAAGGTCGATCTTGCCGCGCGGAGTCACGCTGATCTCGATCTCCGAGAAACTGCGCCCCGCTTTGCCGCACGCTTCCTTGACCCCGGCGATGCACTTCTTGGCGCCCTCGAGGTCGAGCGCGAACCCGTACCATCCTTTTGCGAGCCGCGCGGCGCGACTGAACGCCTGCGCCGAATGGCCGCCGAAGACGATTTCCGGATACGGTTTCTGCACCGGCCGCGGCATCGTGTTGACGCCCTTGAACTTCACCCATCGTCCATTGAACTCGGGTTTGGCCTGAGACCATAGCGCGATCATCGCCGCCAGATATTCCTCGCTGCGCGCGCCCTTGTGATCGAACGGAGCGCCAATCGCGTCGAATTCCGGTTTGAGATACCCGACTCCGATTCCGAAAATCAGCCGCCCGTTCGAGAGCACGTCGGTGGTCGCGAGTTCCTTGGCCAGCACCACGGGATTGCGCTGCGGCAAAATGATTATCCCGGTGCCGAGGCGAATCTTTTCGGTGTGCGCGGCAACGAACGCCAGCGCGATCGCCGGATCGAGCATCGGGTAGTCCGGCGCCACCGGCGACGGCGGGACTTGCGGGTCGGGAACGATCACATGCTCTCCCGTCCACAGGCTTTCGAATCCAGCCTGCTCGGCCGCGCGCGCCACGGCAGCCGCGGTTTTGGGTGAAGCACAGGGACCGTTGTTGATTCCGAATAGTCCGAATTTCATGCGACGAGAATTACCACGCCTCGCGTCCGCGCGGAAAGCGCTCGAACTCAAACACCAAGGCAGCAAGGCAGCCACGAAAACACCAAGACACGAACAAGAGCTTTTTCTTCATTTGTGCCTTCGTGTCTAACTGGCCGCCTGGCGTCTTGGTGGTTGGATTGGGTTTGCCTATAATCTCGATCGTCGCCGCTCGATCGGCGGCGCCAGGGCGGGAGGTGGAAGCGCGGCGCGATGCGATGTCCCCAGTGCGGAAATGAATGCCCGCAAGGCGCGCAGTTTTGCTCGCGCTGCGGCACGCGGATGTTCGCGCCCAAGCCGGCGGCGGTGCGCGAGTACATGCTCGCGAAGATTCATCCGTCGATGTGGCGCTACGCGAACGCACTGGTCGTCGGCGGAGTGCTAATCGTCTTCGGCGCGATCGTGCTGGGAGAAACGCTCCAGAAAAACCCGAAGGTTTGGCCCGCCGGATTTGTGCCGATGGGGCTCGGGGTGATTGTAATCGTCAACGCGATGATCGCGCGGCGGCGCCAAAGCTGGACCGTCACCTCCGATCGCATTTTCGAGCTACGAGGAATTCTTGCGACCTCGCGGCGTGAGATGGAACTAGCCGATATCCGCTCGGTCGAGGTCTCCAAGCGCGTGATGCAGCGGATGCTCGGGCTGGGCGACGTGACGATCGCGTCGGCCGCGAGCGCCGACTTCGCAATCCGTCTGCTTGACGTCGCCGACCCTGACGGTATCGCCGATACCGTGCGCAAGGCGCGTCTCAAGAGGCTCGCGTAGCGCCATGTCCAAACGCCCCGACCTTCGCTACGAACGCCGCCTGTGGGTGAGCGGATGCACCGAAGTCGCCGGCGTTGATGAAGCCGGAGTCGGTCCGATGGCGGGTCCGGTGGTGGCCGCCGCTGTCATCTTCGCGCCGGAGAAGTTTATCAAGGGCGTGCATGATTCCAAGCAGCTGGTGGCGGAAAAGCGCGAGGCGCTGTTCGAGCCGATTCGCACGGGCGCGCTCGCGGTGGGGATCGGTGTCGCGGAAGTCGAAGAAGTCGATCGGATCAATATCTTCTGGGCCACGATGAGCGCGAGCCGCCGCGCGGTCGCCGCTCTGGGACGCACGCCCGAGCATGTACTGGTGGACGGCCGCGACATCCCGGGCCTCGGACTTCCGCAGACCCATATAGTAGGCGGCGATCGCAAAAGCTTCTGTATTGCCGCCGCGTCGATAATCGCCAAAGTGACGCGCGACCGCATGATGGTCGAGTTGGACGCGCGCTTTCCCGGCTACGGCCTAGCGCAGCACAAGGGATATTGCACGGCCGAGCATATCGAGGCAGTGCGGCGCCTGGGACCCTCGCCGATTCATCGCCGCTCGTTCGCTCCGGTAGCGATGGCGGCGCAGATGCAACTGCTGCTCGCGGATTGACCCGTTTGCGTGCCTTCGATTGCCTTGCGCGCAGCGCGCGTGTTAGCAACCCATCCGTGCCGCATCCGCCACAACCATCTACGAAAGCCCCTGGCAGGATTGCGGCCATGGTTATGGCCACAGCGCTTGCCACGCTGGCGGCAGGATGCTCGAGCGTGTATCCGTCGCGGGTCGAAATCGAGTATCTGCCCTCTCAGGTTTACAGCCAGGTCGCGGGGGCTCATCGCGTTGCGGTGCGGGTCAATGTCCGCGATGTGCGCAGCGACAAGATCGATGTGGGCCAGACGCTCGACAGCGTAGAGCAGGAGTCGGCGCAGATCACGATCAAGAACGACGTTGATTACGTCCTGCAAAAGTCGATGGAGCAGGCGCTCACGATGCGCGGGTTCACTGTGGCCGCGGACGCTCCTGTGATCGTGAACCTGGAGCTCTCGCAGCTTTACTCGACCTTTCAGCCCAACTGGCGCGCGGGTACCGCGCACGCGACGTTGGTGATGAACGCGCAAGTGGTCGCGCGCGACGGCGCGGTGACATTTTATCAGGCCGTCTCGGGTCAAGGCGGACGCAACGACCAGGATCCTATAGGCGACAATCGCGCCGCGGGCCTGGACCAGGCGCTCAGCCGCGCGGTGAACAATCTTGCCGATCGCGCGGACTTTCAGCACGCAATTCTATACGCCGATCGGCTTCGCCCCGTCCCGATTCCCGTCGCCACGCCGGGCGCGCCCCACTCTTCCACGATCTCGCCGCTCCACTAGCGTCAGCGCTCTGCGGCGCGCCGGTCGTTTCGCAATCGCGGCGGGTTGGTCTAGCGTGTAGCTTTGAATCCCGAACGATGGCGCGGACGATGAAAATCGAAAAGCCCGCAGATAAATCTGAGCCGAACGCGCCCGCCATTTCCACCGAGCGACCCTTCGAGCTGTACCGGGCGATGCGGCTGATGCGGCGTTTCGACGAACCCGCCTCCTCGCTCGGCCCGCACGATCCGACGGGCGCGATAATGTTCCGAGGCGAGGAGGCAACCTCCGCCGGCGCCATACTCGCTCGCGGCGGAGGCGACTACATCGTAAGCGCGTATCGCGGGCACGGCCATCGCCTAGCCGTGGGCGCGGACCCGAAACTCGCGATGGCGTATCGGTTCGGCAAGCTCTCTCGCGACGCGATTAGCGAGCTCGATGCGGGTTTGCGTTTCGTGAGCGCGTCCGATGCACTCGCGATAGCAACCGGGATCGCCCTGTCGATCGCGTACCGTGAAGCGCCGCACGCTGTTTGCTGCATCTTCGGCGACGAAGTTCTCGCGCAGGGCGCGTTCCATGAGGCGCTGAATCTCGCATCATTATGGACTCTGCCGGTGGTCTTTGTGTGCGAGAACAATTTCTTCGCGATGGGCTCGATCACAGACAATGCCGTCTGCCAGGAAGAACTCCACCGGTTCGCCGCGTCGTACAAGATGCCCGGGACTCGTGTGGACGGGATGGAAGTGCTGGAAGTTCACGCCGCGGTGGCCCTTGCGCTCGCGCAGGCTCGGAGGGGTGAAGGACCGTCGCTGGTCGAGGCGGTGACCTACAGGCCGAATGGCCCGCAGGGAGATCGAATCGCGCTCGAGCGCGATCCAATCGCAACGACGCGGCGGCAAATGATCGAGCACGCAGATGACGCGGCGGCGCGCCTCGATCAGATCGACCTCGACATCGAGCGCCTGCTCGACCAAGCGGCCGCCTTCGCCGACACCCTTGCGCCATGCCGATAATGACCTATCGCGAGGCGATCGCCGCAGCGCTGCGCGAGGAACTCGCGCGCGACGAGCGAACTTTCCTGCTCGGCGAAGGAATCGGTTACGGCAGCGGCGCATTCAGGGTCACCGCCGGGATGCTGTCCCAGTTCGGCGAGCGCAGAATTCGCGACGCGCCGCGTTCCGATGCGGCGCTTGCGGCGGTAGCAATTGGAGCCGCAATGGGCGGCCTCGTGCCCATCGTGGAAATGCGAAGCGGCGCGCTTGCGTTGGCGGCGGCCGGCCAACTGATGAACCATCGCACGCTGCCAATCGTGATTCGCGCGCCACTCGGTGACGATGGAGCACCCGCGGCGATCGCAATCAGCCCGGAAGTTCGCGTGGTCGCGCTCGCGTCGCCGGCCGACGCCAAGGGGATGCTCAAGTCGGCGATTCGGCACGCCGGTCCGGTCATCGTTTTGGAGCATCGCTCGCTCTACGACCTATGCGGCGAAGTACCGGACGATCCTGACTACCAAGCGCCGCTCGAAGGCGCCCGGATTATTCGCGGCGGCGCGGCGTTGACGATCGTCGCGTACTCGCACGCGGTCGAAGAGTCGAGGTCGGCGGCCGCGATTCTGGAAGATCACGGAATCAGCGCTGAAATACTCGATCTTCGCGCTCTGGTTCCGCTCGACACCGCGGCCGTCGCCGCGTCGATCGCAAAGACCGGACGCGTGATCCTCGCAAGCGAAGGAACCGCGGATGCGGAAATCGCCGCGAGCATCTATCGGGGCGCGTTCAGGTCTCTGCGAGCGCCGATCGAGATCGTCTCTCCCGCGCGCTCCCGTGATATCGTGAAGGTAGCGACACGACTCGGGTGAGCGCGCGCCGCAAAGGACTTAATCTTGGCCAATCCACGTTATGATCTGATCGTTATCGGCTCCGGGCCGGGCGGCTATGTCGCTGCGATCCGCGCCAGCCAGCTCAAAATGAAAGTCGCGGTTATCGAACGCGACCGCCCCGGCGGAGTGTGCCTTAACTGGGGATGTATCCCATCGAAGGCGCTGCTCAATTCGGCCGAAGCGATGGAAACGATTCGCGGCGCGGCGAAGGAACATGGAATCGAAACCGGCACGGTGACGGTCGATTTCAAAAAGGTGATCGCGCGTTCGCGCGCCGCGGCCGAAAAGCTTTCGCGCGGCGTTCGTTTTCTGCTCAAGAAAAACAACATCGATTTTTTCGAAGCGAACGCCGCCGTCGCCGGACCGAACACCGTCGCGCTGACCCAAACCCAGGACAAGCCCGCGCCGCCGGCGGCGTCGCTCGAAGCGGATAAAATCCTCCTCGCCGCGGGTTCGAGCGAACGCCTGTTACCCGGAATGAAAATCGGCGACGGCGTGATGACCAGCAAGGAAGCGCTGGTCCATGACGTGCTGCCGAAGAGCATCGTGATTGTCGGCGCGGGCGCGATCGGGCTTGAGTTCGGATATTTCTACCAGGCCTTCGGAACCGCAGTGACGATCGTCGAGCTGGAAAAGCAGATGCTTCCGGGATTCGACGCCGAGATCGCAGAGGAGCTGCGCAAGTCGTTCATCAAGCGCAAGGTCCAGGTGATGCTCGGGCACGGCTTCAAATCGATGGCGAAAAACGCCGGCGGTTGGAACGTGACTCTCGACTTTGCGGGAGCGGCGAAATCAGTCGAGGCGGAAGCGGTGTTGGTCGCGGTCGGACGCACGCCGCTCAGCGCGAGTATCGGGCTCGACAAAGCCGGCGTCGAACTCGAGCGCGGCGGCTTCATCAAGGTGGACGACTCGTTTCGAACCACCGCGCCGACTATCTATGCTATCGGCGACGTGATTCGCCCTCCGCTGCTCGCGCATAAAGCCTCGGCCGAAGGAATCGCAGCGGTCGAGGTCATGGCTGGAGTGCGCGAGCCGGGCTTCGACCTGCTGTCGATCGCGGGATGCATCTACTGCGAGCCCGAGGTCGCGACGGTTGGACTGAGCGAAGCCGAGGCGCGTGCGCGCGGGATCGAGGTCAAGGTTGGCAAGTTTCCGTTTCGCGCGCTGGGCAAGGCGGTCGCGATCGGCCACACTGACGGCTTCGTCAAGTTGGTCGCGGAGAAAAAATATGGCGAGGTGATCGGCTGCCAGATAATCGGCCATGGTGCGACCGACATGATCGCGGAAGTGGTGCTCGGCAAGACGCTGGAAGCGACCACCGAAGAATTTGGCAAGATGGCGCATCCGCATCCGTCGATGTCCGAAGCGATCATGGAAGCGGCGCTCGCGGCCGACGGCGAGTCGATTAACTTCTAAGCGCGATGGAGCAGGTACAACGAAATCTCGCGGTCGCGGAACTCGGCGTCGTGGACTATCGGCGCGCGCTCAGGTTGCAGACCGCGCTCGTGCAGGCGCGGCTCGCCGGCGCGATCGGCGACACGCTCCTGCTGCTCGAGCATCCGCATGTCTATACCCTCGGGCGCGCCGCCGACGAAAAGTTTATCGTCGCGCCGCGGTCCGAGGTTCCGGTCGTGCGGGTCTCGCGCGGCGGGCAGGTGACCTATCACGGTCCCGGCCAACTCGTCGCCTATCCGATCCTGAAGCTCGAAGGGAGCGCGCGCGACGTGGCGAAATATCTGCGCGCGCTCGAGGCTGCGATGATCGCGGCGCTGGCGCGATGCGGTATCGAGGCGCGCGCTCGCACCGGTTTGACCGGGGTGTGGAACGGCACGCGCGAGATCGCAAAGATCGCGTCGATCGGCGTCGGCATCCGGCGCTGGGTCACCTATCACGGTTTGGCGCTCAACGTGTGCCCCGATCTTTCGTATTTCGATTCGATCGTTCCATGCGGAATCGAAGGATGCGAGATGACCTCGATTGCGCGCCTGGGCCGGCCCGATATCAGCCTCGCGCAGTTCGCCAGGATTCTTGCCGAATGCTTTTGCGCGACGTTCGAATACGGCTCGGTCCAACCAATGGAAGCCTCGGCGCTGTGGGCATTCGTTGACCCGCCGGAAGCGAGCGGCGAACATCGAATCAGCGAGGATCGAATCCAGTGATGCCCGAGCGCAAACATCCCGACTGGATCAAAGTGCGCGCGCCGGCTTCGGCCGAGTACCTGCGCACCAAATCGATCTTGTCCGAGCTGAAGCTGCACAGCGTCTGCCAGGAAGCATGCTGCCCGAATATCGGCGAGTGCTTCTCGCATCGCACTGCGACTTTCATGCTGATGGGCGACGTATGCACGCGCAACTGTCCGTATTGCGCGGTCGCGCACGGCAAGGTGCGTCCTCTGGATCCGGAAGAGCCGGGCAGGATTGCACGAGCGGTCGCGCGGCTTGGGTTGCAGCACGTCGTGGTCACGTCGGTCGATCGCGACGATCTGCCCGATGGTGGCGCCGCGCATTTTGCCGCCACCGCGCGCGCGATAAAGCAGGAGCTTCCCGCGTCGCGAGTCGAGGTGCTCGTGCCGGATTTTCAGGGCGAGTTCGCAAGCGTCGAGACGGTGGTGCGCGCGCCGATCGAAATTTACAACCACAATATCGAAACCGTACCGAGTCTTTATCGCGGTGTGCGTCCGGGAGGAAATTACCCGCGCTCGCTCGCGGTGCTGCGCCATGCCAAAGAGACCTCGCGCGGTCTGGGCCGCGAAGTCTTGACCAAGGCGGGAGTGATGCTCGGTCTGGGCGAAGAACGCGGCGAGCTCATGAGCGTGATGCGCGATCTGCGCAGCGTCGAATGCGACATCGTGACGATCGGGCAGTATCTGCGTCCGTCACCGGATCATCTGGCGGTGGTCCGCTATGTGCCCCCGGCGGAGTTTGCGGAGATTGGGTCGCAGGCGCGAGCGATGGGTTTCAGGCACGTCGAGTCCGGTCCGCTGGTGCGGAGTTCGTATCATGCGTGGGAGCATGTGCGATGAGGATAGTGCGGCGCGCCCGGGACGCACGATCATAAAGGAAACTCCCTCCAAGGCCGCCCTCCTGACGAGCGGAAGTCGTGCGCACCACATTGCGCGCCGCTCGTGGGTTCTCGTTCACGGCGTCAGCACGGTGTTGTCGATGAGCCTCGTTTTGCCTACTCGGGCTGCGATTGCGATTAGGAGCGGCGCGGCGAGGGTGCGGGCCGGGGCGAGCGTGTGCGCATCGACGGCTTCTACATACTCGATTTCGATGCCGGGGGTTTTGCGCAGCACGCGCGACGCGACGGCGACCAGCTCTTCGACGCAGCAAGAGCTGCACTTGAAACGATCGCGCGCCGCGCGCAGCGCGAGACTCAGGGCTAGAGCGCGTTCGCGTTCGTCCGTCGAGAGATAGGCATTGCGCGAGCTCATCGCGAGGCCGTCTTTTTCGCGGACGATCGGTACCGGTAGAATTTCGAGATCGAAATTCAGATCGGTGACCATCCGCTGGATCGCGCGCAGTTGCTGAAAATCTTTTTCGCCGAACACCGCGAGATGCGGTTTCACGATATTGAACAACTTGGCGACGATTGTCGTGACGCCACGAAAATGGCCCGGACGAAATGGTCCGCAGAGCCCGCGGGTGACTTCGGTTACCTCGACCCACGTCTCAGCGTCGGCGGAGTACATCGCGGGGGCTTCCGGCGCGAACACGATGTCCACCGGCACCGTCTGGAGCATCGCGAGGTCGCGCTCGAAGTCGCGCGGATAGCGCGCCAGATCTTCATTGGGACCGAACTGGGTTGGGTTGACGAAGATCGAGGCGACCAGCGCGTCGGCGCGCGCCCTGCCCTGCCGCATTAGCGTCATATGACCGTCGTGGAGAAAGCCCATCGTCGGCACCAGTGCTATCCTCTCGCCGCGGGCGCGAGCCGCGTCGGACCAGCGCGCCATTTCATCGGGATGATTGATTATCTGCATCGCTAACCCTCAGCTTTACTTGTGCGGCGCGGCGGCTTCCGCGTAGCAATGTTCGGCGGCCGGAAACGCGCGCTCGCGGACCTCGCGCACGTAGCACTGTGCGGCGGCGGATGCGTCTTTCCACAACGCCGCGAATGGCTTTGCGAAGCGCGGGATAAATGCTTCGCCGAGGCCGAGCATGTCGTGCATCACCAGCACCTGACCGTCGAGATCCGGACCCGCGCCGATCCCAATTGCGGGGATTTGCACGCGCGCCGCGATCTCGCGGCCAAGCGTCGCGGGCACGCCTTCGACCACGATCGCGAATGCACCGACGGCCTCGAGCGCGAGCGCGTCTTCGATCAGCCGATCGCGGCATCCGGGCGCGCCGCCGGATTTGCGGCCCTGCACGCGATGTCCGCCCATCCGATGGACCGATTGCGGCGTCAAGCCGACGTGACCCATCACCGGGATATCGACCGCCGTGAGCCTCCGTACGGTTTCGGCGATCGCGACGCCGCCTTCGAGCTTGACCGCTTCCGCCCCGCCCTCTTTGATCAAGCGGCCCGCGTTGCGCAGCGCGTCTTCAGGCGTTACCTGGTAAGAAAGGAACGGCATATCGGCGACCAGCAGCGCGCGTTTGCGAGCGCGCGCGACGGCGCGGGCGTGGTAGATGATTTCGTCGATCGTGACGGCCAGGGTGCTGTCTTCCCCCCGCACCGTCATCGCAACGCTGTCGCCGACCAGCAGGATGTCAACCCCGGCGAGATCGAAGATGCGCGCGAACGGGTAGTCGTACGCGGTCAGCATCGTGATTGGCCGCCGCGCCAATTTCATCCGCGCAAGATCGGGCACGCGAACTTTTTCCTCAAGCATCGCAGGCTCCCAGAAACGCAAGCGGGGCTGCCGCATTCCGGCAACCCCGTGTGGGAGCGAACTTATCAGGCAGCCGACCCGGTTTTCCGGATCGGTCCTGAGTAACGCTCAAGTCCCGTTGGAGTCCCGGTCCGTATCGCGGATCCAGGCGCGAGCCCAAGCTCTCGTTTCGTTTCTATATCGTCCGCTTCAAATGAGCGGAGCTTTGCGCCCCTTGGGGCGGTTGTTTCAAGCCGGCGGCGACGCCTGCCAGCGCGATTCAGATTTGCCTCGCCGGGAAAATTCCTCGACGGACAGACGAGATCTTTAGTACGAAGGTTGGCGCGCGGTAAAGAGGCGCAATCGAGCTACCAGGAGGCGAGGTTGGTGCCGATTGGAACGGCTACGCGGAACTGATGGCGGCGGCCGTCGCGCACGACGCTTAAGTACACGATTTCGCCGGGCTTGAGATCGCGCATCCGATCCTGAAAATCCAGGAAGTCAGTCACGCGGACCCCATCGACGCCGATGATCAGGTCGTAACTCTCGCCAACCTGCGTGTAATCGATTACCGGAATGACAACCGCCGCATATGGCACGAACATCGCGGCGACCGCCGCCCCAGCAATAAGAGCGGTATGGATTCCGTGAGAGTAAGGACGAAGCCCTGCTAGCGCGGCTGGACTGCCGTTGTTCACCCCGGTGATTAGCAACCCATCGGCTTCCTCGCCGGATTTCAGAGTGCGGCGCGCCTCGCGTATCTGAATCCCGATCGGCGACGTGATCACGTCTTCGGTCGGAGCGGACATCTGCAGCGACGACGGACCGAACGTCCCCGGCGGTCCCGGCAACGTGGCGTCTGCCTGATGCTTCTCATAGTCAATTACTTCCGGATTGTTCGCGAAGCTCGAGGAATCTTCCTGGATAAGGCCCGGTGACGGCGAGGTTTGGGGCTCGGACACGGCAGGAACGATCTCGACCGTCGTCGAGGGAACGGCGGACGGATCGGGAAGCATCTTCAGCAGATTCGGCGGAATGGTGGCGATAGGAGTATCGGCCGGATCGGGCGCGTCAGCGGTGGAATCACCGGCATCGGCCGCCGGAGAAGGCACGGGCGCCGCCAGTATCCGGGGCGCTGTACTATCCGCGACGTAAGACGAAACGCCCCCGACGGCGGCAGGCGTAATTGCAGCGGCTGGCGACGGCTCCGCGCCGGATGCGTCGGCGGCGGCGCACGGGCGCGGGC
>DATKSB010000084.1:0-11190 GCA_035531855.1 Binataceae bacterium (SeqCode)
GGACGCCGAAATAATTTTGTTCGAACTGGGTTTCCGCGACGTCGGCCGACGGATAGCTCGGAACACCCTTCAACGCGAAAGCCTGGGGCTGATCGGGATTCGCCGGAATTTCGAAGTGATTGACCGAGGTTCCCGTGATCAAGCTGAGCCGCGTGGTCGGGTTCAGAAAGTAGGAGAAATAGCCAAATCCCGATCCCTGATGCGACGTGTCGTGGATCGCCGTCGGTCCGGGCGTGGGAGGTTCCAGTCCGCGATCGGTGTGCTCATATTGCGCGGTCACGAAGTAGCTGAAATCTCCCTTCGAGCCGCCGTATTCGAAGCTCGGCTGCTCGGTTCCGCGCTGACCGCCATAAAACTCGACGTCGCCACCGTCGTCGAGGAGTCCATCCTTGGTCTTGATGTCGATCACTCCGGCGGTGCGCAAGCCGAACTCGGCGGGCAGCGCCCCGTCGAGCAGGCTGATGCTCTGCGCGAAGCGCGGACTTAGCACCTGGCCAAAACCGGTGATTCCCTCGGGAAGCTGCACGCCGTTGATGCGGTACTGGAGATTCGCGTGATCGCCGCGAACATGGATTTGGCCGTAAGAGTCCTGCGCGACTCCCGGAGCCTGCAGCAGCACCTGATTGAGCGGAGTATTGTTGCCTTGGGGCAACTCCTGAATCGCCTTTTGGCTGAAGGTGTAAACGCTGCCACCGGTTTGCGGCGACAACGCGTTGCGCGACTGATTGAGCCTTTTTACGGCCACCGTCATACTGAGCGCGGCCTCCGACGCCAGTGCCACGACGATGGGCTTCGCGCCGGCGCGAGTGACCGTGATAATTTGCATACCGGTTTTGAATCCGGATTTCCTCACGATCACCGCGTACACGCCGACACCGGGCGCCGGAAGTGAGAATCCTCCGTCTTTACCCGATTTAGTTTTCGCAATTGATTTTCCGGTACTGTCCTGCAACTCAGTTGATGCGCCGGCGATCGGACGCCCGAGCGCGTCGTTGACCGTACCGGCGATTTTCTCCGCGGCTTTTTTCGGCACAATCTGCGCCGATGCCGCCGTGGCGACCGAAGTAATCATGGCTATCAAAAGAGCCATTAGTTTGAACCGTCTCATCTGAAACTCCCATGCATCGATCCTCCCGGCACCACGCGACGCGCGATCACCGGGTTCGCGCCGCGCCACCGCGCGCGCGCGAACCATTTCGATCACTCAGACAGGGAAGGAGATCAGACGAGAGCAGGCGGAGCGCGGCCGAAGAGCAGCGATTCAAATTCAAAAGGTACTAGCGGCCGCGCCGCGGTTATCCGGGCCTCCACGATCGCGAGCGGATGCCCAAACGTGGGCGTCGCCACGAGCGCGGAAGGGGTGTGGCAATGATGCAGACAGATCGGACAGAGGTCGGGCTCGGCGCTCGAGGAACTTTGCGCCGCGGCTTTTGCTCCGACCGGCGGATGAAAGTGCGCGGCGCCGAGCAACTGCACGACGACCAGCAGCGCCAGCGCGAACCAATTAACGCCGCGCATCGTAGCGCCGCGATACTCTCCGCGCCCTGCCATCAACGTATTTCCGCCGCTCGGTTCACGTGATTCTCGAATCTACGGCGAGATGCCGCCGACCGATCCCAGATTATGCCCTCGCGCTTGAGCGACTCAAGCCCGGCGCCGCCTAATGCCAGATTCCTTGAGTACCTGGTCGAGCGGGTTCGTTCCGGTGCGCTTGATCTGGCGCAGCGCCGCGCGGGCGGCCTTTACGACCTCGCGATCCTCAATCTCCTCGAGCAGCGCCAGATCCTCGAATGGGATGACAGCCGCGAGCGAGCGGTTGCGCCGCGTCAGCACGACCCGGTCCTTGCCATAGGCGACGCGATTGATCAGGTCCGAGAAGTTCTGGCGAGCCGCGGCCGTACTGATCGAGTTGCCAACTATCTTTTTTTTGGATGCCATGGCGCTGTTCCGTTACAGAATAGAAGATGTGGCTTAATTGTACATCTCCACCATTATGTACGTCAGCATCGGAACGCACTGAATCAGATCACACCGTCGCCCTTTAACGATTCGAGCTTTGCCGCGTCGAGGCCGAGCAGCTCGCGGTAAACTTCCGCGTTATGCTGCCCGAGGAGCGGCGCGGGCTTGACCTCGACCGGCGAGTCTTCGAGCCGCACGGGGCATCCGGGCATCGTAAAGTCGCCGCGCTGCGGATGCTTCACCGTCACGATCATTCCGCGCTCGCGCATGTGCGGATCGTTCAGCAGCTCGACGCTGTCGAGCACTTTGCCGCACGGCACTCCGGCCTCTCCGAGAATTTGCATCACCTCGTGCTTGGTGCGCTGCGAGGTCCATTCGGTGATGATCGCGCTGAGCGCGTCGAGATTTTTAAACCGCGTGCGCGCGTCCTTGAAGCGATCGTCGGCCGTCATCTCGGGATGCCCGATCGCCGCGCACAGGCTGTTCCACATCTCGGGCGTGGTGCAGAAGATATAGCAGTAATCGTTGGGACCGCCTGGGGCGCACTTGAAGATATCGCCCGGCGCGCCGAGCCGATTGCCGTTGCGCCCCGCGGGCTTGCCCGAGGTGTACATCCCCATGATCGCAACGCGGCAAAAATTCAGCACCGCCTCCTGCATCGCGACTTCAACTTTCTGGCCCTTGCCGGTCTTCTCGCGCTGAATGTACGCGGCCAGCACTCCGATTGCCGCGTGCATCCCGGTGCCGGTGTCGCCAATTGTCGGGCCCGGCTTGAGCGGCGGGGTCTCCGAGGTGCCGGTCACCGACATCGCGCCGCCCGCGGCCTGCGCGATCATGTCGAAGCTCTTGTACGCGCTGTATGGTCCCGTGGTGCCGAAGCCTTTGATCGTCAGGTAGATCAGGCGCGGATTGATTTTGCGCAGCTGCTCGTAGCCGAGGTCGAGCCCCTCGAGCGTGCCGAGCGAATAATTCTCGGTCAGGATATCGACCTTCTTGATCATCTCGATAAACATCGCGCGGCCCGCGGGGCTCTTGAGGTTGAGCGTGATGCCGCGTTTATTCGCGTTGAGCAGCATGAAGTAGTACGAGTCGAAGCCGGGCTTGTCCGCGAGCGACCAGCGTCCCTGCTCGCCCATCTTCGGCGACTCGACTTTGATCACGTCGGCGCCGAGCCACGCGAGCATCTCGGTGCACGACGTACCGGCCTCGAACTGAGTGAGATCCAGCACCTTGACGCCCGCCAATGCCTTTTCCATCGATGCTCTCCTATTATTGTGCGCGCGTGGCGCTACGAAGTCTGTCCCGTCTGATGGACCTTTGTAGCGCCGCGCTAGCGCAATCGGCAAGCCAAGCGCGCCGCGCAAAGGCTCGACTCGCATTGGCCGCGCTATTGGTTCGACGCCGCGGTCTGATAAATCTTTAGAGAGCATGAGCATCACGACCCCAGCACACGCAAAACTCGCTGCGATTCGCGAGGAGCTTAACCGGATGTTCCTCGAGCGCGGGGATTTGATCGACGGCGCGCTAGTGGCGCTCCTCTCGCATAGCCACGTGCTGCTGATCGGTCCTCCCGGAACGGCGAAGTCGATGCTGGCCGAGGAGCTGTGCTCACGAATCGAGGGCGCGAACTATTTCCAGTGGTTGCTCACCCGCTTCAGCACGCCCGAGGAAATTTTCGGCGCGGTCAGCCTGCGCGGCCTCGAAAACGACGACTATCGCCGCGTCACCGCGTACAAGCTGCCCGAGGCGCATATCGCCTTCCTCGACGAAATCTTCAAAGCCAATTCGTCGATCTTGAACGCTCTTCTGACCGTGGTTAACGAGCGCATCTTCCACAACGGCCGCGAGCGAATCAGCGTGCCGCTGGTCACGATGTTTGGCGCGTCGAACGAGTTGCCGGACGAAGAAGAGCTGACCGCATTATACGACCGCTTCATGCTGCGCTTCATCGCGGACTATATCGTCGAGGAGTTTCGCTTCCTCAAGATGCTCGAAGGTTCCGCGCCCGCGGTGCGCACGCGGCTCAGCTTTGAGGAATTGAACGAGCTTGGCGCTGCCGCGCGCGAGGTTGCTATTCCCGGCGCGATCTTGCGCTCGCTCGCGGAGCTTCGCCGCGCGCTCGGTCACGAGCAAATCATCGTGTCGGATCGGCGCTGGAAAAATACGCTCGCCGTGATGCGCGCGCACGCGATCCTGCTCTCGCGCACCGCGGTGACCGAGGACGACCTGATGTTCCTCGAACATGTTTTGTGGAAGGATCCCGAAGAGCGGCACAAGGTGACCGAGACGCTGCGCCGGATCGTGCGCGGATTCGAGGAAGAAGCGCGCGAGTTGCTGATCCAGAGCCAGGAGCTGCGCGAGTACGCCGAGCGCCGATGGGACAGCGAAGAGCTGCGCCAACGCGCAATCGTCGAGGCGCACGCCAAGCTCGCGAATATCCTGGTGAAGTTCGATAACCTGCTGCGCGACGCAGCCGAAGGCGGGCGCATGATCGCGGGCGGCGAGGCGATGCGCTCAGAAGTCCGCGAGATTCAGCAGGCGATGCTGCGGCGCTCGCTGGACGCCTGACCCGCGCCATGCCGGCAGAGGAAACCACGCCCGCGATCGTTCTGCGCGCGCGCGACTACGCCGAGTCCGACCGAATCGTCACGCTGCTCACGCGCGATCATGGCAAGCTCGCGGGAATCGCCAAGGGCGCGAAAGCTTCGCGCCACCGCTTCGAGCGCAAGCTCGAGCCGTTCTCCCACGTGATGCTGCATTTTCGCCGCCGGCCGCATGGGCAGCTCGTTTTCATCACTCGCGCCGAGGCGGCGGAGCTCGCGCAATATCCGATCGACGAAGATCTCGGACGGATTGCTCTGGGCAGCTACATGCTCGAACTGAGCGACGCGCTGACCGCACCCGAAGGCGAAGCGGCGCAGGCCTACAGGATTCTCACCGACGCTCTCGCCGCGCTCTCGTCCGCTTCGGCCGACGCGGCGCTCAGGCAGGCGTTCGAGCTGCAGATTTTAGGATGGGCCGGTTTCGGTCTCGATTTCCAGCGCTGCCGGATTTGCGGCGACGAGCCGGGTGCGGAAGCGGGCGCGATGTATTTCGTCGTCGGACGCGGCGGCGTCGTATGCCCGCGATGCCGCCCGAGTCTCGCCGAGGGCGCGATCAAGCTCCGCCCGGAAACAGCAGCCGCGCTTGCGCGCCTCGGCGGTTCGCAGCTCGACACTGCGCGCGGAGCAACGCCGGCGGGCAGCGACGGCACGGCGGCGCTCGCGCGCTTCATCAACTCGATTCTCGATCGCAAACTCCGCAGTGCGGAGTTTCTCGATTCGATGCTCGACAGCGGCAGCTAGTTCTCGACCACTTCCCTCACAGTCGCGCGGCGACGGCGCCCATCTCGCGGGTGTCGTAGCCGCACAGCCCTGCGACCTCGCTCGCGAAGCGTGACGAGTTCATCGCTTCGAGCATCGCGCGCACCGGCACCGATGACATCTCGCCCGCAGGCACCGCAAGGTCGTAGCGCTCCTCGCGAAGCGGCACGAAGCCGAGTCCGTACGCCTGCGCCGCGACGCGAATCGTAACGCCAAGGTCGCCCTGCCCTTGCGCGATCGCGAGCGCCACTTCGAGATGCCCGCCAACCTCGCGATCGTAGCCCGCGATCGCCGACGGCTTCAGCTTGAGCGCGGCAATCGCGTCGTCCAGCGCGATTCGCGCGCCGGCGCCCCGTTCGCGATTGACCAGCCGGATCCGCGGGCGCCGCAGATCTTCGTAGCCGCGAATCCCGAGCGGATTTCCGGGCGCGGTTGCGAGACCAAGCTCCCAGCTTGCGAAGCGAATGATCACGGTGTGGCGATTCTTCAGCGCGCGGCGCACCGGACCCTGGTTGTACTCGCCGCTTTTGGTGTCGCGCAGATGCACTCCCGCAACGTGCGCGCGTCCGCCCACGAGCGCGTCGAGCGCACCCATGCTCCCGCGCGCGAGCGCGACAATCCTGACCGGAGCATGGCGCCGCGCGACCCAATCGGCCAGCAGCGAGACCGCGGGATCGCATCCGGCGACAATCAGCGTCGCATCGATCTCAGTCGCCGACACGTACGCCGCGACCGACGCGCCGCGCCCCGCCACTGCGCTCACGATTCCGTCCGCCGCTATCAGATGATGCTGTACCGCGGCAGCCGGAATCGCGACCACGCGGCCGCCCACTCGAGCGAGCGCCACATGCGAACCTGCCGCAAGCTTCACCGAGACCGGCACGGCCGCAGCGATCTGGCCCGAAGACTCGGCGCCAAACAGAGCCTCGACCGTGGCGCCAAGCTCGCGCGCGAGCGCGATCGCGACGCTCACTCCCGGCTGGTACTGGCCCGCTTCGATCGCACCGAGTGCCTGGCGCGAGATACCCGCGCGGCGCGCAAGATCGTTCTGGCTGAGTCCGTGAGCGGCGCGGGCGCGCCGGAGCTGGTCATGAGGTTGAGCCATAATACTTGCCTTTATGCCACAATACTGGCATAACACCTCGGCCATGAAAATGCCGACTCGATTTGCCTTTGTGGCGATGCTCACCGCATCGCTGGCCGCCACCGCATTCGCCGCGTCCGCGCGCGCGCAATCCACACCGCCTTCGCCGGCAGCTTCTCCGTCCACTGCGGCCCCAAAGCCTGCGCCGAACCCGGGGGTAGGCGGCGTGCTTCGCTACGTCATCCCAAGCCTCGCGGCTCCGCCCGCGCCGCCCGTGGTCGAAGCGCCCACGGAGCCGGGATTCAGCGGCGCGCTCGTGGGTTTCGTAAATGGCTGGCTTGCGATGGTCACGCGAACCCAGAACGATCAGCCTCACTGGATCACGCCGCTGGTGACGGTGACTCCGCGGCTCGAACAAGAGTATCGCTACGATCAATTTTTCCAGTCCGCCCGCAACGGAGTTGCAACCGACAACTTCGGCGGCAGCAAAGGCCTTGAGCTGATCCCGCAGGAAAATATCGAGACCATCATCGGAGTCCCCGGGTTTGTTAAACGCAACATCCCGCGCAACACCGACGGCTTTGCCGATTGGCCGTTTCTGGTCAAGCTGCGGCTGCTCTCCGCCGATGAGGAGCACGGCAACTATATCCTGACCGCGTTCATGGGCTTCAGCGCGCCGACCGGCTCCAACATCAACGGGAATGGCCACGGGCTGTTTACGCCGACGCTCGCATTCGGCAAAGGCTTCGGCGATTTCGATTTTCAATCGACGGTTGGGGTGACGTTTTCTGCCGGCGGCCTGGATCGGCTGGGGGCGCCGCTGGCGTGGAACACCGCGTTTCAATACCACATCGCAAAATATTTCTGGCCTGAGGTCGAAACCAACTACACCTGGCAATCTTACGGCGCCGACAACGGCCATAACACGCTGTACCTGACGCCGGGACTGCTGATCGGACGCATTCCGATTCACAATCGCGTCGGACTTACTTTCGGCGCCGGCTACCAGGTCGCGGTGACGAAGTATCACGCCTACAATCATAACGTGGTCCTGACCGCGCGCATTCCGTTCTGATCGGAGTCATCGGATGCGCATTTCAACCTTTGAAAATTTCCGCCGAAGGCCCTTGCTGGCGCTCGTGCTCGGCTTTGCGCTCTGCGCGATCGGCATGCCCCGGTTCGCGCGCGCCGAGGAGTCCGACCACGCCGCCATCACGATCTTCCACGCCGACAGCCTCAACGCCTATGTCGCCGCAATCGCTAAGATCTATCAGGCCTCGCATCCGGGCGCGCAGGTGCGGACCGAGAGCAGCGGCAGCCTGGACGCGATCCGCAAGATCACCGACCTGCACCTGTCGTGCGATATCCTGATCACCGCCGACTGGCGGCTGCTGCAGACATCGCGACCGGGGATCGATCATTGGGCAGCGCTCTTCGCGGGCAATTCGATGGGGATCGTATATACCGCGCATTCGAAGTTCGCGTCGGAGATAAACGCCGGCAACTGGCGCCAGGTGCTCGAGCGGCCGGGCGTGCGCTATGGACATTCGAATCCCGAGCGCGATCCGGCGGGCTACTGGACCCTGGTCGTATGGCAACTGGCCGGGCGTTTTTATCATGAGCCCAAACTCGCGGCGCAACTCGCGGCCGGATGCCCCCGCGCGAATATCCGTCCGCACAACATCGATCTGATCGCGCTGCTGCAAAGCGGCGAGCTCGATTATTATTTCGGCTACGCGTCTGACTCGCGGCTGGGAGATCTAAAATTTCTCGCGCTGCCGCCGCAGATCAACCTGGGCGATATCAAGCTTGCGCCGCAATACGCGAAGGCGAGCATCGAGGTCGGAAGCGGACCAAATCGGAAAACGATCACGGGCGCTCCGGTAGCATACGCGGCGACGCTCACCACGAGTCCGCCCAATCGCGCGGGCGCGCTGGATTTCATGCGCCTGATGCTGGGCGACGCGGGCCGCAAGGCGGCAAGCGACGCGGGACTGATCGCGTATCCGGCAGGACTCGCGTGGGATCCCTCGCGGCAGATGCCGCCGGAATTGCGCTCGATGACGAAACCGCTCGACGCGAACTAGGCGCCGGCTTCGCGCGCGGCCTCGTCCTGCTCGCCTTCGATCACGGTTGGCGGCGCGAAGTGTCCGGCGGCGTGCTCGATTACGATAATCCCGCAGTTGGCCGGGATGTGCGCCCCCTCCCATCCTCCCGTCACGTGCGCCCATAGCGCGCGCAGGACACCGCCGTGGCTGACGATCACGACCTCGCAGTCGGGACAGTCGCGCGCGATCCGGTCGAGCACCGGAGCGCTGCGCTGGCGCACGTCGAGATGGCTCTCGCCGCCGGGCGGACGCCATTGCCATGAATGAGCGGGGTCGAAGCTCGGGTCCTCGCGTACAACTTCGTACGGCTTTCCCGCGACCGCGCCCAGGTTCTGCTCGCGGAACTCCGGTTCGATCTCGACCGGCAGATCGAATTCCTCCGCGATGATCCGCGCGGTCTCGCGCGTCCTGAAGTAGGGACTCGCGATCACCTTGCGCGGATGAAAACTGGTCTTGATCCTGAGCGCCGCTTCGCGCGCCTGGCGGCGGCCGAGCTCGGTAATCGCCGCGTCGGGCGAACTCGTGAAATGGCGAAGGCGATTGCCCTCACTCTCACCGTGGCGAACCAGAATTAGTTTGCCCATATGATTTGAAAGGCTCCCCCGGATTCCTTTCTAGCTCAGGCCGAGAGTTATGTCATGCGCCGCTGTCCTCTATGGCTTCGGATCGGCTTCGGCTATCGCTTCGGGCGCAGTCGCGCCGGCCGGCCGGATCATCGTGCGGAACGCGTCGAGCAGGTCAATCGGCAGCGGGAAGATCGTGACCGAATTATGATCGGTCGCGATCTCCTTTAGCGTCTGCAAGTAGCGCAGTTGCAGCGTGATCGGACTCTTGCTCATGACGATTGCCGCGTCGGCCAGCTTCTGCGAAGCCTGGAACTCGCCTTCCGCCGCGATCACTTTCGCGCGCCGCTCGCGCTCGGCCTCGGCTTGCGCCGCGATCGCGCGCTGCATGTCCTGCGGCAGATCGATATTTTTGAGCTCGACCAGCGTGACCTTCACGCCCCACGGCTCGGTCTGCGAATCGACCACTTCCTGGATGCGCGCGTTAAGTTTGTCGCGCTGGCTCAGCAGCTCATCGAGCTCGGTCTGTCCACCGACGGAGCGCAGCGTGGTCTGCGCAAGCTGCATCGTGGCGAACAGGTAATTGGCGACCTCGGTCACCGCTCGCGACGGATCAACCACGCGGAAATACAGCACCGCGCTGACCTTGACCGACACGTTATCCTTGGTAATCACGTCCTGCGGCGGAATATCCAGGGTGACGGTGCGCAAGTCGATTCGCACCATCCGTTCGAGGATCGGGATAACGAAGATCACGCCGGGGCCGCGAAACGGAGTCAGCCGGCCGAGGCGAAAGATCACGGCGCGCTCGTATTCGTTAAGAACCTTCAGCCCGGAGAGGAAAACTATCGCGGCGATGAAAACGATTACGCCGATACCTGTCGCCATCGGGATTCTCCTTATCAGAACTTTGCTGGGCCGCGGGGCTTAAGACGCCCGCCGTACTTCAACCTCGAGACCTTTGACCGCGGTGACGCGCGCCCGCGTGCCGGGCGCGAGCGCCTCGGGACTGCGCGCGCGCCAAATCTCGCCGTGCACAAAAATCTTTCCCGGCACTCCGGCTCCGATCGCCTCGCGCACCTCGCCGATCTCACCGATCATTCCTTCCGCCCCGGTCTTGGCGACCCGCCGCCGTTCACTGGCGACAACATATCCGAGCCCCAGAATGATCACGGTCAGCGCAACCGCAGCGCCGTAGATGATGTCGCGATTAACCTCGAGATTGGTCTTCGAGGTATCGATCAGAAACAGTGATCCGATCACGAACGCGACGACTCCGCCCAGTCCTAAAATTCCGTAACTGGTGACGAACGCTTCAGCGATGAGCAGTCCCACCCCGAGGAAAATCAGCAGCAGTCCGGTCACGTTGACCGGCAGCACCTGGAACGACGCAAAGAACAGAAGCAGGCAGATCGCGCCCGCGACTCCGGGCAGAAAAACTCCCGGATGCGCGAATTCGAAATACAACCCGAGCAGCCCCGCCATCAGCAGCAGATAGACGATATTCGGGTCCGCCAGCGTGTTCAGGATAAGCTGGCCGGTGGTCATCGCACCGCGGCGCACGGTTGCGTCGGCAAGATTGAGCGTGATGTCCTTGCCTCCGGCCTGCACCTTGCGGCCCGTGGCCTGGACCAGAAGGCTGCGCAGATCGGGCGCGACGATATCGATCACCTTTTTCTGCAACGCCTCGCGCTCGCCGATCGCGACGCTGTGGCGCACCGCCTGCTCGACCCAGTCTTCGTTGCGTCCGCGCTGCTGCGCGATCGCGCGGGCGAAGCTCGCGGTGAAGTTCTCGACCTTCTGGCCCATCACGCCTTTGATATCCGCGCCGCCTTCTTCGACCGGATGCGCCGCGCCAATCGTCGTCCCCGGCGCCATCGCCGCGATATTCGCCGCCTCGGTGATGAATGTCCCGGCCGACGCCGCGCTCGCGCCGGAAGGGGCCACGTAAACGACCACCGGGAGCGGAGCGGCAAGCAGGCTCTTCACGATCTGCTGCGCGGAGCTGAGGAGTCCGCCCGGAGTGTCGAGCTCGATCACCAGCGCGCCGGCGCCCTCGCGCGAGGCTGAGTCGATCGAGTCGTCAATAAAGCTCGCGACCGCCGGATTGATCG
>DATKSB010000085.1:0-25831 GCA_035531855.1 Binataceae bacterium (SeqCode)
CGAGCCTGCCGATCAATATCACCTTGTTCACCGACATCAGATTCCACCTCCGCAAGCGAAACCTAACGCCCGCATGGCGCTGACGCAAGCGAGCGGCGCCTTGGCTGTGAACAGGCGCCGCGCGGGCCGCTCGGATCGCGCTGCAGACGACCTTTCGGCCTCATTTTCAACCCTATATACTACCCTCTGGTGCAGTGGGATGGGCGGAATAGGGTGATGGCGGAAAGCACTTCCACAGCCACTCCGGTTAGAATCGCGGCGCTCGGCGGGTTGGGCGAAATCGGCCTCAACCTGATGGTGCTCGAGTGCGCGGGCCGCGGAGTGATTATCGATTGCGGCGTGATGTTCCCCGAGGAGCCGCTGTTGGGCTCAGGGGTTTACATCCCGGAACTCGCGTGGCTCGAATCGAGCCGGATCAAGTTCGACGGGATCGTCCTGACCCACGCGCATGAGGATCATATCGGCGCGCTGCCGCATCTTCTGCGGTGCATCAAGGCTCCCGTCTATGGCAGCGGCGTAACCCTCGCGTTCGTGCGCCGCAGAATCGCCGAGGCCGGATTTTCATGCGAGGCCGAACTGCGCCCGACCTTTCCGCGCCGCGCGTTCGACCTCGGCCCGTTCAATATCGAGCCAATTCGCGTGACTCATTCGACGCCCGACTCGATGGCGCTCGCGATTCGCACGCCCGCCGGAATTATCATCCATACTGGCGACTTCAAGATCGACGAAGCGCCGGTTGACGGCCAACTTTTCGATCGCGAACGCTTCGCGGAGCTCGGCCAAGAGGGCGTTGCGCTATTACTTTCTGATTCAACCAACGTCGAGCGCACGGGCCGCTCCGGTTCGGAGAGTTCGTTAAAGCCGATTCTGCGCGAGATCGTTTCGCGCACGCGGCGGCGCTTTTTTCTGTCGTCCTTCTCCTCGCATCTGCATCGGATTCGACAGGTCGCCGAAGTCTCGCGCGAATTCGGACGCCGCGTCGTTCCGCTCGGACGCCGGATGGCCGAGAGCGTCCGGCTCGGCGCGGAAACCGGCCAGCTCGGCTTCGCGCCAGGGATGTTTATCGAGCCGAATGAGGCCGAGTTCCTGGAGGCCGACCGGCTCGCCTATCTGGCCAGCGGAAGCCAGGGCGAAGCGAACTCCGCGCTCGCGCGAATCGCCGCGGGGACGCATCCGAAGGTCGCGCTCGAGCCCGGCGACGTCGTGGTGCTTTCGTCGCGCTTCATTCCGGGCAACGAACGCACGATCGGCACGCTGATAAATCGTCTGTACAAATCGGGCGCCGAAGTGATGTACGAATCGGTCGCGCCGGTGCATGTCTCCGGCCACGCGAGCCGCGACGAGCTGTCCGAGATGATCGCGCTCACGCGTCCGGCAAATTTTGTTCCGATTCACGGTGAGTACCGCCATCTGAGCCGCCACCTCACGCTCGCGATCGAAGCCGGAGTTCCCGAGCGCAACTGCTTTTTGCTCGAAGACGGCGACACTTTGATTCTCGACGCCGTCGGGGCGCATCGCGGCCGCGCGGTCGAGGCCGGACGCGTCGTGATCGAGGGCGGCGAACCCGGCGATCCCGCCCTCGTCGGCGAGCGGAGAATTCTCGCGCGCGACGGCACCGTAACCGCCGTGCTGGTCGTGTCGGCGAAGACCGGCAAAATCATCGCCGGCCCGAACCTGGTGTCGCGCGGATTGGTCAGCGGCGACGGAACTTCCGAGCATATGCGCCGCGCGCGCGAGGAGCTTTCAGCGCGCCTCGCGCTGTATCGTGGACCGATGAGCGCGGGCGAGATCACGCTCAAAGACGAAGTCACGCGCGCCGTGCGCCGCTACTTCAGCGACGAGCTGGATAAACGTCCGCTCGTGATTCCTCTGATCGTGGAGGTCTGACTCCAATCGCAAGCAAGAGTATCAAGGGCACGCCCGAATCCGCTCCCGCTGCTTTGCCCCCGCTGGAGGCGGTTGCGGAGCCGTCTGCGCCGCCCAGCCGGATCGCGCGCGAGCTGTGGGCGCTCGGGCTGTTCGCGCTCACCGCGTTCGCGGTCGCGAGCCTGGTTTGCTTTGATATCGGGCGTACTCCGAATCTCGGCGGCCCGGTCGGCGATGCTCTCGCCGCGGCGATGAGCGCGATGGTCGGTTACCAATCCTATGCGATGCTGGCGCTGATCGTCGCGCTCGCGATTCGCGTCTGGTCGCGGACTTCGGCCGCGGTCCTCGCGCGCGAAATTGCCGGCGGCGGGATCATCCTGATCGCGCTCGCTACCGCGGGCGGCCTGTTCAATCTGAACGATGCGCGCGTCGGCGGTGAAGTGGGAGTTGCAATCGCGAGCGTGCTGAACGCCTCGCTAAATCTCGGCGGCGGTTACCTGGCGGTAATGCTCGCGATCATTTGCGGGATCGCCCTGATGCTCAAGCGGGCGCCTACCGAATTGGCGGTCGCGGCGGCGGGAAAACTTCGCCCACGTTCCAGACGCGATGCGGACGAAGATCTGTCGCGCAACTCCCGCGGATCGCGAATCTTCGAGCTGTCCGACGCGATCGGCGAGTTCGATCCCGACGGCAACGGCAAACCCGCTCCGCTGAAGGTGCGCAAGATCGAGTTGCGCGAAATTCCCTCGCGCGACAAACGCAAAGAAGCCGCCAACGCCAAGCCGCGCACCAAGGGCGCGTATAAAATTCCGCCTCCGAGTTTGCTCGACATGCCGCCCGCCGAGCATACCCAGGTCGATGAAGCCGCGCTCGAGCGCAGCGCGCGCGTGCTCGAACAGAAGCTCGCGGATTTCGGCGTCGAAGGGCGCGTGGTCGAGGTGCAGCCCGGGCCTGTGATCACGATGTACAAGTTCGAGCCGGGCTCGGGAATCAAGGTTAGCCAGATCGTCAATCTCTCCGACGATCTATCGATGGCTCTGCGAGCTGCCGCGGTGCGAATCCAGGCTCCGGTCCCGGGCGAGGCCGTCGTGGGAATCGAGGTCCCAAATCGCAAGCGCGATCGGGTGTATCTGCGCGAGATCCTCGAAGCCGAAGAATTCTCCGCCGAGGGCAGCCAGCTAACTATCGCGCTCGGCAAGGATATCGCCGGGCGTCCGGTCGCCGCCGATCTGGCGCGGATGCCGCATCTGCTGATCGCGGGCGCAACCGGCACCGGCAAGTCGGTCTCGATTCACACCATGATCGCGTCGATTCTTTTCAACGCGACCGCCGACGACGTGCGCCTGATCCTGGTCGATCCCAAGATGCTCGAGCTGTCGGTGTACGAGAATATTCCGCATCTGCTGGTTCCGGTCGTCGTCGATCCGGAAAAGGCCGCCTCGGTTCTGCTCTGGGCTACGCAGGAAATGGAAAGCCGCTACATGAAGATGCGCGAGCTGGGCGTGCGCGGAATCGACGGCTACAATCAGGCGCTCGCTTCGGGCACCTCGGTCAGCGATCTGAAAGCGGCCTCGGGTCCGGGGGGCGGAAACCACGGGGTCGATTCGGCCACCGCGCCGTTCGAGCACAAGAAACTTCCGAAGATCGTGATCGTTATCGACGAGCTGGCCGACCTGCTGCTGAGCGAGGGCAAAACCGTCGAGCGCGATATCACACGCCTGGCGCAAAAGGCCCGCGCCGCCGGAATCCATCTGATTCTCGCAACTCAGCGTCCGTCGGTGGACGTTATCACCGGTATCATCAAGGCCAATCTGCCCGCGCGAATTTCGCTGCAGGTGACCTCGCGCGTAGATTCGCGCACGATTCTCGATTCGATCGGCGCCGAACGCCTGCTCGGTGCGGGTGACATGCTGTTCATGCCGCCCGGAACCGCGAAGCTGCGCCGTCTGCACGGCCCGTTCGTGTCTGAGCATGAGATTCGCAAGCTCACCGATTTTCTGCGCGAGCAGGGCGCGCCCGAGTACCGGATGGAAATCCTCGAAACCAAGGCGCCCAGCGACGACGCCGGTGGTCTCGGCGATGACGAGCACGACGAGAATTACGACGAGGCGGTCAGGATCGTGCTCGAGACCAATCAGGCTTCCATCTCGATGATCCAGCGCCGGCTCCGAATCGGCTACAATCGCGCGGCGCGGATGGTCGAGCAGATGGAGCGCGAAGGAATCGTGATGCCGGCCGACGGCGCAAAGCCGCGCGAGGTGCGCCTGCGCGGCGCGAGTTAGACGGCATGCATCATCAGAGATTTACAACGGTTGCCGCCGCGATAGTCGCGATTGCAGTGGCAGTCTCGGGGAGCGCGATCGCCGAAACCTCGGTCTTCGCGGATCACGCTAAGCCGTCCAGCGCTAACCTCGACGCGACGCTCGATGCGCTGCAGCATCATTATGAGACCACGCGCTCATTCAGCGCGAAGTTCACCGAACGGATCGCGGCCGTAGGCGCACCGGTCCGAACCCGCGAAGGCACTGTCGCGTTCAGCAAGCCCGGGCGGATGCGCTGGGATTTCGAGACGCCCAACAAGGAGCTGCTGGTCAGCAACGGCCAGACGGTTTTCAGCTACGACCCCGGCCTCAATCAGGTCGTCGAGACTCCGTTGAAAGACGCGCTGCGAGCGCCCGGCGCGACCGAGTTCCTGCTCGGCGCGGGAAATATCCGCAAGGAATTTATCGCGTCGGCGTCAAAGTCCGCGCCCGCCGACGGCCTGACGTATCTCAGGCTAACACCGCGCCAGGGCGGCAATACGATCGATCTCGGGATCGATCCGAAAAGCGGCGACATCCGGCGGCTTATGATCACCGATCAGCTTGGCAATAAGACTTCGCTCGAATTCAGCGACGTGCGCGACAATGTGGAAATTACCGATTCCGAGTTTGAGTTCACCGCACCCGCGGGTGCGGACATCGTCTCGCCTACGCTGCCTCGCTGACTGCCCCGACGTAATTTTTTCGCGCGATTGGCACAACGATTGCCTCGCTTACGACCGGCGAGTAGAAATATATGCCCCGCGATGGGCTGATCATGGAGAAAGTGCATCTTCTTACCTTGGGGTGTCCCAAAAACCTCGCTGATAGCGAGTTGATGCTGGGAGCACTCACGCAGGCCGGATTCGAGATTACTCTCGACCCCGAAGATGCGCAGATTCTCGTGGTCAATACGTGCGCGTTTATCGAGGCGGCGAAGAAGGAATCGCTCGATGCGATCCTGGAGGCCGCTGAGGTCAAGCATCGCGGCGCCGGCAAACGCCTGGTCGTGGCAGGATGCCTGTCGCAGCGCTACAGCGACGAGTTGCGCGTGAAGCTGCCCGAGGTTGACGTGTTCGTCGGCACCGGCAACTTTCTTGACCTGCCCGAGCTTTTGCGCCGCACCGAGTCGCCCGAGGCGCGGCCGATGCCGTATCCCGGCGCGGCGCATCTGCTGCCGCGCGCGTCGGCGCCGCGGGTGAAGACCGGGAATTTCTTCACCTCTTACTTGAAGATTTCCGAAGGCTGCAACCATACCTGCGCTTTCTGCATCATTCCGAAAATCCGCGGACGCCACGAAAGCCGCCCGATCGATGACCTGGTCGCCGAGGCGCGTGCTCTGGCCGATGGCGGCGTGCGCGAGCTCAACCTGATCGCGCAGGACCTGACCGCCTACGGCCGCGATCTCGGAAGTGATTTGGGGCATCCCGCCTCGCTCGCGGCGCTGCTCCGCGAGCTTTCGACGGTCGAGGACCTGCACTGGATTCGGCTGCTCTACTGCTATCCGAACTTCGTCACCGACGAGCTGCTCGACACGATCGCCGAGCTGCCGAAGGTCGTGAAATATATCGATATCCCGCTGCAGCACGCCGACGATGCGATGCTGCGGGCGATGCGCCGCGAGCGCTCGGGCGCGGCGCTGCACAAGCTGCTCGGACGAGTCCGCGCGCGAATTCCCGGAGTCGTGCTGCGCACCTCGTTTATTGTCGGGTTCCCGGGCGAGACCGAAGCCGCATACGGCCGCCTGGTTGATTTCGTGCGCGAGATCGAATTTGACCGCGTGGGTGTTTTCACCTACTCGCGCGAGGAAAATACCGCCGCGTTCGATCTGCCCGGGCAGCTTCCCGAACGCGTCAAACGCGACCGGCGCGCCGCGCTGATGCAAGCGCAGGCGGAAATTTCACTTGGCAAGAATCGTGGTCTTGTGGGCCGCGAAGTCGAGGTTCTGGTCGAGGGTCCTCTGCCCGGACGCGCCACGCGGCTGCGCGGGCGAACGTCAGGGCAGGCGCCCGATATCGACGGCTCGGTCTTTCTCAAGGGAGAAGCGGAGCCCGGCGAATTCGTGCGCGCCCGGATCGAAAAGGCCCTTAGCTATGACCTACATGCGCAAATCGCCGAGGAAGCGCCCGGCGAAGAGGAGAGGGTGGCACACCATGCCTAAAAAACCAGCCGCCACGAGTCGGAAAAAGTTCCTGGCCAAGATGCGCGAGCATCTGGCGGAGATGAAAGAAAAACTCCACGGCGAACTCGAGTCCGAACTGCGGACCGAGCGCGAAGGCAACAAGGACGAAGGGATGGATACCTACGATCTCGCCTCTGAAGAGCGCGATCGCGAGATCAATTTCATCCTGTCGGACCGCGAGCGCGTGAAGGTCAAGCAGATCGACGACGCACTCGATCGGCTCGACGACAACACCTACGGCGTGTGCGAATCATGCGGGCTCGAAGTCGCCGAAGAGCGGCTGAACGCGATGCCGTTTACGCGCCTGTGCCGCGACTGCCAGCAGGACATGGAGCGCGAGGCCAAGTCGCAGCGCCGCAACGACGACGAGCGCAACACCAACACCTATCGCAAGCTCGGCTCGACCGACGGCGACGAAGAAAATATGTAACCGCGCCGTGCGTCGCGCGATGCTGAAGCGATGCTCGAGCGGGCGAAAAAAGTAATCGACGGCGGAATCGCCGCGCGGTTGCATCTCGGCGCGCAGCTCTACCTATCGCGCGATGGCGCGACCGTCGCGGACCTCGCGCTCGGAGAAGCGCGCGAGGGCGTCGCGATGCGGCCCGACACGCTGATGCTGTGGATGTCGTCGATCAAGCCGATTACTGCAGTAGCAATCGCGCAGCAGTGGGAGCGCGGCAAACTTGAGCTCGACGATCCCGTCGCGCGCCACATCCCGGAGTTCGCCGCTGGCGGCAAAGATCGTGTGACGATCCGCCACGTGCTCACGCACACCGGAGGATTTCCCGGCGCCGTGCTGAGTTGGAGCGCCGATCCGTGGGAAAAGATAATCGCAGCGCTTTGCGCGTCACCGATCGCGCCCGGATGGATTCCCGGAGAACGGATGGGTTATCACGTCGCATCCGGATGGTATGCGCTCGCGGAAATAGTGCGCAGGCTCGACGGCCGCGCGTATAGCCAGTACGTGCGCGAAGAAATTTTCGAGCCGCTCGGCATGCGCGACACCTGGCTCGGGATGCCTGCGGAGCGCCATCGCGAATACGCCGCGGATGGGCGGATCGCGCCGATGCATTTTTCGACCGGCTTCAGCAAACCCATCCCTCATAACTACTCTTTCTGGTGCGACAGTGCCGAAGCGTTAGCCGTGTGCCGTCCTGGAGGGAGCGCGCGCGGTCCGATTCGCGAGCTCGGTAGATTCTATGAAGCGATGCTCGCAGGCGGCGGCGGAATTATTCGTCCGCAGACGGTCGCGGCAATCTCGGCGCGCCACGTAGTCGGCATGCGGGATCATACGTTCGGCTATCCACTCGATCGCGGCCTTGGCGTGGTGATCGATTCAAAGCAGTACTGCAACGCGGCAACGTGGTTCGGCAACCGATGCTCGCGCCGCACATGGGGGCACAGCGGCTATGTCTCCTCGACGGGCTTCGTCGATCCGGAGCACAAGGTAGTGGTCGCGCTCGTCTTCAACGGGATGCTCGAATCGCAAGAAGGCCGCCACGACGCGCGAATGATCTCGACGCTCGACGCCGTCTATTCAGAGCTCGGAATAGAGTAATGCGATCGACACAAAGGGGTGCAGCGACAAAGTCGTCGCGTCGTCAGCGATTTTCCGATCGTCATTTCGAGCCATAGGCGAGAAATCCCGGGGCGTCCATGCTCTACGCCAACGCCGCATGCAGTGCTCCTTCGCTCGGGATTTCTCCCTGCGGTCGAAATGACGAATGGGGTCTCAGCGGACGGCAATCAGGACCTGTGCATAATTTCCACTCATCGTCGTTTCGGCATTACGATCGTCCAGCTCGCACAGCCGATCATGTTCGCGATGACGCATTGCGTTATGACTTGAGGCTCACGGAATTACGCGGGCTTCTTTCAGGCGGCCGATTTCTTCCCAGCCGAGGCCGAGTTCGAGCAGGATTTCTTCCGAATGCTGCCCGAGCTCGGGAGCCATCGCGGAGGGCGCCCACGGAGTGCCCCCGAAGTCGCACGGTGTCGCGACCATCTCGGCTTCGCCGTCGGCGGTTGGGACCTTCACGAATAATCCGGCGGCGCGGGCTTGCGGATCCTCGAGCAGATCTTCGGTGGTCTGCACCGGCGCCCACCACACGTTTTCGCGATCAAAAATCGGCGCCCACTCCGCGAGCGTTTTCTGCGTGAAGATCGAGTCCAGCAGATCGACCAGCACCGCCGCGTTCTCTCGCCGGGCCGTCATCGAGTTGAACCGGGCGTCGTGATCGAGATCCGGCCGCGCGATTGCGCGCAGCACATCGGGCCACATCCGATCGCCTTGCAAACCCAACAGCCAGAACCATTTGCCGTTCGAATCGTGATACGACGTGATGAGCGGATTCGGTGTCGTATGCCGCGTGCCCGCAACCGTCGGAACGCCGAGTCGCAGCCGGATATTGACGTCCCATCCGATGAAGTAGCCGCCGACGCGCATCAGCGAAGTCTCGACCTTCTGTCCCTGGCCGGTTTTTCCGCGCGCGACCAGCGCCGCGCAGATTGCGCTGGTCGCCGTTATCGCGGTGGTATGGTCGCCCATCGCGCCGCGCTGCGTGGCCGGTTCCTGACCTGCGGGAGTAAGAGTCGACACGACGCCCGCGCGCGACCAGAACGCGCCGACATCGTAGGCCGCGCGATTTATCTCCGCGCCGCGCGAGCCGTAGCCGGTGACGTGGCAATAGACCAGGCGCGGATTCAGCTCGCGCAGATCTTCATAACGCATGGCAAACTGGATGAGCGCCTTGGCGCGCAAATTGGTGACGAAGACGTCGGCGCGTTTGATAAGCTCTCGCGCGATTCCGCGGCCGTCATCGGTTTCGAGGTTGAGCGCGATACTGCGCTTGCCGCGGTTGTCGAGCTCGAAGGGCGGATTGATCGGCACTTCGAGCCCGGCGCTTTTGAGGAACAGTCCGCGAAACGGATCGCCCTCCGGCGGTTCGATTTTGATCACGTCCGCGCCCCAGTCGGCCATGATTCCGCCCGCCGCCGGCGCGGCGACCCAGAAGCCAAGTTCCACGACACGAATTCCCTCGAGCGGTCCGGGCATCGCAAACACCTCTGGCACGCGGCCTGATCGTTGGCGCGCTTCTTCGCCCAGTGATAGCAAAAGTATCCTCAGGCCTGTTACCGCCGAGGCGCGTTTTTTCAGGATTGTGCCGTTTGTGCTCGGCACGTAGCATCAGGCGAAGGTTCGCGCGCTTAAGTGGTGTCGCGCGCGAGGGGGAGTGGATCGGCCCGGATGGTCGCCAGACCGTTTGTATGAGGATTTTTACGGATTCTGAAACGCGCGACGGACTCGAACCGGCGCAGGCGGCGTTGCGCGGCAATATCGAGCGTGTGCGCGACAACCTTGCGGGCGCCGGCGCGGTGATCGCGATCGCGAGCGCCAAAGGCGGCGTGGGTAAAAGCGTGGTCGCGGTGAACGTGGCCAGCGCGCTTGCGCTGCGCGGACGCAAAGTCGCGATCGTCGATGCCGACCTGAACGCGCCTAGCGTCATCCGGATGCTCGGGATGAAGCCGCCGCGCGGGTTGCCGATGGTCGAGGGGATCGAGCCGGCGGCGGGGCCGCACGGTTTGCGCGTCGTATCCAGCGAGATGATCGCGGGCGGAGAAGCTCCGGCGATTTCATTTCTGGAAGACGCGGCGCCCAGTCAGGCCGAATCTGCGCAGGAGATCGGTTACTGCGACGCTCTGGTGCGGATGCTTTCGCTGGCGCGCCTGGGGGCGCTCGACGCGGTGATTATCGACGTCGCTCCTGGAGCGGGCCGGCTGTATCAGGTCGCGCAGATCGCGCCGCTAACCAACGTGATGCTGGTGAGTCATTCGTCGGAGCAGGCGGTTGCTGCGACCCGTCACCTGATTCGGCTCTCGGCGAAATTCGCCGCGCCGGTCACCGGCCTGCTCGAAAACATGGCCGGCTTCAATTGCGACGGATGCCGCTCAGTCCGGCCGCTGATGCCCGAGGGAAACCTGGTGGGCGTCGCGACCGAGTTCGGGCTTCCAATCCTCGCGCGGCTGGCGTTTGATCCGCGGTTGGCGGAAGCGTCGGACCGCGGCGTGCTATTCGTGCATCAGTACGCCGACACTCCGCTCGGCAAGAATCTGCTCGGCCTCGCGCACGATGTCGAGCGGATGATCCTGCTCGGACGCGCCGCTCCGTCGTCAGGAGTCTGACACCGATCATTTACTCGGACGGCGAATCCTCGTCGTCTTCATCGGTCGCCGGCGCCTGCTCGACAACCCTTGAGTGCTCGAACATCCCGGCGCCCTCGCGACCGTCCGCGCGAAACTTCGCGAATCCAAGCGTGGTGAAAATTCGGCTGTGGTCCGGGCCCGGCCGCGAAAGCGGCACGAACGCGGAGACCGCGCCTTCGATCCCGATTGCCTCGTGACGGCATCGTGCCCGCGCGGAAATTTTCGTCGGCGCTTCCTCGGGCGACGGCGTTTCGATTTCGAGCGTGTCCAGCTCGCCGCTGGTCCATCCGTCGGCGTCGAGGAAAATAGCTTTGCGATGCGGCTCGGCGGATTCGTCGCTGACGGTGCGAAGCTCGAGTGCCCTGGGCTCGCGCCCGTCCTCGAAGTACGCCCACAGCATTCGCCGCTCGTGAAATTTCTGCGGACCGAGTCCGGTGAACGACAGGCCAGCCCGTGCGACTGCCCGCAGCGCGATCGTTTCGCCGTCGATTTCGACCGTACCGGTCATTTCCGCGAAAGTCGAAATCGAATCCGCCGTGCGCGGCGCGGCTCCGCCGCCGAGAATCGCGGCCGGGTCGAATCCAGTTTCGGGCAGCCGCATACGGAGCTCTGCGCGCGCCGCGGGATCGAGCCGTCCTGACGCCAGCGCGCGCTCGATACTTAAGTACGCTGAACCGTCAGGCACGATTACGATTGGACCGGAAAATCCCAGGCGCAGCTCGCGCCCCTCGACCGCGAGCGCGAGTGGTCCGAGCGAGAGTCCGTCGCCGGCAAGCTTGACCCGACCTTCACAGGTGCAGAGCGCGACGCGGCGTCCCTTTGACAGGAACATGATTCGCGCGCCGAAGCCGCCGCCGAGATCGAAGCTCGCCATCGCGCCGAGGCCGGCGCGCGGATCGAAGAACTCGACGCCGACTCGCGTCGGCACCGACGGCGCGGCGACGCGCGCTGGCGCCGCCGGACGCGGCATCGGCTCGCGCACGATCTTCAGCCGCGAGCCGGATCGCGACGGCGCTTCGGCGCGTGGGCCGAACGCGTCGGTGAGTGCGTCGATACATCGATCGCGCAGCCGTCCGGGCATCCGCACTGCGACCGAGAGTTCGAGCTGCGCGGCATCAACCTGCGCGCTCTCGGACAGCGCCGCGATCGTTCGGAGCGCGGCGACCGCGCTCTGGCGATGACGCTCGGTGAACGCCTGCACCAGGTTGTGCAGCGCTCCCGCCGGATAGCGCATTCCGAAAGTCGCAGTGACGCCGCTTTGCCGGAGCCGCGCCGCGAAATCCATCAGCGGTCCGCGGATAAACTCGTCGCTGGCGGAGACGCGCGCCTGCCCGGTCGGGCGCAGCTCGCCGCCGATCGTTCGCACGCCCAGGCCCAGATCGACGCGCGGCTCGATAATGTTCCATCCGTGGATCATCAGCACGGTCGCGCGGCCGTGACGCGCGACGATATTGGTCACGCGCTCGGCGATCATTTCAAGGATCCATGGCGCCTGTTCGGCAAGCTGGGTCAGGCGATTGCAATCGAGCCGGTTGCGATCCATCCCGAAGTTGATCAGCGCCGCGGCGCCGAGCCGCTGCGCGAGCTCGCGCGCGATATCCGCGGTGTGAAGATCGTTGACCTTGGGATGCAGCGTTGCGCGCGAGGCCGCGCCGGCGCGGCCGCCGTGCGGCGCGATCAGCAGAATCGGAGAATCAGCTTCGATCGATTGCAGCCAGGAGCCCGCCCGTTCGAGGCCGACTGGAGCGCCGCTCATGGCGTGGCGGCTCGCGCGGTGCGCGCATGCAGCACGAACGACGCGACGAAGTAGTAGACGATATAGCTGAGCGAAATTCCGAGCATGATCGGGTTGACGATCGGCAGCATCGGCAGCATCGCGAAGGTCACGACCGCCCACACGATTCCGTAGGCGAGAGTGAGCGGCCGCAGCGGGACCGTGCGGCTCGGATAGATGTACCTGATCGGCACGAACACCATCACTGCGAAAATAATCAGGATCGCCCAGTTGATCACGCTCGGCCAGTGCAGGCAGTAGAGATAAAACGCGACGATATTCCAGTAGTTCGGGAATCCGAGAAAATAATGATCGTCGGTCTTCGCGTCGGTCTGGCAGAAGCCGTACACGCTGGCCAGCATGATGAAGCACGCCAGCACCAGGCCGGGAATTGTTTTGGGAATGATGCCCGCCTCGAGCATCAGGAACACGGCCGCGACCGTGTAGGTCAGGTAGTCAACTATATTGTCGAGCAGGGAGCCGTCGAACGAGGGCACGCGATGCTTCACGTCAACCCAGCGGGCGAGCGCGCCGTCGCTCGAGTCGATAAAGATCGCGATACCGATCGCGATGAACGACATGGGGAAATTCTGCTCGGCCGCGTAATAGATCGCGAGCAATCCCGCCGCCGCTCCGAGCGCAGTGTACAGATGTACAGCCCAAGCGCAGGCCAGCAGGATACGCTGGCGCGGCAATGGTCCGGAGATGGTTCCCGCCGCGCTGGTCATTGTGGTGTCACTTGGCGGGCTTCACGTGGCGCGGCCCGAAATGATCTTCGAGCACGGTCATGAAGGGGCCGCATGCGCGGTGGCGTTTGACCAGCAGCATCGCCTCCTCGAGCGACATCTGACGGCACGCGCGCAGATATGCGATCGCGAGCGTAGGCGCGCGGTTCATCCCCGCGTTGCAGTGCAGATAAACCCGGCCGCGGGTTTTCATCAACTCGCACAAATCCGTGAGCGCGGCTTCCAGCCGCTCGGCCATCGCGTCCGCGCTGCCGTCCTGGATGGGAGTGCGGACGAACATCATTCCGCGCGCGTCATACTCGCCACGCAGCTCTTTCGCGCTGAGCCCGTTGATGCGCAAGTCCTCGTCGTCCTGAAGATTGTGCACCGCGGTGATGCCGTAGGTGTCTTTGAGCCATCCGATATCTTCGGGCGCGGGATATTCGCCAATCACCAGCTCGTCGGTGATCTCGCTGACTGAAGGACGGCGGTCGCCGCGCGTCGAGCGCGGATGGCCGTCGGAGTTTTTGCCAAACCAGTCCATCGTCATGAATTTAGCCGGGTCGGAATAGTCAATTCCAGTATGCCATCATTTGCCCAGGCGCGTCATTGCCGGCCGATGCATCGATTCGGGCTGCCCGCCAGTTTCCATTCGTAGAGCCAGATCGAGGCGAGCGTTGATGCCGCGTCGGCGATCTGTTCGCTGAAAAGTGCGGAGTCGTGCGCGAACAGCGCGTCAGCGTATGCGGAGTTGCCGCCGCCCGCAGTTCGCGCGGCGCGATCGTCGGCGATGATTCGGCCGACCAGCGCGTGCGAGCGCGAGATCTCGGCAATTGCCGTGGGCCACACTCCCGCGATTGTGCTGACGCGAACCTCCGGCGCGGCCGAGCGCTCGATATCGCGGGTGCGATGGTTGGCGGCGTTCTCGATTCGCGCGTGGCATCCGCGCTGCGCCCGGCTGCAATCGTGGCGAATAGTAGTATGCAGGGGCTGGCTCGCGTCGCCGACGTAGTGCGCCAGATAACCCGAATGCGTGACGACGCCGGCGCAGTCGCCACGCTGCCAGTCCTCGCGGACCTGAGCCGCCTCGCTCTCGATCGTCCACGGGAGAGTTCCCGCCTTATCGACCCGATACTTGCCGTACCGCGACAGCATCGTGCTCAAATCCGGCGACAGAGCGGAGAGCGGATCGGCGCCGTACATTTCCAGATCGATGTAATGCCGGATCGACTCGGCGTGTCCGTAGCGATCGCGCAGGATTGTATCGGGAGCTACTGCGTCAGCTTCGAGCGCGTGTTCGTTCGCCGCGAGCGTATCTTTCAGCGCCGAAGCCGGCAGGGCACTGACCGCCAGGCCCGCGATCATCCGATGGGTACCGCTGTCCCATGCGTGTGCGGCCGGCGCGATCGCGAAGAGGGCAATCGCGCACAGAATCGCGGCGCGCCGTTTCACGCTTTGGCGCCGCGGCGATTGCGGGCGCGATCGTTTCGCGCGGGAGAACCGGCAGAAGACTTCTCTGGTGATTTCGGGTTGCCATGCTCCGGCTCGAGCGAGGGCTTGATCACCGCGGGTTTGCGCGCGCGCGCCGGTGCGCCCAACGCGACTACCGCCTGATGCATGTGCTCGGCGAGCTTGCGGTACGCGCCCATCCCCTCGCCATTCTCCGACAGCGCGCGCATCGCGGCGTTCGTGATCACGCTGCCGATCCTGACTTCCACCGGATGACGCCGCGGCCACAGGCTGCCCTTGCCCAGGACCTCGTGGGTGCCGCGGATCAGAACCGGCAGCACGTCGCATCCGCTGCGCAGCGCAAGGTACCCGGCACCGCTCTTGAATTCGTGGATCGCGCCGTCGGCGGAGCGGGTGCCTTCCGGAAACATCAGCACGCTCTTGCCGGCGGCGAGTTCGGCCAGCGCGTCATCAAGCGATTCGAGCTGCGCGCGTTCGCGATCAAACGGGATTAGCGAAGTGAAGTTGGCCGCGAGAAAGCGGCGCGCGCCGGTGTTGAAAAAATAATCCTTGGCGGCGAGCACGACCAGATCGTCGCCCACCCTTCCGAGCGCGTAGCCGACCAGGCCGAAATCCAGATGACTCGAATGATTGGCGACCACGACCACGTTGCGGTTCGCGGGCACGTTGCCGCGTCCGAGAATTTCCGGCCGCAGCCACGTCTGGAAAGCGCTCTGCTGCGAGCGCCGGAGCATCCGCCGCGCCAGTCCGCGCACTGCCGCCGGCAGCATCGGAGTGTAAGGATCGGCGAACCTCGCGTATGACGGCATCCGCACGCGGCCGCTGCCGGCACCCGTCTGTGCGACGCGCTGGAGATCCTCGACGGTGCGGAGATCGCTCATCTCTTCGGGCCCGACGTCGCGCCCCGCATGCTCGGCGATGTGTTCTCCGAGTTCGGCCATCGCGAGCGAGTCGAGCCCGAGATCCTCGATCAGGCGCGTGGCAGGGTTGATCGCGATCCGTTCCGAGGAGACTTGCGCCAGCGCCTGCGCGAGCCACGGCTCGACTTCCGAGCTATGCGCGGCGGCGGCGCTTTCGGCGCTGGTGGCGGCGAGCATCCGGCGCAGGAGCGCGGTGACCTCGATGCGCTTGACCTTGCGCGTGCGGGTGCGCGGCAGATCGGCGTCGGTGAAGCGCAGAATACGGATGCGCTTGTGCGGACTCAGTCCCTGCGCGATTTTCTCGAAGTGCGCGCGCAGCCCGTCTTCGACTGTGCGTCTGCTCTCGCCACGCGCATACGCCGGCACCGCCAGCGCGGCGACCTGCTCGCCCTGCGCGACCTGCAATCCGACCACCGCGATCTCGCGCAGGTACGGCGAATGTCCGTACGCCTCTTCGAGCTCGTCGATATAGATATTGTTGCCGCCCGAATCGACGATCACTTCCTTGGCGCGGCCGACGATATACAGCCGCCCCTCGGCGTCCAGGCGCCCGAGATCTCCAGTATGCAGCCATCCGTCGCGCAAAACTTCGTCGGTCGCGGATTGATTGCGATAGTAACCTGCCATCAGGTTTCCGCCGCGCGCGCAGATTTCTCCGATTTCGGCGCCGTCGGAATCGAGCCGGAGCTCAACCCCGTTAAGCGGCTTGCCGACCGAGCCGGGGCATCGCGGATCATCCGGATGCGCTGTGCTCAGAACGGGCGCGGCTTCGGTCAGGCCGTAGCCTTCGAGCAGATGGATTCCCAGATCGCTGAAAAATTCTCCGACGCGCAACGGCAGCGCCGCGCCGCCGCTGACTGCGAGACGCAACCGTCCGCCGAGGGCCTGATGCGCCTGCCGAAACAGGACCGAGCCGAGGTTGATCCCGGAGTCGCGGTCCAGACGGCGATTGAGCGCGCGCATCTGGCCGAACGCTGCGGCGAAGAACGGCCCACGCTCTTCGACTTCATCGACGATTCGGCGATGGACCGCCTCCCACAGTGCGGGCACGCCGATCAACGCGGTCGGGCGCACGTCGCCGAGAATTCGCGACAGGTTCTTGGCGTCGAACTCGATCGGATAAGCGATAGCCGCACCGCTCGCGAGCGGCAGCAGCATCCCGCAGGTGAACTCGAACGTATGATGCAGCGGCAACAGAGAGAGTAGGGTGTCGTCGCCCGACAGCGCGAAGACGCGGCTTAGCATCGCGACTTCGGCCGCGAAATTCCCGTGCGTCAGCATCACGCCTTTGGGCGCGCCTGTCGTGCCGGAGGTAAAGACGATCGAGGCGAGGGCTTTGCGCTCGGGCGGAGCGACGATTGCCGCTGCCTTGTCGAGAATAAACGGGCGCGTGAGCTCGGCCAGATCGATCTCGACCGCTCCTGGAGCAACCGTGCGGATCGCGTTGCCGAGGTGCTTGGCGACGGCGCTCGAGCGCAGTGCGGCGCGCGGCTGCGCGATCTTGCAGATCGGCGCAAGCTCGTCGGCCGAAATCAGATGATCGAGCGGCACCGCGACTGCGCCCGCGCACAGGATCGCGAAAAAGCCGAGCACCCAGTCGGGCGAGTTCTCGGACACGAGCAGCACGCGGTCGCCCGGCTTGATTCCGCGGCGCGCGAGCAGCAGGGCGGCGCGATGCGCGCGGTCGCGCAGCTCGCGGTAGCTGATAGTAGTACGCTCCCCGGCAGGGCGCCGCGCGATCAGTGCGGGCGCGGAGCCGTAACGCTCCGCGGCGCGGTCGAGCAGATCGACCAGGTTGCGATAGCGCGGCAGCGAACGCTGGCGGCGCGTATGCAGGTCGAGCTGGCCGAAGATATGCCGGCGCAGACCGGGCATATGGATGTTCATCCAGTAATCGCGCCAGTCGATCAGATCGGGGCGATACGGGTGATGCTTCACGTCCTCGCGCGCGAGGCCGGCATACAGCGCGCGCGTATTCGCGCCGTGGAAAGTATAGATCAGCTCCTGAATATACGGCCGGTAAACCTCGACCAGCTCGCGCGCGAGGTCGGTGTTGTCCTTGAACGTGTCGATGCGCGTTTCGAGCTGCTTGATTCGTTCGGAATCCTCGCCGACCACTGAGCGCGCGATCTCGGCGGCGCGCTTGAGAATGCGCGGCAGCGTTTCGCTCGCGAGGTCGTAGGTATTTTGCGAGACGACTACAGCCTCGAGATGCTTCGCCATCCGGGCGGAAGAACCTTTGTCGCCGCGATGGTCGCGGCGATTAGTCAGTGCGGTCAGCTCGACCAGGCGGCGCATCGGCAGTGGATTACGATCGGAAGTGCATAGCTGGTAAATCGGCTGCTGACGCCTGATAAGGAGCGCGCCGAGAATCGGGATCATCGCGTGGGCCGCGAGATCGACCGGAATCACGTCGAGCACCAGCTCGGCCTTCGCCGGATAGAAGCGGTATCCGCGTCCCGACAGATAGGTCAACGGAGCGCTGGTGTTGACGCCCTGGTTCCATCCGGGGAACGGATCGGCGAGCGCGCTCTCGATCACGGCGGGCCGCACGACGGTCACGTCGAGATCGCCGCGCGCCGCCAATACTAACTGTTCGCCGAGGCTTTTGGTGTAGCTATAGGTATTGGGCCATCCCCACTTCAAAGCGCGTTGCTTGCCTACTTCTTTCAAACGTTCTTCGACCCAGGCTTTGCGGCGATGCTCGAGTGCGCCTTCGCGGGTTTCAAGCTCCGCGCCGTCGTCGTCGGACTCACCGCGAAACTCCGCGGTTCGCTGCTGGTCGCGCGATTCCGCTTCGACCCGCGCAATTGCTGCGCGGGCGTCGCGAACCTCGCGTTCGAGATTAAAGCTCTTGCGTCCCGCGGGACACCAGTTCTGAGGAAGATCGTCCTCGAAGCGATGCCCGTCGGCGGCGCCGGCGACATAACAGGTCGAGATATGCAGCATCGCGGCGCCGAGCTTGCGGCAGAACGCCACAACATTAGCCACTCCCCCCGCATTGACCTCGATCGACTTCGACAGAGACGCCTCAAAGTTGACTAATCCGGCGCTGTGCACCACGGCGTCGATACTGCCGCTCCGGATCGGGTCCGCATCCGCGGCCAGCAGCTCGGGATTTGTAATATCGCCGGGGACAACGGTCACCTTTTCTTCTATATAGTGATCGAAGCGCGAGCCGAGATGCTCGCGCAGCGGCGCCATCGCGGGTGAGTCGAGAATTTCGCGCCGAAAACGGTTCAGGCTCGATTTCTTGTCGCCGCGGACCAAAATGAATACGCGGTCGAGCTCTGGATGCCACCGCAGGAGCAGCATCAGGAAGACTTTGCCCAGAAAGCCGGTCGCGCCGGTCAGGAAGATGCGCCGCTTGCGGAAAATCTCTTCGAGCGGCGGCATCGCACTGCTTGCACGTCCATTCGCCCCGCGGAAATTTCCGTTGTTGCCCGGCATGTGCATCTAATAACTAATAGCTATTCAACGTCCGCGATCACCAAAGGCGGAAGATGCAAGTAGGTAATCGACGCCGACCGCCCGAGCTCTGAGGTCGCCATCGCGATTGCTTCATCGAGCGTGTCAGCCGCGTCCCATCCTAGCCGCGCTGCGACCTCGGGCTGTTCGCATCCGGCGGCGATTACCCTGCCGACATGCTGGCGCGCGGGTTCGCCCCAATACCACATGTAGAATGGATGCACCCCGTGATAGGCGTGGCCGTAGCGATACATATGGGTGTAGGTCGGGTTACGCGCGAACTCGCGCTCGAAGTTCTTTTCCAACTCGACGGAATCGGTCGTCTCAGCGAGGCATCGATGGTAAAACTCGATGTAGCTCGGGTGATGCTCCGGATGAAACTCGTCGCGCAGCGGATGGCAGATAATCATCGTGCCGCCGGGGCGCACCAGAGGCTTGTTCCGGTACATATTGAACAGGTAACCCATCCCGGTGCACTGCACCAGAATGGGGTTCATGATCGAGTTGACATTGTAAGGACAGATGAACGGCACGCCGACGATTAGTATGTCGGCCTGTCCCTTGACCGGAACTGCGTATTGCTGGAAGACCTTCGCGAGCGCCTTTTCATGCACCGCGTCGGTATCTCCGGCCCATACCCCCGTCATCCCGTAGGGCGAACGGTAGTTATGCAGAACGCTGCGGCGCAGCTCGCTCGACATATTGCGCATGGTCCAGCGGAAAGCATTGGTGCGGGTGCGATCCCAGTCGCTGAACTGATCTTCGTTCTTGTGCAGGAAATCCATCATCCCGCCGTACATGTGGGTATTGACCGCGGTTTCGACGGTGAACACATTCAGGTGCTCTTTGACTATTGCGCCCATCCGGTTGGCTGAGCGATGCAAGCCCGAATGCTTGGGGTCCATGTACGAATGAGAATCGCGCAAGGTCGCGGGATTATGATGATGGCGCAGGCTTTGGTATGGCGCGAGGCCGACCGCGACTGACTTGTGCCCGCCGTCCATCGGAACCAGATTGATATTCACATAGAGGAGCAAGTCGGATTCCGCGGCGCGCTTCGAGAGCCAGACTTCCTCGCCATGATCGGTTTTTCCGAGCATCGTGATTTCCGAGCGGTTCTCGCCGTCGAAGTTGTACAGGCGATCGGGCCAGAACTGCTTGAACGCGCGTTCGCCGACGACGCGGCGGATCTCAGCCTCGGTCATCCGGCGATGCAGCGCGGTTGCGATAATGATGTGGACGTCATCGACGCCGTAATCCGCCAGCGTCTGGAGCATCTGGTTCAGAACGCGCTCGCGGATATCGGGCGCGCGCATCTGCGGCAGCGGCAGGCTGATATCGTCGATCGCGATCGTGACCCGCATGTTCGGGTTGAGCTGCGCGAATAGCGGATCGGCATTTTCCGGACGCAGGAGCGCGTAGCGAATTGCCTGGTCGGGATCGGGCAACTCTTCGAGCGGCGGCGGAGGATAGATGACGCGCGTGCCGACCGGCAGTTTTTCGTACAGGAACTCTTCGCCATAGGCGATAAGCCTGCGCTCGGAGCGGCGGTTGACGGTGACCACCAGGTCGCGGCGCGCGCCGACTTCGTGCCTGAGATCGGCGGTCTTGAGTTCTTTGAGTTTGGCCTCAGGACGCGCCATCGATGATCTCCCCGCAAGCGGCCAGCGCGCGATCGCCCTCAGTTGTTGCGGCGGCGGAGTCGCGGTATTTGTCGAAGGTGATGATCGGCCAACTGCGGCCGAGCGCGGCCGCACGCAGCTTGCGATCAGGATTGACGGCTACAGGATGCCCCAGTGCGGCGAGAAACGGCAGATCGTAATACGAATCCGCGTAGCCCCAGCACGCCTCGAGCGAGAGGTCGCGTTCGGCGGCAAAATCCGCGCACCACGCGGCTTTCTCTTCCGCCGCCATCACCGGCGCGGCGATACGCCCGGTTGCGCGCCCGCGCGACATCACGAGACGATTGGCGGCGACGTGGTTGACGCCGAGATGGCGCGCGAGCGGCTCAGCGATGAAATCGGGCGAGCCGGTGACGAGCACGGGTTCGAGTCCGAAGTCGCGGTTGGCGCTTAGAATCTCGACCGCGCGCGGATAGAGATTCCGCAGCAAAACGCGCTCGCAGTATTCCTCGCCGAGCGCGAACAGCCGGTCGGACGAGACGCCTTGAAAGGACTCGAACAGGACTTGGTTAAGCAATCGGCGATCCTTGCGCTCGGCCAGATACAGGCGCGGCGCGCGCGCGGCGAATGAAAGGAGGTAGGCGGCGCGACCGGACCATTCGCCCAGGTTGGCCAGAATAAACAGGGCCGAGTGGACGAGGTTGAGCGCGCACAGGGTGCCGTCGAGGTCGTAGAAGGCGACGCCGGCTTGGGGTTTTTTGCGCGGATGGCGCGCTTCTCTTTGGGTTAAAACTGACATGTCATTCTAGTTGCGGGCAAATAAAAAGCGGGTGCCCGGAGCACCGTTGCCGGCCCGCGCGGCGGCTTCCAAAAGCTCGGGCCGCGCGACGCCGCGCAAGCCGAAATCCAGGATCTCCTCGACCAGTGCGGCGGTGTCGGACTTTGGCGTGCGCGACAGCAGGCTCACCATCTCCTTGATTGCTCCCAATATGCAGTACGCGATCGCGCGCGTGTCGGACTTGCGCACCAGGTTCATCTCGATTCCCAAATCCAGCGAGCGCTGGATGAGTGATGCGATTCTATCGTAAAACTCGCGGATGCGCTGATCTAATTCGCGATCGAAGCCAACCGAATGATTGAGCAGGATATCGGTCAGCTCGCGCTCTTCGAGCACGTACTCGACCACGCGGCGCAGATTGTCGCGAAGCTGCTCGACGGGATCGGCCTCGCCCGCGCCGACGCGCAAGCGCAGGATTCGGCTAGTCAGCTCGGTCAGCACCTGCTCGAGCAGCTCCTCGAACAAATCTTTCTTATTCTGAAAATAGAGATAGAAGGTGCCGCGCGCGATTCCGGCGCGCGCGATGATATCGGCGACGTTGGTGCGATGATATCCCTTGCGGGCGAATATCCGCTTTGCATGGCGCAACACCTGCGCGCGCCGAGCCTGCTTTTCCATCCCTAAAATTCCCGCCGAAGCCCCGAGGCTAACGGCCCTCCGCGACACTGTCAAACCGCGCCTCGCCGCAGCCTGTGGATTGATCTTTTGGTCCGTAACTGTCTCCAACGGCTCGCATCGCGTTCACAGGAAAGCGGCCCAGAACCCAGCCAGTCCGGGATTTATGGGGGAAGCGGCCCCCATGTTGATTCCACGGAACCAATCGCGACAGCCGGGCAAATCGTCAGTATCCGTCTTCTCGCATTCTGGCGGCAGCGGCGTGCCACTCATGCATCTGATGCGCGTCAATAACGAAAGGTCTGTGGTTCCCTCAGATCTCGCATCGCACTTGCGCTGGAAGTCGATGGCGATGTGGAAGGCTTCATCCTGCCGAGACGCGATCTCCTGTTGCGAGACTGGCGCGCATCCTGCCCCTGCAATCACCGCCGCAACCGCAATCGCGGTGACCGCGTGAGTCCTCATGCTAAACCATTAAAGCATTCGCTCCAGCGGACTCAAGGTGGCTGCCGCTGGACTGCTCCCGGCAAGAGAAGGTGTCATTCCCCCGCGCGTGGCTGCCGCGCGCGAGGAATCCCGGATCTTTTGACATGGGTAGGCGAGTTGGCGCGCCCGCCGTCGATGACCGGCGAGGTACCACTGGGTACACCGTCCGCCTCATGATGAAGGGCGGGATTCCTTCGGGCGGCAGCCACGCGCGGGAATGACAGGCATCGAGCACGACGGTAGAATCCTGCTTGCGCGCGATCGGCGCGATGGAACTGTATGCATAAAACGAAAGCATCGACGATCGGATCGCGCCGCGACCGATGCGCGGCAGGATCTTCGCTCAGAAAGAAGCGGGGAGTCTGGGTGTTCCGCACCGGAGAGCCGCTTGCGGCCGCGACTGTTCAGCGGACGATCGAACAAACACGGCGCGAGCGCGACGGACGCAACCTCGCGAAAAGCGGGTTGCCGTGACGGCATCCGCTTCGGACGACATCGCGCGACGCGAGGCGCTGGCGTTGGAGCGGCGGGATCGTTTACCTTCGTCGGGCGATGCGGGCGCGCATCGTCGAGGGAGGTGACCTTATGGAGTCCAAGGAATTCTGGAGTAAGGCGCAGGCGGTTGGCGCGAAGGCGACGTGGGCCTATCTTGCGACCGCGAGCGGCGATCAGCCCAAGGTTCGCGTGGTGCATCCCGCGATCGAGGGCGAAAGGGTGTGGGTCGCGACGGGAAGGCATTCGGCCAAGGCGCGGCATCTGGCGCGCAACCAGAAGGTCGAGCTGTTTTATCAGGTCGGGACCGAGTTCATTCATTTGACTATCACCGGCGCGGCGAAATTTATCGAGGACGTGGCCGAGAAGAAACGCGTCTGGAACAGCAAGGTTTTCGATTACGATCTCGGCCAGTTCTGGCCCGACGGACCAGAGTCGAAGGAGTTCGGCCTGATGCTGATCACGCCCGCGCGCGCCGAACTGACCTCGCTGCCCGCGATGAGCCAGGGCAAGAAGCCGGAAGTCTGGCGCGCGAAAAAGTAGGGCCCGCAATTTTCGGTCGGAGGTCTCGGACAGTTACCGGCGGGCTTTTTCGCGCGGGCGAAGATCGCCCGGACTACCTCGAGCTTTTTCGCGCGCAAAGATTGCGCGGACTACCCTCTGGCTTTTTCGCGTGCGAAGATCGCCCGCTCTTCGGCGTTCATCTTAGCACGGATTCGCGAGCCCTTGCCGAGATGGCGGTAGAGTCCGCCTTCGGAAAACAATTCCTCGTACGGTTTGGCGGGGATCTCTTCGGCGGGCGGATTGTCGGTGATCTTGACCCCGAGCGCGTCTTCGACCAGCGCCGAATCGTACATCCGGATCGCGTCGTAATCGGTCAAAAGCGAGCAGACCTCGACGCAGATGTAGCATCCTATGCATTCCTGAAATCGATCCTGCACCGGCTGCACGCCGCGGCCGGGGACGCTGCCATTGCTCAGGTACTCGATGCAATTGACCGGGCAGAACTCGGGACATTTGCCGCACGGGAAGCATAGGTTCACGTCCATGAAGGCGACTTCGCGCGGACGTTTTTTCTTGCGCGAGATCTCATCGGGAGTCTCGGGGACCCGGTCTTCCTTGAGGCGGCGCTTGATTATGTCGATTGCATCCATCGAGTTCCATCTCACACCGCGGGCGTGAAGCCCGTCAAGCGGGATTGTCTAACCTCTCGGGGGCGCTAGGGCTTCTCGGCAGCCTTCAACACGTACTGGTTGAGGATCTTGAGAGGCACCTGGGCTTGCATGTCGCTGCGGTAAAGGCCGGCATTCACCACCACTACAAGATCAAGCTCGGGCACGATGAACATGCGCTGCCCGCCAAGTCCCCAAGCGGCGGCCCAGTCCACCTCGTGCTTATTGATGAGCGAGCGGCCGAGCCAGAATTGGTATCCATAGAAGAAGACGAGGAAACCATTGATCTGTGGAGTCGTGGACGCATCGATCCACGCGGCTGAGACCAGTTGCTTGCCGTTCCAGGCGCCGTGCTGCAATACGAGTTGGCCGATTTTTGCGAGATCGCGCGGCCTGAGGCGAAGGCCGGCGGCGGCGCTGGGATTGCCGTGCGCGTATTTGTACCATTCGACGTCCGCAATCCCGAGCGGCTCAAACAGAAGCGAGCGCGCCAATTGATCGAGCGGCTTTCCGGTCGCCTTACGGAGTATCGCACCGAGCAACTCGGTAGATCCCGAATTGTAGTTCCATATTTCGCCCGGCGGCGCGGCCACCGGCTGTTCGAGTGCGTACCGGTAGGGATCCGGAGCGGTGTCCATCCGAATCTCGCTGTTCTTGTCGCTCGTGTAAGGCGTATCAAACTCGTGCCACTCGAGCCCGGAGGACATCGTCAGGAGATTGCGCAGAGTGATGCGATTCTTCTCCGGCGTGAGGAGATCCGCGTACTCCGGAAAGAAAGACATCACGCTTTGATCGACGCTTTTAATCCATCCGCGATCGATAGCTATCCCGACGATCAAGTCGGTAACGCTCTTGGTCATCGAGCGCTCGTCATGCCTGGTCTCGGGGCCGAATGCGACTTGGCCGACCGGGCGACCCAGGCGCTCATCGGCGCCGGTGAAATAGTGCTCGAACACCAGCTTGCCGTGACGCGCGACCAGAACCGCGTGCACGTTTCCCTCCTTCCAATCGGTGAGCCACTCCACCATCGGACAGAGCGCAGCGCTGGAGAGGCCGACGCTCTCGGGTGACGCCACCGGCCAATGGTCATTGCCGGCGCTGGGTATGCCGCATCCGGTTTGCGCCAGCGCGGGCTGCGGCAATACGGCGATCGCGAGTAGAAGGATTAGATCTCTGATGCGCACGGCGAGGTCCGTTACTTGAGCGCGGAGACTCTGCCGTCCGACGACGCCACAAAAACCTCGCCCGACGGCGACGCTGCGAGCGTCAGCACCTTGCCCGCGCTGTGCGAAGACCATCCGGCGGAACCGTCGGCGCCGATCTTGGTGATCGTGCCGTCAGCCACGGCGACATAGACGTCGCCATCCGCATCGACGGCGATACTGCCGACGGCAGGCGCGTAGGCCTGCGCGGTCCAGCGCGCAGTGCCCGAGGAATCGACGGCGTACAATGATCCGGCGCCGAAGTAGGCTTGGCCGAGCGCGTCAACCGCGGGGCCTGCGACGGAAGTTCCCGCCGCGCCGGCGACGCTCCAGCTCTGTGCGCCGGTGTCGGAATCCAGCGCGTAGAGAGTTCCCTTGCGCGAGCCGCAATAGACGGTTGTTCCCGCGACGGCCAGGTTGCCCGCGAAGCCGCCGTCGGGCGCGAAGCTCCAGAGCTCGGAGCCGGTGGTGGAATACGCTGCGAGGTCGCCGCTGG
>DATKSB010000086.1:0-11077 GCA_035531855.1 Binataceae bacterium (SeqCode)
GCTCCATGAACTCCGCCAGCTGGACCCGCCAGGTGTCGCGCACGATCGAGATGAGAAAATAATCGGCCGCGGTTTTCCCCTGACCCGCACTCGCCAGCATGTTGCGCAGCCGCTCGCGCGACAGGTGTAGCTTGTCGCCGATCACGTTACGCAGCAGCGCGCTGCCATCGGCCATCGCATATTCGAACCACAGGCGCGGACCGTCTTCGACCGGAGGCTTCACTTCTTCGACCGTGACGCCGGCTTTCTCGAGCGCGCGCGCCGCGCGAACCGTCGCGTCGCGAATCGCGCGCGCAACCGGAACCTCGCCGGTGGCGGTAAAGAACCCGACCCTGAGTTTCTTCACATCGACGCGCTCCGGATGCGCCACCGGCGTCGGCGCCGTGTAGGGCGCGGTCGGATGCGGTCCCTTGACGATATTGTAGGCGAGAGTCAGATCGTCAACGTAGCGCGCCATCGGGCCGATCGTTGCCATATGCGCGACCGCCGGCGGCGGAACTCCGGGCGACATGTGCCCGCTGCCGGGAATTGTGCCCCAGCTCGGTTTCAGGCCGGCCACGCCGCAGAAATGCGACGGGATGCGGATTGATCCGCCGTAGTCCGAGCCCAGCCCAAGCGGCGACATTCCAGCGGCGAGAGCAGCAGCCTCGCCGCCGCTGGAACCGCCTGGCACGCGGTCACGGTTCCATGGATTGTTGGTCGCGCCGAAGACGGGATTGTCGCAATCGTAATCCAGCGTCATCTCGGGCGTGTTGGTCTTCGCGATAACGATTGCGCCGGCCGCGCGCAGCCGCGCCACGGTGGGCGCGTCGTAGTTGGCGACGTGATGCTCGAAAATCTTCATCCCCCAGGTCGAGCGAACGCCCTTGGTGATGATCGAATCCTTGATCGTGATCGGCAGGCCTTCCAGCGGACGCGCCTCGCCCTTTTTTGCAAGCCGCGCGTCACTGGCGCCGGCCTCTTCGATCGCGCGCTCCTCGACCAGAGTCACGACCGCGTTGAGGTTGTGATTGACCGACTCGATCCGCTCGATGAAAGCGTCAACCAGCTCGGTCGAGGAAACTTCACGCGCCTTGAGCATCGCGGCGAGCTTGTGGGCCGGCGCGAAGAAGAGATCGCTTGAGAATGCCATTGGGAAACCTCGTGGACCGCGTTTGAGCGGCGCTGTACCGCCGGTAATACCATCGAGCGCGCGCCATTGCACGCGGCTGCGCCGCCGCGCGCCTTGCCAGGCTCGCGTCCAGGCGTGGTCAGACTTCCCGGCGCACCAGTGCGAGCGGGGGATGCGAATCGATGCGCGCCGCGGTCTGGCGCGCTTCGCGGCGCGCCTCGAGCACACTGCCAATCAGGAACGTCGCCAGCACTCCGAGCACGTTGACGGCGGTATCAACGGCGGCAGTGTGGCCTGAAAGAGCCAACGCGATATAGCTTAGCGAGCTCAGCAAGACTCCCGCTCCATAGACCGGCAGCGAATGACGGCCGCAAGCCAGAAACGGCGCGGCAATTCTGGAACGAAGCCATCCGGCTTGCGGCGCGACGAAATACGCGACCAGGTACAGCAGCGCTAGAACGTTGATCACCCGCATCGGCGCGAGCATCGTCTTGTCCGCAGGCCACAAATAGATCGGCGGATTGAACAAACCCAGGCCAACCGCCGCGCCGCGCCACGGCGCCGCCATCACGAAGGCGAAGCTTATGAACGCGAGCGCCGCGGCTACGGTCATGGTTCTTGCGTTGGCGGTAACCTTGATGGGTTTGGTTTTGCTCAGATGCCCGATCGTAATTCCGATCACGTACAAAAGCTGCCATGCGAACGGGTTGAAGTACCAGACCTCGCCTTGATTTCCCGCGGGCAAATTGAACCCAGTCCATCGCGTCATCAGATAGATCGCCAGCGACGCCCCGAGAGCGACGCGCATGTCGCGCTTGACCATCCAGATTACGCCCGGCGCAAGCGCGAGCAGGATCAGATACAGCGGCAGGATGTCGAGATTGTTGGGCAGAAAGCGCAGCGTCACGGCGGCGAGGATCGCGTCGCGAGGCGCGTCGAACAGCCATCGCATCCGCAGGAAATCCAGGTACTCGGCCCGCCCGAGCGACCAGCCCGCCACGAGCAGCGCGAGCGCGACGGTGAAAAGCAGAAGCAGGTGCGAATAATAGATCTTGATCCATCGCCGGCCGATGATGCCGGAGCATCTGAGAAATCCCTCGCGCTCGAGCTTTCCGCCGTACGCGAGATATGAGGATATTCCCGAAATCAAAACGAAAACTTCGGCCGCGTCACAGAAGGCGAATTTTCTCAGCGTCCAGTTGCTGAGCGGATTGCCGGGAACGTGGTCGATGAAGATGACGATCAGCGCAAGGCCGCGGCAGAAGTCGAGCCGGTAGTCGCGCTCGCTCTTGACGACGCGCGCGACTGAGGGTGCTATGGAGGAATCGAGCGCCTCCAGTTTATTGGTGTCCTCTAACGTGCGCGTCTGCCGGGTTCGGCTCGGAGTGGTTTCACGCGCGATTGTGCCGGCATCTGACATGATTGATCGTTGTTATCGAAGCAATAGTCCTGCCACGTCGCACACGTTTTTCAAACCGGCCCCGTGACTTGTCTCTCAAGAATGACGCATCATAGGTTCGCATGGTTGCGAGATAGTGGCCATTCAAAATGAATGATTTCATGCAGCGTGCTGCCCGCGGCGCAAGCATGTGAGAAACGACGCTTGCCACATGCGATAAATTTGCCGTATGCGTATGCCGAGCAAAAATAGCGGGAGGTTTGTGTGATGGAATCGAAACTCGACGCGATAGCGCCGGTGTTCCTGGTCGATGACGTCAGGCGCGCGGCGGAATTCTATCGCGACCGTTTCGGCTTCGATCTCGGCGACTATTTCGGCGAGCCGCCGGAGTTTACGATCGTTCGCCGCGACTCGGTTCGAATCGCGCTGCGCCGTGCGGGCGAAAAGCATGGCGGCTCCAATCGCAAGTGGAAGCCGGACGCCATTGATGCCTACGTCTGGGTCAGCGATATCGATGCGCTTTATCGGCAGTTTGTCGCCAACAACGCATCGGTATCAGATCCGCCGGAGCTGCAAGAATATGGAATCCGCGAAATCTGGGTCCGCGATCTCGACGGCTACGTCCTGACCTTCGGCCAGTTCGTGAATCCGCAGGCCTGATTGAAATTCGTGCGACGCCCCGCGTGTCACGATGCCCGCGAAAAATCGCAAGCATCGCGCCACGGGTTCGTCACCAACGGCGCGCTACTCGATACTCGTGCTAGGTAGCGCGGGAGCGTTCCTCACCGGTCCGGAGCCGTTGTCCATTGGTTGCGAGCCTGACGGGTATCCGGAACCCGTCGATGCGACCGGGGCCGCGGGCGGCGGCATCGGCGCCATCGGTTGCACCGCGGATGCGCCACTATTGTCTGGCGGCGTTGGCGCGGTCTCGGTCGGGCCGCTGAAATTGATCGGCTCTTCTCCGGCGACCATTTGCGGCGTCAGCACGTAGTCTCCGCCCAGAGAGCTGCGCCAGATCGTGTTTGCGGTCTGCGTGTTGCCGGCGGTCAGAAGAAATGCCGCGCCACCGCCGATTCCGCCCAACACCGCGTACACGAGCTTGGCCGGGATGTAGAGCACGTTGCCGAGCAGTGCCGCGGCGCCGTAGCCTGCGCCGGGCCAGTTCACGCCGCCCTCATTGGGTTGCGGGACCTGGACTGGGGTTGCGCCCGCGGCGGGCGCGGTTTGCGCCTGCGCGAGACTGCCAGCCAGGGGCCCGATCGGCATCGCGAGCATCGCCGCCAGCGCGTATGCCGCGATCCGATTCCGATTGTTATGAGTGTTCGATATTCGCATAAACATCCTCCGATAAAACTCCACCGCACCACTTGCGACTTTAATCATTCCGTTTTCACAACCGCGTCCGACGGCAGGAGATCCATCAGATGATGGAACGCGCGGTCCAGGTAATCGGCGTCCTTTGATTCGAGCGTCAGTTTCACCCGGTACTCGGGATTTCCGATCCGCGGATACGAACCCAACATCAGTTCCGGAAAAGCGGCCACGCAGGCGTCCAGATGCTCGGCGATAACCCCTTCGGTCGCGAGCGTGTAGATCGCGCGCATGAAGTAGGGGTCGGTTGCGAAGCGCGATTTGAGCGCGGCCAGCTTGGCTTCGAAAAGCTGCGGAATTCCAGGCAGCACATATACGTTTTCGATCTGCACGGTTGGAAAGCGGATGTCCCCGGCGCGGTTCAGGATCGCGCCCTCGGGCACGAAGGCCATCTTGAGTCCGGCCTTGTTGAGCTTCTCGGTGAAATGATCGCGAATCAGCGCTTCGAGCTCCGGATCGATTACCAGTGCGCGCTGGAACGCTGCCGCCACACCTTCCATCGTCAGATCGTCGTGGGTGGGGCCGACGCCGCCCGAGGTAATAACAAAGTCATAGCGCGCCGAGCACCACGCGACTTCCTGCGCGATAACTGGGATTTCATCCGGAATAGTTGCGACGCGCATCAGCGCCACTCCGGCGGTGCGCAGCTCACGGGCGGCGAAATAGGCGTTGGAATCCTGCACCTTACCGGACAGGATTTCATTGCCAATCACGATCAGCGCGCACGTGCGTTCCCGCATCGCTCTGCCTCGACCCGCATCCACACCTGACACATTATCCCGTTCCGAGCGGCCAGCGGCAAGAAGAGTCGCAAATTGGTTGAGTTTGACCGATCGACGGTCGCCTATGCCGCGCGAACTCCGTGCTCGGCCTGCGACGTTTACACCACGCGAGGATGAGTGCATGAGCGCCTAGGGATTCCTCCATGCGGTCGGAATGACGGATGTGGGCTTGGTGCACGATTATCGTAGTCTCAGCCGAGCCCCCGATCGTCATTCCGAGCCTTGGGCGAGGAATCCCGAGGCGTCCATGCTCCGAGTCCGCGTTTCATGCAGGTTTCTCGTCGGGCAACCCGAAGCACTACTCGAAATTTGCTAGCCGCGGAGCAGGCGCTGGAGATTTTCGAGGTCGCGGCGGACTTCGCTCAACACGCGGCGTGTCGGAGCGTCGGGCGGACGCGGATCGGCACTGCCGTTGCGCGGCGGCGCAGACGAATCGGCGATTCGCGCCGGAGAGGGCCGGGCGCCCTTCGCGATCATCAGCGCGTCGATTCCGTGCTCCTTGATGTGCTTGTTGGCCCCGGCAATGGTGAAGCCCTGCTGATGCAGCAGGCGCTTGATGAGGCTCAGCACCGCGAGGTCGCGCGCGTGGTAGAAGCGATGGCGGGTGCGGGAATGTTTGGGCTTCAGGAACGGGAACTGGGTTTCCCAGAAACGCAGGACGTAGGTCTCGACCCCGATTCGTACGGCGGCTTCGCCGATCTTCAGGCCGCGTTCGGGAATTTCCGCCTGCCGCGCGGCGGCGCGCGCCCGCGCGATCTGTTTGACCGGCTTGGCCGGTTTGGCGCGCTTGCGTTTTGAGATGGGTTTGTTTCGGGTCATGGCTTCCCGGACGTGCCGTTGTTCACTCGGTCCTTCAGAACCTGACTCGGTTTGAAGGATAGCACGCGCCGGGAGTCAATTGTGATAGGGGCGCCGGTTTGAGGATTGCGTCCGCGGCGGGCGTGCTTGTGATTGACCACAAAGGTGCCGAAGCCGGAGATCTTCACCCGGTCGTCGTTGCGCAGACCGTCCTTGATGATCGCGAAGACGGCTTCAACGATTTCACAGGCTTCCTTTTTCGAGGAGCCCACCCGCTCGTAGATCAAATCCACGAGGTCAGCTTTGGTCATGCCCTGCGGCGTATAGGTCCCCACCCGTTCGCTCGCTATGAGCACGCTTTATTGCCGCAACTCCGCCCCCAGCCGCGTCCGTGCCTGCTCGACTAATGCAGTATGAACGCGATTAACCTCCGCATCCGTCAGCGTGCGATCCGTTGCCCTGTACAAACAAGCCAGTGCGATACTCTTCCGGCCCGGCGCAATCCCCTGTCCCTCGTACACATCGAACACCTCGACGTTTTCCAGAAGCGGCGAGGTAGTCGAGTCGCGCACCGTCCGCGCCACCATCGCGGCCGGAAAGATACGATCGACTACCAGCGCGAGATCGCGGCGAATAGCCGGAAATCGCGGGGGCGGCGCAATCGTTTTACGCGGCGTGAAACCATAAGAAATGAATTTCTCTAAGTCAAGTTCAAACACAGCGCATGGCGCGCCCAAATCCAGCCGCAGCGCCTCGCGTGGATGCAATTCACCCACGTAACCGGCCGCTTCGCCGTCGAGCAGGATCTCCGCCGATCGCGCAGGATGCAGAAAAGGCGCGTGGGCGGGATTGATCGCGCGGAACTCGACCCGAGCCGCCAGGTCCATCGCGGCGAAGTAAGTTTCGAGGATTCCTTTGGCGGCGAAAAATCCCGCCTGCAGGCCTTTGTCGCCAACGGTTGCGGCCGCATAGGGTCCGTAACTCACGCCGGCGACCACTTGGCGCTCGCGCGTGTAGTCGCCCAGGCGTGCGAAAGTCTTTGCGATCTCGAAGGCTCCAAACGCGCTCGCCTGCCGGTTGAGGTTGAAACGCAGCGCCGCGAGCAAGCCGGGCAGCAGGCTAAGGCGCAGCTCGCCGAGTTCGGCGGAGAGAGGATTTTCGACTCTGACCGCGGTCGCATCCGGCGCGATACCGCCGAACAGGGCGTTGTCCGCCGGCGCGATAAAAGCGAGCGTCATCGCCTCGGTCAACCCCGCGCCGAGCATCACCTCGCGCGTGCCGGCGATAAATTCGCGCTCCGGATTTGCGGCGGCAATCGCTGCGACGCGCGGCGGCAGTGCCTCCGGAATATCTTCGAGTCCGCCCAGGCGCGCGACTTCTTCGGCAAGATCCGCGGCCTCGTTGATATCGGGACGCCACGGCGGCGCGACGACGGTAAACTTGCCGCGTCCTGCGGCTTTGACCTCGCATCCGATCGATACCAGGCGCGCCTTCGCGGTCGTGGCGGGAATTTCGACACCGAGCAGCGCGGCCATCGCGGGCAGGTCGAGCGCAATTTCGCGGCGCGGCGCGGCAGCCGGCTCGAGATCGACGATTGGCGCGGAGACCTTGCCGCGCGCGATCTGACGGACAAGTTCGCCCGCGCGCGTCGCGCCCGCCGCCTGCCCGGCGCGATCGATCGAGCGTGCGAAGCGGTAGCTGGCCTCGCTGGTCAGGCCCAAGCGGCGCGAGGTCTTGGCGATCGAGATCGGATCGAAGAATGCGCTTTCGAGGACGATCGACGTGGTGGCTTCGCTGACTTCGGAGTTGAGGCCGCCCATCACGCCGGCGATTGCGAGCGGCTTTTGCGCGTCGGCGATCAGCAGATCGTCGGGTGCGAGCGCGCGCGTTACGTTGTCGAGGGTGACGAACTCGCGGTTGTCGCCTGCGCGGCGCACGATTATTTTTCCGCCGGCAATTTTCGCGAGGTCGAAGGCGTGCAGCGGCTGCCCGCGCTCGAGCATCACGTAGTTGGTCGCATCGACGACGTTGCTGAGCGGGCGCATCCCGCACAGTTCGAGTCGGCGGCGAATCAGGATCGGCGAAGGGCCGATTTTTATTCCCGCCATCGCGAGCGCGGCGTAACGCGGGCACAGATCCGGCGCCAAAATATCGATCGCGATTGGATTTGCAGGAGCGCCGGAGATTTTCGGCAGCCGAGCGCGCGGAATCGTCAATTTTACGCCGAACAGCGCCGCGACTTCGCGCGCGAGGCCGAGAATCGACAGGCAATCGCCGCGATTCGGCGTGATCTCGACATCGAGCACGGTATCGTCCATCGCGAGGTAGCTCGCGAGGTCGCTGCCAATCGGTGCGTCGGCGGGCAGTTCGAGTATTCCGGCATGCTCCGCCGACAAACCCAATTCGCGCTCGGAGCAGATCATCCCATCGGATTCGACGCCGCGAATAATCGCGGCAGTGAGCGGTGGCTCTGTGCCCAATTGCGCGCCGACCTTTGCGAACGCGACCGTGATACCGCTGCGCGCGTTGGGCGCGCCGCATACGACGGTGAACCGTCCACCCGCGCCGGTATCGACCTGGCACAGGCGCAACCGATCGGCGTTGGGATGACGGCCGGCTTCGAGCACCTTTGCGATCACGACGCCGTGAAACGCGGGCGCGATTTTTTCGATATTCTCGACCACCAGGCCCGCGATACTCAGGCGATCTGCTATTTGCTGCGCGGTCGCATCGACTTGGACGAATTCGCGCAGCCAGCTAAGCGGCAGCTTCATCGCCCACCTCCGCTGACCGAGGGAAACTGGGAAAGGAAGCGGAGATCGTTTTCAAAGAACAGGCGCATGTCGTCGATTCCCAGCGCCATCAGTCCCGTCCGTTCGACCCCCATCCCGAAAGCGAAGCCACCGTATTCTTCGGGGTCGAGATTGACCGCCCGCAGCACGTTGGGATGAATCATTCCGCAGCCCAGGACTTCCGTCCATCCGCTGTACTTGCACACGGGGCATCCGACGCCCGCGCACAGGAGGCAATGGATATCGAGCTCGGCGCTGGGTTCGGTGAACGGAAAGAAGCTCGCGCGGAAACGGACCTTGGTCGCGGGTCCGAAAAATGCGCGCGCGAATTCGGCGAGCACGCCTTTTAAATGCGCCATCGTGATCCGCCCGCGGCGATCGACCATGAAGCCCTCGATCTGGGTGAACATCGGAGAGGCGCGCACGCTCAGATCGTCGCGCCTGTAGCATCTGCCGGGGCATACCACGGCCAGCGGAGGGCGGCGGCGTTCCAGCACTCGAATCTGGCCGTTGCTGGTGTGCGTGCGCAGGAGCATCGCGCCCGGCACGAAGAAGGTGTCCTGCATTTCGCGCGCGGGATGATTGGGCGGAAAATTGAGCGCGGCGAAATTGTGGAAGTCGTCCTCGATATCTTGCGTATTCTCGACCTCGAAGCCCATCGCGACCAGGATCGAGAGCATCCGCTCCAGGATCCGCGTCACCGGATGAATCCTTCCGCGCGGAATCTTCGCGCCGGGCAGGGTCACGTCGAGCGCCGCCTCGCCGAGCGAGCGTTCGAGGGCGAGTTCCTGATGGCGGGATTGCAACGCCTTGATCCGGTTTTCGAGCTCGCGTTTGATCTCGTTGACGAGCTGGCCCAACAGTGGGCGCTCGCTCTGCGGCACGTCGCGCATCCCGCGCATGATCTCGGTCAGCTCGCCGGTGCGGCCGAGCACGCGCACGCGGACGGCTTCGATCGCGGCGGCGGCGGCGTCGTCGGACAGCTCGGCCATCGCGCGGCGTCTGATTTCTTCCAGTTGTTCTCTCATGACCGATCTCTCCGAATTGTACGCGGACCGACGCCGTGCCGGAAAACAAAAGACCATGTGGCCTCCCACATGGTCTCTTGGTGCGCGGCGCCAAACAGGGCGCGGCTTCAGGCAGCTAGGCCGAGCGCGTCCTTGGCGGTGCGCACCAGCTCGGTAAACAAGCCGTCGCGCTCCTTGGCCAGGAGGGCGAGCTGCTTGCGATCGACCTCGACGCCGGCCTTTTTGAGTCCCGCGATAAATTTGCTGTAGGACATGCCGTGCTCGCGCGTGAGCGCATTGATGCGCTGGATCCAGAGGGCGCGGAAATCGCGCTTCTTCTGTTTGCGATCGCGATAGGCGTAGGTGAGGCCCTTCTCGAAAGTGTTACGGGCCTGACGGTACAGTTTGCGCCCGCCGACGAAACCGGAGGCGAGCTTGAGCTGGCGTTTATGTCGGCGGCGGGTTTTAGGTCCGCCCTTTGCGCGAGGCATCTGCGGTCAATCCTTTTAGGTTGCTTTTGAGTTCGCTGGATTCTGCGACGTTTGCGGGCGGTGAGGCTAGGCGTTGGGCATCAGCCGTTTTACGGCCTCGCCCTCGGTCTTTCCCAGGATGCCGGGTTTGCGCAAGCCGCGTTTGCGGTTGCGATTCTTGGCCCATGCGTGATGGCGCGAGTAGGCCTTTTTGTACTTCACCTTGCCGCCCTTGGTGACGCGGAAACGCTTGGCGGCGGCGCGATTGGTCTTCAGCTTCGGCATCGGTCTGCTCGCTCTCGTGATTGAAGATAGTCTATCGCGGGGTCAGCAAGATAGACATGTTGCGCCCTTCCATCCGGGTTCCCCCGTCAGGCTGCGCGACATCGGTTACATCCAAAACTATACGGTCCAGTAGCGCCCGGCCCAATTCCGGATGAGTAATCTCGCGTCCGCGAAACGAAACCGAGAGCTTAACACGCTGGCCTTCACCAATAAAGCGCCGGATGTGATTGATCTTGAAGGCCACGTCGTGAGCGCCGGTGCGCGCGCCCATTTTGACTTCCTTGATCGAGGTGGCAGTCGCGTGGCGCTTGGAGTCGTGCTGCTTCTTTTTGAGCGAGTAGCGGTACTTGTCGAAGTCGGTGATACGGCAGACCGGCGGCTTGGCGGTGGACGAGACCTCGACCAGGTCCAGGCCCTTGCTTTCGGCGATACGAATCGCCTCGCGCACCGGCAGGACGCCGATCTGCGCGCCGTCGGAATCGATCACGCGGACTTCGAGAGCGCGGATAAGCTGGTTGACGCGAATCGCGGGCTCTCTCGATGGGGGAGTTCTGAAATCTCGGCGAATATTGCACCTCCTCCGGCGCGGCGGCCGGAATTTTGTTTATGCTCTGCGCGCCGTCAGGCGGGCAGCGGCTCCTTTTGCATCGTCTGCAGCAAACTATCGATCGACAGGGCCTGGCTCTTCGAGCCGCGCAGCAGGCGCAGCGACACGGTACGGTCGGCAGCCTCGCGTTCGCCCACGACGATCATATACGGCACTTTGGCGAGTTCGGCCTCGCGGACCTTGAAGCCGAGCTTCTGGTTGCGGATATCGGGCTCGGCGCGAAAGCCGGCGCGGCGGACGAGATCCGAGACCTCGCGCGCGTAGTCCTCGACCTTTTCGCTGAGCGAGAGCACGCGCGCCTGCTCGGGCGCGAGCCAGAACGGCAGCACTCCGCCGGTATGCTCGATAAGCACGGCGATAAACCGTTCGAGCGAACCCAAAATCGCGCGATGAATCATCACCGGACGCTCTTCGGCGCCGGCGCTCGAGGTGTAGGTCAGGTCGAAGCGCTCGGG
>DATKSB010000087.1:0-3737 GCA_035531855.1 Binataceae bacterium (SeqCode)
GATCCAAGGCTGACCGGGATGCGCGCGAAAAGAATACTGCGCGATCTCGCGATCGCGCAACGCCGTGAGTATCGCGACGCCGCGAATCCCGCATAGGATGCCTTGACATCATCATAGCTCGATCCGACCCTGAAGGCGGAGTAATTATCTCGCCTCTGCGCGAGGTTCACGCCGAATGAAAACCTCCGCGCAAAAGCCGTCGCGACCGGTCCCCGCCGCCATTCCGAAGCGGTTGCCGGCAAAACTTCTGCCGGAAATCATCCAAAAGCGGAAGCTCCTCTTATGCCTTGATTACGACGGCACCTTGTCCGAGCTCACCGCGCGTCCGTCCGCCGCGCGTCCTGTTGTGCGTGCGCGCCCGACGCTCCAAGCGCTGGCGGCGCATCCGCAGCGCGTCGCTGTTGCGATTATCAGCGGCCGCGACCTGGCGACATTGCGCGCGCTGCTGCGGCCCGAAGGGCAGGTGTGGATGGCGGGAAGCCACGGAATCGAGATCATCGATCCGCGCGGCAAGCTTTACTCTCAGCACGCGAGCGTAAAGGCGCGCGCAGAAATCTCGAAGATTCGCGCGTGGATAAAGCGCGAAGTGCCGCTGCGCGACGGATTCATAATCGAGGACAAGCGAACCGCGATCGCGCTGCATTACCGCAACGCAAAACCGGCGCCTGCGACCGCTGTGCGCGACGGGTTGCGCGAGTTTATCGAGATGCGATGCCCCAGCGTCACTATCTTGAGCGGGAAAATGGTCGATGAGGTGATTCCGCGCGGTCTCGGTGGCAAAGGCGCCGCGGTGCGCACAATCATGAAGTTGATTGCGCAAGCGCTGACTCCGGTCTATTTCGGCGACGACACCACCGATGAAGACGCGTTCCGCGAGCTTCGCGAAGATGGCGTGACAATCAGAGTCGGTCGCGCGTGCCGCAGTTGGGCGCAGTTCCGCGTGGATTCGCCGGTAAAGGTCGTCGCGGCGCTGGGCGAACTATTGGCGAAATTGAACACTGATGGGAGGCCAAGCGGTCCCTAAAAATTGGTCTCAAAAGGTTAGTTTTCCAATTCAAGTTGACCGCGAAGGCCGGTTGGCGATTCCTGACATTTTCTCGTGCGCGCCACGACTCCGATACGCTGGAACCAGCGCTGCAAATCAAATAAATGCTTCATTAAGTGCGACGCGGATTTCGTTATCATCCGCTGGTGAAACGCACCTTCAGAGTGGGGACCTATCGGTGCCTGCATCGATCGAATTGGAAAGCGGGTTTCGTCGAACCGAATTCGTAGGCCGCGGCCGCGAGATGGCCGAGTTGCGCGCCGGCCTGACCGACGCCCTCGTGGGACGAACCCGGATTTTTCTTTTGACCGGAGAAGCCGGAATCGGCAAAACCCGAATCGCCACGGAAATCGCCGCCGAGGCCGCGTCGCGCGGGATGCTCGTGGTGTGGGGGCGATGCTGCGAAGGGGCGGGCGCGCCGCCGTATTGGCCGATGAGCCAGATCGCGCGAGCGCTGACCGGCAGCATCGACGCGGACCGGGTTACGGCGATGCTGGGCGCGGCGGCGCCGGAGATCGCGCGGCTCGCAGGCGAATCGGGTGCGGCGACTGCGGGAGCGCCGGGAGTCAAAGACGCCGACGCCCAGCAATCACGGTTTCGGCTGTTCGACGCATTCGCAACCCTTGTTGCCGGCTTCGCGCGCGATCGTCCGCTGATGATCGTGCTCGACGATCTGCATGACGCGGATGAAACCTCATGGCTGATGCTGCGGTTCGCGGTGCGTGAAATTCACGACGCACCGGTGATGATCGTGGCAACCTATCGCGAGGCCGAGGTCCGCGGCTCCGAAGGCCTGGTGCGCGTAATGTCGGACCTGTATCGCAGCGGGCTGCAGCTTCCGCTTGCGGGGCTAAGCGAAGCCGAAGTCGCGCAAGTGGTCGCAGCCGGAGCGCGCTGCGCCCCCGACGAGGAATTTGTGTCGGTGCTGCATCGGACCACCGGCGGCAATCCGTTCTTCATCACCGAAGTGATGCGCTCGATGGATCTTATGGGCGAAAGCGCCGCCGGCGGCGCGGGCGATCGCGTGAAATTTGCCGTGCCTGAGAGTGTGCGCGCGTCAATTCGCGGACGGCTGAGCGCGCTCGACGCCGCGGCGCGCTCGATGCTCACGGCAGCCGCGGTGCTGGGTGTCCAATGCGAGGGGACGGTGCTCGAACGGGCGACGGGTCTTGCGCCGGACGCGATGTTGCGCGCGCTCGATCGGGCGATTGCGGCCGGCATTCTGGCGCCCGACGGTCCCGACCGCTATCGGTTCTGCCACGCGATCATCCGCGACGTCGTATATCTGGATATGGATCTGAGCAGCCGGGCGCGGATGCATGCGCAAATCGTTTGCGTGCTCGAGGATCTCTATCAGTCAGAGACCGCGCTGCATCTGGACCAGATCGCCTATCACGCGGTCGCCGCGGCGTACGGCGGCTCGAGCGCCAAAGCGATCAAATATGCAATCGCCGCCGGCGAGGCCGCGTTTTCCGCGTTCGCTTACGAGCGCGCGGCGCATCACTGGCAAACCGCGTTGATGCTCGCCGAACACGGACCTTTTGATCCGCAAAGACTCGGGCGAATTCTCGAACGGCTCGGCGACGCCTACTCGATCACCGAATTTGACCATCCGCGCGGAATCGAATGTATCGAGCGCGCGGCGAAAATCTATCAAAGCGCCGCGATGCCGATCGAGGCGGCGCATCTGCACGCCCGGCTGGGAATGATGTTCTCGCTGCGCACGCCCGCGATGAATATACCGCGTGCGATGGTGGAATATCGGCAGGCCGAATTGGTCCTGCGCTCGCTGCCCAACAGCAAATCGAAGGTGGTTCTCTACACTGGACTGGCGCAGGCCGCAATGCACGCGCAGCATACGCAAGAGGGTCTGGCGGCGGCGCATCGCGCGATGGAAATCGCGACTCATCTCGGCGAGGAAGCGCTGTGGATTCGGGCCGCGGCGCAGCATTCGGACCATCTGTTCCACAGCGGACGGGTGGCCGAAGCGGCAGCGCTGATGGATGACGCGTGGCATCGCGCCGATCGCCTGAACAATCTCGACGGCGCATTCGAGACCACGTGGAGCGGCGGCTACCATCCTCTGGCGTTGTGGGACCCGCGCGAGGGCCAGCGATGGTTCGAGCGCGAGCTTGCGCGGCCGCGGATGGCGCAAGCGCTCTTTCAGCGCCGCGTGCTGATCCAGGAAATCGCGTTGGGGTATGTGTTTCGCGGCCAGCTCGGGCGGGCCAAGGAGCTGCTCGCCGAATCGCCGCGCGTGGTGGTTGAGGCTTTCATCCTGCTCTACGAGGGAAATTGGGAACGCGCCGCGACACTGCTCGACGAAAGCCGCGATGCGATGCGCGCGATGGGCAGCCGCGACGGCGAAACCGTTTACGCCTATTTTCAGGGGTTGGTGCTGCTCGCGGCCGGCGACTTGGCGGGAGCCGAGGCGATGAATCAGGTCACGCTGCTGGCCGCGATCGAAGGACCGCACCTTCCATATGCGTTGAATGCGCATGCCCAGGCGGCGTTGATCGCGATGTTGCGCGGGCGCCCCGATGGCGCGCGAAGCCATCTGGCGCGATGCCGCGAGATTATCGCCGGAGGCGAAGACTTTCGCGGACTTTTCGGACGCGCCGCCCTTGCCGAGGCGATGGCGGCGGCGGCCGAGGGCCATCACGACGCGGCCGAACGCCAATTTACCAGCGCG
>DATKSB010000088.1:0-31787 GCA_035531855.1 Binataceae bacterium (SeqCode)
GTCCAGATAAAGCAGGCCGAGATTCAGAAACAACTGCCAGTCATCGAGGCCTAAACCGATCGCTTTCTGATATTCGCCGAGTTCGAGCTGATGCTCGCCCATCAGGCCGTAGGCGAAGCCGAGATGATAGTGCGCCAGCGCATTGCCGGGATGCTCTTGAATCACGACGCGATGACGGCGAATCGCCTCGGGGTAATCTTCCATGCCGAGAAAATAATCGGCGAGAGGATCGCAGACCTGGGGGTCGGAGGACGGTTGCGAAATGCTCGCGCGGGCCACCGTTCGCCCCTGGAAAACCAGCGCGAAGAGAAAGCTAAAAATCAGAGCCCAGCCGCGGCGATTTGACAACACGCAAGCGCCCGCTCCCGTGTGAATTCAGGCGCAATCATGAATTTAGCAGGAAAATTGAGGCAATAAAACGCACGAAGTGAGTTTGGGCGCGTTATCGTGCGCCGATTGCAGCACTGGACGCCCAGAAGTGGGGCGCGGAAGGTCTCGGAAGAGCAAACCGGAGGACGGTCGGCCGTCCTCCGGTTGTTATCGCGATCAAATCGTCTGTTTGGGCCAGACGCGATGCTCGATCAGTTCGTCGCAGGGCTGGCCGCTGAGGCCGCACCGCCGGTGCCGCTCATGTTGCCCATCCCGGAATCCGATCCCGCAGTCTTGGACTTCTTGTGCGCCTTGTGGTGATGCGAATGATGATGCTTCGCCGCTGCCGGGCTCGAGGCTGCGGCAGGGGCTCCTGAGTCGGCCGAGCCCGCCGCAGCCGCGTCACCCGAAGGGGACTGGGCAAACGCGGGAACCGCCATCGAGAGGGCAAATACGGCGGCCGAGAGAATCGAAAGGGTACGCTTCATTGTACTGTAGTCTCCTTGAACCTTTGCGGCCCTTAATTGGGCCGATAGTCGCAAAGCATATAGCCATTGCCGTGCCAGCGGCGCAATAGGGTAAAGCCGTTGAAAGTCGCGACGATCTCCGGGATCGCGATGCCTGGCCAGACGAATCGGTCTATCGCGTATCCCGTTTAAGGCTGGCGACGCCGTTCGGCGCGAAGCTCCGCGTATAATACAAGCAGCTCTCGAAACGCGCGCATCACCACCCGCAGATTCGCCCCGCTCTGTTCGCCCACAGTACGCGGCAGATGCTGCACGTCCACCTCTTTGATGCTCGCTCCCCGGCCCTGGAGCCGCGCCATCAGCTCGGTCGAGATCATCGCTCCGTGAGCTCGCAATTCCATTCCATCGAGCAGCTCGCGCTTGAACATCTTGAAGCCGCAGTCGATATCGCTGATCGTGACACCCAGCACGACGCGGACCAGCATCGTCCACGCGTTGCCGTTGATCCTGCGCATCAGATGGTCGGCGCGATGCGCTCGGCGGCCGACGACCACGTCGTATTCGGGCATGAACGCCGCGAGTTTCTCGGCGTCTTTCGGGTCGAACTGGCCATCGCCGTCCGAGAGCATCACATAGGGCATCGAGGCCGCGCGAATTCCCGAGATGACCGCGCCGCCATAGCCGCGGTTGGTCCCGTGATTAACGACCTTGACGTGGGGATTTTCGGCCGCGAGGCGGCCGGCGACTTCGCCGGTGCGATCGCGGCTGCCGTCATTGACAACGATCACCTCGTAGTCATCTGCGATGTTCGGAAGTTCGGCCAGGTAGCCGCGGACCACGCGCTCGACGTTACCTTCCTCGTTGTGCGAGGGCAGGAAGACGCTCAGTCCTGGAAGTCGCGCGATGGTTGTCACGAGGGATGTTTCAGCGCGCGCGGGACCGGATCAATCGCCGAGCTCACGGTAGCCGCCCCGGAAAAACAGGAGCGGTTTCGCCTCGTGCGTTTCGGCCTGCTCGATCTCGCCCAGATAGACCGTATGATCGCCGGCGTCCATGCTGCCCGAGAGCCGGCATTCGAGGTACGCGACCGAGCCGTCGAGAATCGGAACACCGTTGGCGCCGACCCGGTAGCTGACGCCCTCGAACTTGTTGCCGCCGCTGACTGCGAACTTTCGTGACAGCGCCTCTTGTTCCGCCGAAAGGATATTGACGGTGAAGACTTTGCTCTCCTCGAAGCACGGATAGCTTTCGGCCTTTTTGTCCACGCAAATCAGGAGCAGCGGCGGAACCAGCGAGACCGAGGAAAAAGCGTTCGCAGTCAGGCCGTGCATCTCGCCTGAGGCGCGCAGGGAAGTGATAACGGTAACGCCGGTGGCGAAATGACCCATCACGCGGCGCAATTCATTTTTTTCTATCGGCATCGCAAAAGCTCTCCGCGCGCGGATGCTATCAGACGATTTCCAAGCGCGTCAATTTAGAGCGTCAGAGCATTCGCCTGCGAGTGGCTTCGTTAACACCGGCTTCCGCCGGTCTGGAATTCACAGGCTAAAGCCTGTGCCACAACCCATCCCGGATCTTCCGTTTCGCCTTCGGCTGGTGAACAAACCGACGAGCCGCTCGCCGCCACGATGGAAGGAAGTGGGAGTAAACGTCGAGATTCTTCTCTCTATGCTCCATCCCGCCGGGAGCGCCATCCAGATGGTTACTATTGCTCTGTAATGCTCTGCCACTGTGAAAAGACTTGCGGCATGCAACGATATTGCGCTACAAGCGCATTTACCTGATTTATCTCTACCGCGACTCACCGGTTGAGAGATAAATTTTTCAGCCTGACATCCTCGGGGGATAGTGCGATGCGTGATCGATTCGTCTCAGGCCGCGTGCGGTTGCCTGCGTTGGTAATCGTGCTGACAGTCATCAGCATGATCGCAATAGCGATCGGCTTTCCCGCCGCGGGAAACTACTCCGCCGAATTGGTGCTGGGCCAGAATGACTTCACCCATGCGATGCAGAACCTCGGTGGTCCGAGCGGCTTGAAGGATCCCTTCGGCGTTGGCGTGGATAAGTCCGTCACTCCCAATCGGATTTACGTGGCCGACACCGACAACAACCGGATCCTCGGATGGGCCAACGAACAAGACTTGACCAGTGGCGCGCCTGCGGATCTGGTGTTGGGACAGAACGACTTCAATTCGGGCTACAAGAACGGCGGAACAATGGCTGGTGACGCGTCCGGCGTACGCCCGGACTCATTGGCGCAACCCGAGGCGGTCGCGGTTGACTCAAGCGGGAACGTCTATGTCGCCGACACCGAAAACAACCGTGTCCTGCTCTATCCGGCTCCGTTCGCGAAATGCACCACACCATTGCCGTGCGTGGGTAACACCGCCGGGGTTTTGCCGACGGTGGTCTTTGGCCAGGGAAACAGTTTCACGACCTCCAACGCAAGCGGGACTGCTGACGGACTGAAATTTCCGCAATCGGTTGCGTTTGACAACCTCGGAAATCTTTATGTTTCGGACAGTGGTAATTCGCGCGTCGTCGAATACTTTGCTGGTTCAAACGGTTTTACTAATTTCAACGGCGCCGGACCGGGATCGTCAGGTGACACTACCGCCGATGTGGTCTTCGGCACCTGCGGCGATTTCACCGGCAGTTCCTGCCCCGGCGCCCCTGGCGCAACGAACGCAAACACCCTCTTGAACCCCAAGGGCATCACGCTCGATTTACATAATAATTTGTTCGTCGCCGACTTCAGCCGCGGGCGCGTCCTCGAATATCTGGCCGCTTCCAGCGGCGAGCCTTTCCCATTTCCAAATACGATCGGCACGATTGGCACTCCAGGCGATATCACCGCCGACGTCGTGTTCGGAACCTGCGGCGACTTTACCGGAGTCACTAACTGCACCGGCGCATCCGGAAATATTGCAGCGCAGACATTCGTGAACGTGGACGGCGTGGGGACCGATTCAAAAGGCGACCTGTTCGTGGCCAACTCATTCCCATTCGGCACCCCCGGGCCGGGCAACAGCGTCTTCGAATTCCTCGCGCCCTTCACTGGCGGGAGTAACAGCGGAACGCCCGAACACTCGGGAGACACGACTGCGGATCTGGTGATTGGACAGGGAACCTCAGGCACAAATTTCAGCTCCCAGAACTGTTACGACGGAGCCGGAGGCGATCCCGCACCCAGCGCAAACGGGCTATGCGGTCCGGATGGGATTGCGCTCGACTCGAACGACAGCCTGTTGGTGGCGGATCAGGTCAATAACCGAATGTTGCGGTTTATCCTGTCCGCCAATTACCTTTATGCGAGCGTGGCACTCGGCCAGGTCAGCTTCGCATATAATTTTGTCAACAACGTCGGAACGACTTTCAGTTTCGGAACGACTTTCAACGGCCAAGCGTCGATCAGCGACGCCAGAGATGTCGCGGTCGATTTCTCCGCCTCGCCCAACCATATCTACGTCGCCGATCGGTTCAATAGCCGGATCCTCGGATGGAACAGTGTCAGCGCCCTGACCACCGGCGCGCCCGCCGACCTCGTAATAGGACAACCCGATTTCCTGACTGGGAGGTGCGATGGTGGTACCGCGGTGGGCGATGTAAACGGGATCGGCGCGGATTCCCTATGCGAACCCCAAGGCGTTGCGGTTGATTCCTACGGCAATCTCTACGTGTCCGATACGGATAACTCGCGGGTGCTCGAATATACCGATCCGTTCACCGCCTGCGGGTCGTCTTTCCCATGCTTCGGCGGTCCGGCTTCGATCGTCTTCGGCCAGGACGACGACTTCACTCTCGGCGTCTGCAACGACGTGGAAGGCGGGATTGGGCCGATGTCGCTGTGCTCCCCTGAGGCGGTGCATCTCGACTCGGGCAACAACCTTTATGTGAGCGATACCCTCGCCAACCGCGTACTGGTTTTTTACGCTAAGCCCAGTAACCCGCCCTTCTCGAGCACGCAGACGGCGGGACCAGGAACCCCAGGCGATACGGTGGCCGACCTCGTAATCGGCCAGGGAACGCCCGGCAACTTTACTTCGACCTCATGTGCGAACCCTCCGTCGGCTACGACCCTGTGCCAGCCGACAGGGCTTGGATTGGACTCCAGCAATAATCTTTTCGTCGCCGATTTCAATAACTGCCGCGTACTTGAATATACCAACCCGGTCGCAAATCTCGCGACGCCGAATGTTACCGCCGGCGTCGTCTTCGGCCAGGGCGCTGCAAACAATTTCAGCACCAATGTTTGCGCGGATGGCGTATTGGGAGACCCTGCCCCAAGCGCGACCGGACTTTCCGGTCCCTTATCAGTAATGGTCGATACCAGCGGCAACCTGTACGTCTCCGACTATTTCAACAATCGCGTGCTCGAATACAACCAGCCGCTCAAGGTGCCCGCGGCTCCGAACGTGATAGCGAATCTGGTGCTCGGACAGGGTGCCGCCGGCAACGATTTCACCAGCAGAACCTGCTTCGACGGCAATTCAGGCGACCTCGCCGTCAACGCCGCGGGATTCTGCCGTCCGGTCGGAATCGCGCACGACAGCAACGGCGTCGTCTATATCGGCGACGGCAGCAATAGCCGCCTCCTGGGCTTCGCCAATCCGCTCGCGACCGCGACGGCAACGCCAACCGCAACCGCGACCTCCTCGGCAACCGCAACTGCGACCGCGAGCGCGACGAGGACCGCGACGGCGACCGCAACCTCGACCGGTGCGCCTACGCCGACCGCAACGCGGACGCCGACTCCCACCGCGACTTCGACGGCGACCTCGACCGTCACCGCGACCGCGACGGCATCCCGCACGGCGACGCCAACCGCGACCGCTACACGCACTTCAACCCCGACGCCCACCGGGACGGCTACCCGCACCGCGACCGCAACGCCTACCGCGACAGCTACTCATACGGCTACCGCGACCGGCACGCCGACCGCGACCGCAACTTCCACCCAGACGCCGACGCCCACGCCGACGGCCACCGCGATCGGCGGACCCGTGCTCGACGTGACTCCCCTCGCGCTAAACTTTCCGGCACGCGCGGGCGGCCGCGGGCGCGCCACGCGCAGATTCAAAATCACCAATACCGGCAGCGCGAACCTGATCGGCTATGTCATCCCGCTCGAGGACACCGGCTTTCGGGTGCGCAGGGGTGGCGGCTCTTTCGATTTAGCGCCCGGGCGATCGCGAACCGTGATAGTGGTGTTCGCACCGCCGCGCGGTGACGAAACCTACACCTCGAGCGTGCTCGTCACCTCGAACGATCCGAACGATCGGCAAGCGTCGGTTGCACTGTCCGGGACCGGCACTCCGCGACCGAAGCAATAGTAAGTCTCCGTCACTCGCGATCAGGCGAAGGCCCGGAGGCAACTCCGGGCCTTCCTTTTTTTGAGCGGCTTCGGAGAGACGCAGCGAAGGTGGCCAGCCGCGACACTCCTGCGCCAGCACATTCACAGATCGAGATGAAGGCGGATGGCGTCTTCCGCTTTGCGCATCAGGGCTGCGCCGAGCCTGCCAGCTGCGGCGCCCTGCAGCCGTTCTTTGGAAATCGTGCGAATTTGCTGCGCCTGGGCCTTCGAGGGTTTAGGCAGCGCACTTTCCTTGGACGACAGAAAAATCTCGAAGGGATAAACCTTGCTGACGTTCGAAGTGATCGGCAGGACGGTCACGGTGTTCGCCGCGCGATTGTTCGCGTCGTTGCTCACGATGAGCACTGGGCGGAGTTTGTTTATCTCGGAGCCCACGGTGGGACTCAAGTCCGCGTAATAGATCTCACCACGTCTCATCGGCAAGCCCATCGGAGACCGTGCTCTCCCAATCCCTGCCGGATTCCGAACCAGCCTCTCGGTAAGCCGCTTCGAGTTCCCGACTTCTGAGCAGCTTGACCGCTTCCTCGAACACCTGAGAGCGGTTTAGTCCCCGCTTCTTGCGGTATTTCTCGATGAACCCAGCAAGCGAGCCAGGCAGCGAGATGGAAAGCTTTGCTACGCTCATTTCTGAATCGTCCTACCTAAAGTAGGAATCATCGTAGCATGAGCTGGCGGCTCTGAACAACGAGAAATCACTCCCAGCCGGTGCGGTCGCGGGCGATTACCTGCTTGCCGCCGACGTACACGTAGTCGAGGTCGAGCGAGGTCAGCGGACGGTCGCCGGCCGCTATTCGCACTCCTACCGGCTCCGCGATGTGCAGCGTGTGATCGCCCGCCGCGACGCTCTGGATTACTCGCGCTTCGAGCGATAGCGCCGCGAGCGCGAGCCACGGAACCCCGAGTGCCGGCGAGAGCGAGTAGTCGAGACCTTCCAGGTTGTCCGGACGGCGCGACTGCGCCGAATAGAAATAATCCTCGAGCGCGCGGCCGCGCGCTCCGACCACGTTCAGCCCGAAAACTCCGGTGCGCGCGATTATTCCGGCGGTGAAATGATTGGTGTCAACCGACGCCATCAGCAGCGGCGGCTCGCCCGAGACCTGCGTCACCCACGACGACGACATCCCGTGGCGGCGCGCGCCGTCGGCCACCGTCAGCACGTAGATTCCGGTCGTCAGCCCCGCCATCGTGCGCGCAAGCTTGGTCTCCATCGTGTATTCTCTCCTCTCGCCTGGTGTCCGCGAGGTTTTGCGCTTCACGTATAATTGACGCGGAACGATGACGTTTTCAAAATGGATCTCGAGAGCATCATGCAGCGGAAAGTGAGTCCCGCGTGAACCGCATCGCGATGCGAATGCATTCGGGCGCGATCGCGATTCTGGCGCTCGCGGCCGCCGCGATCCTGCCGAGTTCGCTATTCGCACAATCTGCCTCCACCGCGGCGGTAACTGCGGCGTCATCTCCGATCCCGTCGCCCGCCGCCGCGGAGTCTCCCGCGATCTCGTCCGGATGGGCTCCGCAACCCGACACCGCCGCGTTCAAAGCCGAGCATGTCGCCGCGCAAGCCTCGCCGACGCCGTATCCTTCTCCCGCGTCCTCACCGGCAACCTGTTGCGCCGGAGCGCCGCCGCAGGACCATCGTGCTTCGCCGCAAGCGCTCAGCGCGGGCGAGCGCGCCTACTATCACACCCGCGACGGATCATATCTGGATCCGGCCAATTGGGCGGTGATGGTCTTCAAGTCGCGCCACCAGCTTGACGTGTACTACGAGGGCGAGCTGTTCAAGGATTATCATGCCGTGTTCGGCCGTTCGCACGAGCACGGAACCAAGCTCTATGAAGGCGATCGGCGCACGCCCGAAGGCGTGTACGTGATCAGCGGAAAGCATCCGAGCGCGCGCTGGCACTGGTTTCTGACGCTCGACTACCCCAACGCTATCGATCGATTGCGATACGCCGCGCTGCGCCCCGACGATGTCGCTCCGGCGGCGCGCGACGGCCGCGTGGTTGGCGAAGGCGGCTCGATCGGTATTCACGGCACCGACGTACCGCTGCTCAACGCGGGCGATATCAACTGGACCACGGGATGCATCTCGATCGACAACCGCGATGTGGCGCAACTTCATCGGATGTTGCCGATTGGTACAGTTGTTATTATCAATCCGTAGGCATCGCGCGCGGCGCGGATCGAAAATAGGTGCGCGCGCAGCCGCCGGGGAACAGCAATGGATCAAACCGCGGGCATCTATCGGTTCGGCAATCTCGAAAGCGTGATCTTCGGCGCAGGCAAAGTCGCGGCGCTAAGCGAGGAGCTCTCGCGCCGGAGCGCTCGCCGCGCGCTGATCGTGACCGGCAAATCCCTGGGCGCCTCACGCCTGCTCGAGCGCGTCAAACGCGCCGCGGGCAACGCGCTCGCCGGAGTCTTCACCGGAGCGGCGCAGCATGTGCCATCGAAGACCGTGGACGCGCTGGTCGCCGACGCTGTCCGCCTGGAGGCCGACGCCTTCGTCACCTTCGGCGGCGGCAGTCCGATCGACATGGCGAAGATCGCGGGGGTGCGGCTCCTGAAGCGCAGTCCCGCGCGCGAGACAGTGCATATCGCGATTCCGACTACGCTTTCCGCCGCGGAGTTCACGGCTTTTGGCGGAATGACCGACGAGGCGACGCGCCACAAAGGCGGCGCGGGAGATCCGCGCGTCCAGCCGCGCAGCGTGATTCTCGATCCGGACCTGACCGTGGAAACTCCCGCGTGGTTGTGGGCCTCGACCGGGATGCGTGCGCTCGACCACGCGGTCGAGTCGTCGTACTCGACGCGGCATCAGGTCGTGACCGACACGCTGTGCGCCAAGGCGATCGCGATGCTGTCGGAGCATCTGCGGGCCTCGATGGCAACGGCGGGCGCGGAACAAACGGAGCATAGGATGCAGTGCCAGCTTGCGGCGTGGCTGTCGATTTTCGGGATGGCGAATACGCGCGCGGGAATTTCGCACGCGCTCGGCCATCAGATCGGACCCTACTGGAACGTGCCGCACGGCTACACCTCATGCATCACGCTACCGCATGTGATGCGCTTCATGGCGGGCATCGCACCCGGGCGTTTTGGCCCGATCGCGCAGGGCTTCGGACTGCGCTTCGACCCCGCCAGCCCGCGCGCCGCCGCGCTGGAATGCGCGGAGCGGACGGCGCAGTTCATCAAGCAGTTCGAGGTTCCGACGCGCCTGCGCGAGGTCGGCGTGCCGCACGAGGAGCTCGGCCGGATCGCGGCGGCCGTGCTGGCGGAGGTCGCGGCCTCGAACGTGGTCGGGCGTGAAGTCACCGAACGCGAGTTAGTCGCGCTGCTGGAAGCGGCGTACTGATCTGATTCGCGGGACATCGCGGCGGAGTTGGGAGGGTGGATGGAAATGCGACCGCTTGTGCGCCGGATACTCGGGTTCGGGCTGGCGCTGCTGATCGGAGGATGCGGCGGGATGGTGCCGGCGGAATCGGGCGATATCGTCAGCGGCGGACCCTTCCCGATCATCGAGCGGCTGGTTTACAAGGCGGACGCGCCAAGCGCGGTGATGACGCTGACCGACTCGAGCTCGGGGACCACACGCGGAACGATCCGCGGGATCATCCACGGATGGCCGTTCGCACACACTGACCCCAGCGGTGATTTCGGCGAAGGACTATTCACCTATCGAATCGATTTCGTCGTGACCGCGCCGGCGGCGGATAACCCACGCCTGCCCGGTCTTGCGCGTGGCAAGCGCATGGTCTATTTCCATCCGGACCGCGCGCCGGTTTCAATTGACGACGCAGCCGGATTCTCGCAAGGCCAGCCCATCATCACCGACACGGTCGAGATATCGTTTTCGTTCGATTCCACCGCCAGCAATGTGAAGCTCGAGACGATCATGCACCAGACCAGCGCGACGCCATTCACCTGGAACGATCAAACCGTGACGCCGCCGCAAAACGGCGATCAATCTGCCGAGGCGTCGGGAGCTTATTCGGCGCAACTGGGCGGCTACGTCTTCACCTCCGCGATGTAATCCGCGTCGATGCCTATTGCGGGCCGATCGGGACGCCGCCGACGGGGTTGGGCTGCTGAGTGTCCGTGCTCCAGTTCTGGTAGAGCGGCGATTGTTGCTGGTCGGAGGCTGGCCCGTCGGCGGTAACCTCGCCACCGCCCGGAATCGGCACGCTGACGCTCTGGCCATCGTCGCTCGAATTGGAGCCGGACATATCGGTGTTCGGGACGGAATTGTCGTTTTGATAAGCCGAATCTGAATTCGGCGACGAATAGTCCTGCGCCCGCGCGGATGTCGCCGAGATCGAAAACGTCAGCATCACTGTCAGCGCAGCTGCCGCCACGGGCTTTAGCGCCGCTTTGCGGAAACGCGAAAAAAGTATGCGCGCGTGCATGAGCAGTCCGCTCCGATAAAAGTATGGCACGGCTCGGCGCCAATGTCAGCGCTAGCGACGGTGCGATTTATTCGCAGGCGCTTAATGATAGCCTCGGATGGGTCAAACGAGATATTTATTGAATGCGATTTCGATCGATCGATTCCTGGCAAGGAGCATCAGCGATGGACGCGGAACAGAACAAGGAACTGATCAAGCAAACTTGGGCGTCATTCGGCAAGGGCGACCTCAAAGCAGCCTTCGCGAACATGGCCGACAACGTGAGCTGGCTGGTTCCCGGAAATATGCCGGGAACTTCCGGAATCAAAAAGGGCAAGGACGAGATCGTGGGCTTCATGTCGGGAATCGGGGCGGTCTTCCCGCAGGGGCTTAAGAGCGAGTTGCGGAAAATCTATTGCGACGGCGACACGGTGATCGTCGAGATGACGAATCGCGGCAAAGTCGTAAATGGAAAGGACTATGAAAACGAGTACTGCTTCATCTTCGAGATCGAGGCGGGAAAGATTCGCCGCGTCCGCGAGTACGTTGACACGCAGCGGTTCATCGACGCGGTGAAATAGGCGGTACTGGAAATATCCGTGACCAACCGAGCGCCGAATTCGCGGGTCATATTGACTTTGATACCGCGCGAGGTAGCTTTCTTGGGTACTGTGCTGCCGGAGCGCGCTGACAGGATGATCGACCAATACAATTGCGGCAGCGCCCCTGCCCGCGGGTGAACGATACGGCCTCGCAACCGCCACAACGTAAAGGAATCGAGCTCATCCCGTGGAGCGAGCTTACGTCCGGCCAGAAGGCTGGACGCGCCGCCGTGGTCGTGGTGATTGCGATCGTTGTGCTGGCCGCGCTGCGCGGAATCGGCGGGATGTTCTCGAGCCGCGGCGGCGAGCACGGGCTGGCGGAGCCAAACCAGGAAGAAGCGGTACTGAGCTCATCGGATCGCAACGACGGGCTTCAGTCGCTATGCCGCGTGTTTCAGATTTACGGAATCCCGAAGACGGATTCCGACGCCGATGCGGCGGCAAAAAACGCGGCCGAGCTGTTCAAGCTGGCCGGCAATCAGTCGCCCGCGCGCAGCGCCGTGATTCTCAATCAAGTCGCGCACGAGTTCAGCACAAAGAAACTCACTGCCAGCGATTGCGCAGCCGCCGGACAGCCGGTCCAGGCGGTCTCGACCGACGAAAGCTCCGGCCCGGCACCCGGAGTTACCGCTGGATCAACCGACAAGACCCCGTAATCATGCTTTAGCCGGCCGCCGCATCACTGAGTAAACGATCGCTCCTGCGATCACGATTCCAAGCCCCGGCCAGGTAAACCGCGGCTTGACCACCAGCAGATCCAGCATCAGCGCGACAGCCGCGACGATGTACGCGGCGGGAACGAGAGGATATCCCCACGCCCGATATGGTCGCGGCGCGTCGGGGCGCTTGCTGCGCAGCACGAACACGGCGGCGACAGTCAGCACATAGAACAGGAGCTGCGCAAAAATCACGTAGTCGAGAAGATCGGAGTAGGTACCGCTCAGCGTGAGAACCGCGGCCCAGATCGCCTGGATGACGAGCGCGAAAGCCGGGACACGATTGCGATTTAGCCGCCGCGCCGCCGCAAAAAACACCCCGTCGTTGGCCATCGCGTAGATCACGCGCGCCCCGGTCAGAATAAGGCCGTTGGCGCATCCAAACGCCGAGATCATCACGAGGATCGCAGTCAGCGTGGCGCCCGCGCGGCCCCACACGACCTGCATCGCCGCCGATGCGACCCGGTCGCTGGCGGCGTGCGAGATTCCACGCGCAATCACGCTGGTCGCGCCCACCACTCCGGCCGCAGGCAACTCGCACAGGTAAGCGACGTTGGTCAGGACGTAGAGCACAATCACGACGCCGGTACCGAGTGCGAGTGCGAGCGGCAAATCGCGGCGCGGGTTGCGGACCTCGGCAGCGGTGAAGGTTACCGACGCCCAGGCGTCGGCGGAAAACAGGCTCCCGACCATCGCGGCGCCAAATGCCGCCAGGAAACCGGCGTGCATCATTTCGGAGGAAAAAAATGCGTGCGCACTGCCGAAGTTCGCCTTCACGGCGACAGGGTTCGGGAACAGAATGCATCCGACGACGACGATCAGCAGCAGCGACAGAATCTTCGCGGTCGTGAACGAATTCTGCACCAACTTGCCGAGATCGAGGCCGCGCAGATTTGCGGCAGTTAGCAGCGCGATAACCGCGATCGCGCCCAGCCGCTCGCCCGAGATTCCAAAGCTGCCCGCGCCGATCCACAAGCCCGAGTCCAGGGCCGGCCACATCACACCGCCGAAACGCGCAAAAGCTACCGCGACCGCTGCGATAGTGCCGGTCTGGATTACCAGCAGCAGCGTCCATCCGAACAGAAACGCCCAAAGCTGGCCGTATGCCTCGCGCAGATAGACATACTGTCCTCCCGCCTGCGGCATCATCGCGGCCAGCTCGCCATAGGCAAGCGCACCCGCGATCGTCATCAGGCCGGCGACGATCCATGCCGCCAGCAACGCGGCTGGCGACCCGAGGTGGCGGACGATGTCCGCCGAGACGATGAAGATTCCCGAGCCGATCATCGAGCCAGCGACAATGGTCGCGGAATCGAACAACGACAATCCGGCTTTCAGCTCTCTGGATTCGGGACGGGATGAATCAGGCGCGGCAGATGACATGGCAAGGGCAGCGTAGCAGCCCCAGAGGGCGAGTGCGCATAGAGCGCGGCAAGAAGGCGCGGCTACGAGACAGATTCAGGCCCAAGAGATCACGCGGCGGCGCAGGCTATCGCTCGCCGCATGCAACGCCCTGCCGATGGAGTGAGCGCCGCGCGCCGACCGGAGGGCCGGCGCGCGGCGACTAGCCATAAGCAGTCGAGAGAATTACGGCGCGGCTGGACTGGCTGCCGCCGCGGGGCTGGCCATATCGGCCGGGCTCGCTGCAGCGCTGGCGGCATCGGACGCAGCCGTGGACGCAGCCGCGGAAGCCGCTGCGTCGGGAGCGGACGGAGCCGATTCGTCAGGCTTGTTGCAGGCCGCAGCACCCATGAACATCGTGACTAGTGCTAGAAGCAGGACTTTGCGCATCGCTTCCTCCTTGGAATTTCTTGTTCAACCATAGCGCAATAACTGAAAGCGCCGCAAAGGATATGATACGCGCATCACAACTTCAAGCGCGGGCGGAGTTTGAGTAGTCCGTCAGTTTGATCAGCCGACGCTCCTGCATTGTGCGTCATTGATGCTCCACTGTTGCGCAGCGTTTACGGTTGTCATTCCCGCGCCCGCGCGGGACTAAGCCGGGTCCACGGGAATCGCATGCTCGGCCCTTTACCCGTCGCGCGCGTGAAAACGTCCTCCGCAGTGAAGCGCGCAACGCGGAGCGGGTGGTTCCCGGGACGCATATTTTGACAGTTTGTATTGTTTCTGTATTATCGAATGCGGATGCGGCCCAAGCGGGCCGAGGTACTGGGGGAATACCGGGGAGGACGGGGTGGTGGAGGAGAGGCGTTTTTCTTTTGCTCCGGGCGCGATGGAGGCATCCGCGCGCGGGCGAATCGTCGAACCCGAGCTCGACATGAATCGCAAGCGGCGTCAGCCGCCGCCATTTATCTCGCGAATATCAGCAATCGTACGATGGCTGTTACCGGAATCGCGCCAGGTCGGACCGCCCATGCGTTCGGTCGCGCGCGAGCTTGAAGAGAGCTTTCCTTCGCGCGATAACTGAGCGCGCGGCGTGCCCAGCTTTGCGGCGGGCGCATGGAGGACATCAGCGATGGGCCAACTGGCGCGAATCTCGAGCGGCACGAAGTGGGAACCGATCGTCGGATATTCGCGTGCGGTCCGATTTGGCGATCTGGTCGCGGTCTCCGGCACCACCGCGACCGATGAACACGGGATGATCGTCGGCGGCGGCCAGATGTACGTGCAGGCGCGCCAGGCGCTGACAAATATCCGCACCGCGCTTCAGCGGATGGGACTCACGCTCGAAAACGTGGTGCGCACGCGGATGTTCGTGACCGACATCGGGCGCTTTGCAGAGGCCGCTCGGGCGCATCACGAATTCTTTGCCGCATCGCCACCGGCAACCACAATGGTCGAGGTGCGGCGATTGGTTGATCCGCGGATGCTGATCGAGATCGAAGCCGACGCTTACGTGCCCGAGGCTGCGCGAACCGCTCCCGCCATGGCGAAAGAATCCGCCACGCCTGCGCCCAAAATGCCCGCCAAAAAACCCGCTGCCGCCGCGCCGCGCAAGGCGGTCAAGCGTCCCGCGCCGAAGAAGTTGAAACGTCGTAGATAGCCAATCCGTCAGACCGCTCGTTATCATTTTCTCAGCACGAAAAAGCAGGGTGGGACCGAGGGATTGGATCCTGCCGGCGAGAATCGTTCGGCTCGGATCAAATTGGGAATATTTTCCCTGGTCCCACCCTGATGCTGTCGGGGGCAATTCATGGCGCGGCGGTCAGGCCGCCCTCGAAACATTTATTTCATGTTGCCCATCTTTGCCGAGCTGAAGAACAAGTAGAAATTCGAGGGCACTTCGACCGCGGCGCCGGCCTTTATTACCGTCTGCATCTCCTTGAACGAAGTGATGCCGCTGCTGCCGTCCTGTGTCGGCCAATCGCTCTGGTTCATCACCAGCACGGGATCGACCTGCCACCAGATTGCTTTGATCTTCGAGTCCTTGTTCAACACGATATGGCTGTGATTCGGCGTAGGCACGAAAACGTTGGCGGTCGGCGGGGACGGAATTTTGCCGAGTGCCGCGAGCGCCGGCGCCAGATCGAGCCGTGAGGCGTGCATCGTGCACGTTCCCGGAGGCGAGCCCGGATCGGGGCATTGGGTATAAACCGACGGTGTAGCCTTGAACCCCTCGGGCAGCGCGCCGAACGCGGAAATCAGGAAGCTGCCGAGCGCGGGACCGCAAGCAGTACCGGCGACGACGTTGTCGCATGAGATCGCGTCGTTAGGATTCTGATCGTTGTTGGTCGAGAACATCGGCACCAGCACGTAGAGGGGCTCGGTGCTGTTGATCGGGTTGCCGTTGTTCGGAGGTCCGATGGTGGGCTGGATACCGGCCTGGCAGATGGGAGTCTGCATTTCGCCCGGATCCGATTCGGCCGGCACGCCGTTGAAATTCAGATCGTCGAGGGGCTGGTCAACGCAGTCGAAATTCTGCGTGTACGTAAAGGTGAGAACCTTGCTGTTGCCGAACCCCGCCGTCTGATTGGGTTGCAGCGATGCGCTCGATGCGGCCGCGGGCTCCGCGGCGGTTGGTGTGGACGAGGGTGCGGCGGTCTGCGCGAAGGCGGTCGGCATCATCGCGAGCGTCATCACAGCACCAAAAAGAAACCCAGAAACGCGAAACTTCATTGGATCGTTTCCTCCTGATCCGAGGGTTTGATCCCCCAGCTATATCTACCCATAGCTACGAGAGCGGCCCGTAGATTGGATGACACACCTGCTCGGAATGACGACGGCATGCGCCAATTCAGTCATTCCGGACGGCGAGGAATTTCCGCAGATGGCGGCGGCTGTTCGCGGAGCTCTCGGTCAGGGAAGCAATGCGGCGGTGTGAATCGTTCCGGCGTTGAGCGCGGATTGATAGGCGCTGGCGGCGGCGCTCATGTATGGCTCGGGATAAACTCCAACCACAATCGTCGCGAAAAGCGCCAGACCGATCGCGGCGACGAGAGCGGGCTTCGCCGCAACCCGCGCGAGCTCGAGGCCGGCGCCCTCTTCCATATACATCGCGACGATCACGTAGAAGTAGTAATACGCGGACGTCACGCTGTTCAGCACCGCGATCACCACCAGACCGACGTAGCCCGCGCTAAGCGCTGCGCTGAAGATGTAGAACTTACCCATGAAGCCCGCCAGCGGAGGCACGCCGGCGAGCGAGAGCAGGAAGATCGTCATCGCGGCGGCAAGCGCAGGCGCGCGGCGCGAAAGACCGCGATAGTCTGAGATCTCGTCACTGATACTGGCGCGATGCTCCAGCGCGACCACGACCGCGAACGCTCCAAGATTGGTGACCGCGTAGGCGAGCAGATAATAAAGCACCGCCGAACCGGCTTGCGGTCCAGCCGCGGTCATTCCGACCAGCAGGTAGCCCGCGTGCGCGATCGCCGAGTACGCGAGCATCCGCTTGATATTCGTCTGCACGATCGCGATCAGATTGCCGACCGTCATCGTAAGCGCGGCCAGCACCCACAGCGCGATGGCCCAGTGCGAACTGACAGGGCCGAAGTTGATCAGGAAGACCCGCACGAAACCGGCGAATGCGCCGAGCTTTACTCCAACCGCCATGAACGCCGTGATCGGCGTGGGCGCGCCTTCGTAAACGTCGGGCGTCCACATATGGAACGGGACGGCGGCGATCTTGAAGCCGAATCCGACGACCAGCATCGCCAGCCCGAGCATCAGCAAATGGTTCGAGGCCATATTGCTCGCGAGCGCCGCATGGATCGGTCCGAGCTTGATCGTTCCCGTCGCGCCATAGATGAGCGCGATTCCGTAAAGCAGGAAGCCGGTGGAAAACGCGCCGAGCAGGAAATATTTCATCGCGGCTTCGTTCGAGCGCGGGTCGCGCCGGCGCATCCCGACCAATACATAGACCGCCAACGACATGGTTTCGAGTCCGAGGAAGATGATGATCAAATCCCCGGCCGTCGCCATCAGCATCATGCCGAGAGTCGCAAACAACAGGAGCGAGTAGTACTCGGCGCCCGGCAGCCGATTCTCGCCGGCGTAATCCAGCGACATCAGCACCACGAAGGCGGCGGTAATCAGGATTACGAGCTGGAAGAAGGCCGAGAAGCCGTCAACCGAAATCGCGCCGGCGAAGGCAACTCCGGTCCGCCCGACCAGTCCGAGTGCGAAAATAAAAGCGATCCCGAGCGACGCAAGCGTCAGCCATCCGAGCCCTTCGCTCTCTTCTTCATCAACGCGCAGGCCCGCCAGCAGCACCACCATCGCGGCGACCGCGACGATCAGCAGCGGCAGGATCGGCAGCCACGCGAAATTAATAGCGGCAAGGTTGAGCGGGGTCATTGTGCGGCCACCGTCAGCGCGGAGGGTTTGGGCGCGCGCGCCGGAGCGGTGCCCTGCGCGAGTGCGCGGTCACGATCAATGCGCTTTTGTTCGAGCCGAACCTCGGCGATATGCACCGGCGCCAGCATTTTTTCGACCGACGGTTCCATCCGATCGATCAGCGGCTTGGGGTAAAGGCCCATGAAAAGCATCAGCGCCATGACTGGGATCATCACGGCGATTTCGCGCCCGGTCAGGTCGCGAATCGTCTCGTTGACGGCCTTGGTGATCGGCCCGAACATCACGCGCTCGTAGGTCCACAGCAGATACAGCGCGCCGAGCACGACGCCGCTGACCGCGAACGCGGCGGCGATCCAGTTGCGCAGAAATGTTCCGAGCAGGATCAGAAATTCGCCGACGAATCCGTTGAGCCCGGGAAGACCGGCCGACGAGAGCATCACCACCATGAAGATCGCGGCGTAAACCGGCACGCTCTTCCACAGGCCGCCGAACTCGCTGATCTCGCGCGTATGCCGGCGCATATAGAGCATCCCGACCAGCAGGAACAGTCCGCCGGTGGAAACGCCGTGGTTGAGCATCTGGTAGATCGAGCCGGTGACGCCCTGCGGATCGAGTGCGAACATCCCGAGCATCACGAAGCCCAGGTGGCTGACCGAGGAGTACGCGACCAGGCGCTTCAAATCCGGCTGGACCATCGCGACCAGCGCGCCATAAATGATCCCGATCACGGCCAGTGCGAGAAACAGCGGCACGGCCTCGACCGCGACGGTCGGGAACAGCGGAATCGCAAAGCGCAGAAAGCCGTAGGCGCCCATCTTGAGCATCACGCCCGCCAGAATCACCGAACCCGCCGTGGGCGCCTCGGTATGCGCGTCGGGCAGCCACGTATGCAGCGGCCACATCGGCACCTTGATTGCGAACGCGAGCGCGAAGGCCGCGAACAGCCAGCGCGCCTGCGTCTCCGACAGCGGCACCTGGTAAAGCAATTGCAGGTCGAAGCTCAGGCGGCCGAACGCGTGCCTGGCCTGGAGCACAAGGTAGATGATCGCGGCGAGCATCAGCAGCGATCCGGTCATCGTGAACAGCACGAACTTGATCGCGGCGTAAACCTTGCGCCCGTGGCCCCAAATTCCGATGAGGAAATACATCGGGATCAGCATTATTTCCCAGAACACGTAGAACAGGAAAACGTCGATCGACAGCAGCGTGCCCAAGAGTCCGGTCTCGAGCACCAGCATGAAAAAGCAAAACTCGCGCGGACGCTCCTCTATATCGCCGCCGCCCGAGTAGAGCAGCGACAGCGAAATCAGGATCGTGGTCAGCAGCACCAGCAGCAGGCTGATCCCGTCAACCCCAAGGTGGTAGGAGATTCCGAATCTGGGAATCCAATCGTATTGCTCGGCGAATTGAAAATCCGCCGAATGCAGGTCGAACTTCGCGAACAGATAGAAGCTGAGCGCGAGCGGAATCAGCGAAAAGATGAACGCGGAATTCCACGCCGCGCGATCCTCGCGCTGCATCAGCACGAAAAGTCCGCCGAGCAGCGGCACAAATACGATCGCGGTAAGCAGTCCGCCGCTCATCAATGCCTCACCAGGTACAGGTAGTAGGCCACCACTCCCAGCACGCCGAGCACGTAAACGAATGCGTAATGCTGGACGTTGCCGGTTTCAGAGCGCCGCGCGAGCCGGCTTCCCGACCGCACCGTGGCGCCGATGCCGTTGACCGTGCCGTCAATCATGAAGCGGTCGATGCCGCGGTTCAGGATCACGTTCGAGACGAAGAACAGCGGACGCGTAATGATCAGATTGTAAAACTCGTCGATGTAATACTTGTCGAGCAGCACCTGGTAGAGCGACTTGGCGCGCCACGCGACGATCATCGGCAGCCCCGGCATCCGGATATAGCAAACGTACGCGAGCAAAATTCCGAGCATCCCGACGCCCGTCGCCACCACCGAGAGCCCCAGCGTGGAAGCCTCGACGCCCGGCCTGAAATTCCCGACGACCGGGGAAAGAAAGCGCGCGAATGCGTCGCCCCACAAGAGCCCCTTGGGCAGCCCGACCCATCCGCCGATTGCCGACGCGATCGCCAGCACGACCAGCGGAATCGTCATCGAGGGCGGCGATTCATGGAGATGATGCAGCTTTTCCGGCTCGACCCGCGACTCGCCGAAAAATGTCATGAAGATCAGACGGAACATGTAGAAGCCCGTGATACCAGCGGTCAGCACGCCGAGCCCCCAGAGCCATACATGCCCCGACTCGTACGCGCCCTCGAGGATCAGGTCTTTCGAGAAGTAGCCGGAGAAGCCGGGCACCGCGGAGATCGCCAGCGTCGCGATGAGCATCGTCCAGAAGGTGATCGGCAGATGCTTTCGGAGCGCGCCCATCTTGGTCATGTCCTGTTCCCCGCCCATCGCGTGGATCACCGAACCCGCGCACAGGAACAGCAGCCCCTTGAAGAACGCATGCGTCATGACATGAAAGATGCCTGCGGCAAACGCACCCGAGCCGACGCCCAGGAACATGTAGCCGAGCTGGCTAATGGTCGAGTAGGCGAGAACTTTCTTGATATCGGGCTGGACGATCGCGATCGTGGCGGCGAAAAACGCGGTCAGCGCGCCGATCGTCGCGACGACCGTCATCGCATCGGGCGAGAGCATGAAAAGAAAGTTGAGCCGCGCGATCATGTACACGCCCGCGGTAACCATCGTTGCCGCATGGATTAGCGCGCTGACCGGAGTCGGGCCGACCATCGCGTCGGGCAACCATACGTAGAGCGGAATCTGCGCGGACTTTCCGGTCGCGCCCATAAAGAGCAGCAGGCACGCCGCGGTTGCCGTGCCGGTGGTGAAGAGTGCAACGTGCGCCTGAATAGTAGGAAAGTCGAGCGTCCACACACCGCCACGCGACAGCACCGAGATGATCGTCAGCATCCCGAGGATGAAACCCGCGTCGCCGACGCGGTTGACGATGAACGCCTTGCGCCCGTTGTAGGCGAACTGCGGATTCGTGTACCAGAACGCGATCAGAAGATAGGAGCACAGTCCCACGCCCTCCCATCCGACGAACATCATCAGCAGATTGCTCGCCAGCACCAGGATCAGCATCGAGAGCGCGAACAGGTTCATGTAGGTAAAGAAGCGCGCAAAGTCCTCGTCGTGCGCCATGTATCCGACCGAGTACAGATGGATGAAAGCGCCCACGCCGGTGACGATCATGATCATTACGCCCGAGAGCGTATCGGCGCGCAGCGCGAGCTCGACGTGAAAGCGCCCCGCCTCGATCCACGGCCACAAGGTGAACGTCAGCGCGTCACCGGGCGGAAGCATGAACAGGCGCACCAACGCCCACGTCGCGGCGGCAAACGCCAGGAACATCACGCCCGGTCCCACGATACTGACGGCGCGGCGGCCGAGCCTCGCCCCGAAGAACAGATTGAACAGCACGCCGAGTGCGGGGAACAGCAGTATCAGCGCTAGCGCGGAGGACGGGAGATTAACCACCGTGGTCACCATCGGAGCAGCGTCAGGTCGTCGGCGTGAACGGTTTCGCGGCCGCGGAAGATTGAAATGATAATCGCAAGGCCCACCGCCGCCTCCGCCGCGGCGACCGTCATCACGAAAAACACGATCACTTGCCCGTCCATGGTGCCAAGCCGGCTGCCGAGCGCGATAAACGCAAGGTTGACCGCGTTGAGCATCAGCTCGACCGACATGAACATCACCAGGATGTTCCTGCGGGTGAGAAAGCCCAGCACGCCGATCGCAAAGATCGCGCCGCTGAGCGCCATCAGGTACGGAAGCGGAACCATCATTGTGCGGCGCTCCGCTCCTTGCGCGCGTTGTCGGCGGCGTGCTCCTGGATTTCGGATGCGGTGCTGCGCCGCGCCAGCGCGACCGCGCCAATCACCGCGACCAGCAGCAGCACGGAGGTGACTTCGAACGCGACCAGATATTCGGAAAACAGCGTCTGCGACAGGCTGTCGATCGAGCCATAACCGGCCGCGTGTCCGGCGAATTTGATTTGCAAGTGCGGCGGCAGCAGGAACGCCATCAACTCCGCGAACATCGCGGCCACCGCGATCGTGCCGAACAACTTGAGCCCCAGATGGCCGGTCGGTCCCATCTCCGCGCGCAGATTGAGCAGCCAGATCACGAACAGGAACAGCACCATGATCGCGCCGGCATAGACGATAGCTTGCAGGAACCCGACCACCGTCGCGTCTTCGCCGATGAACAGCACTGCGATCGCGAGCAGGGTCACGATCAGCGCCAGCAGGCAGTGAAGCGGATTACGCTGCAGCACCACGCCGAACGCAGAGATCAGCGAAACCGCGGCCAGAAACCAGAACAGCGCTATCGGCATGTCAATGCGCGCCTCCGGCCACAACCACGACAAACGCGGTGATCAGGATATTCGCCAGCCCGAGCGGCACCAGGATCTTCCAGCCGAGCTTCATCAACTGATCGTAGCGGAACCGCGGCAGCGTCCATCGGATAAGGCCCATGAACGAGCATAGGATCACAACTTTGATCAGAAACGCGACAACTCCGGCGATCGAGACCAGTAGCGGAGCGAGCGCCACAATCGCGCCACCTGGCAGATGAAAGCCATCACGGTAGAGCCACGGCACCTGCCATCCGCCGAAGAAGAACGTGACCAGCAGCATCGCGACCAGAGCCTGCTCGGCCAAGTCGGTCAGCATGAAGGCGGCCTGCTTGCCGCCCGAATACTCGAGCATGTAGCCCAGAATCAACTCGGACTCGCCTTCGGGCAGATCGAACGGCACTCGTTTGGATTCCGCGATTCCTGCGGTCAGGAGCAAGATAAACGCCAGCGGCTGCACGAAGATTCCCCATCGCGGCAGCCATCCGAACCATACTCCGCCCTGCATCCGGACCATCGCCTGCAGGTCGAGTGATCCGTAGGTGATCACGATCGCGATAATCGCAAGCCCCATCGCGATTTCGTACGAGATCATCTGCGCGGTCGCGCGGATTCCGCCGAGCAGGGCCCAGCGATTGTTCGAGGCCCATCCGCCAAGCGAGACGCCATAGACGCCGATCCCGATAGTCGCGAGCAGGTAGAGCGCGGCGGCGCTCAGCGGCGCGGCTTGCAGGCCGAAGGTGCGGCCGCCGAACGTGATCGTGTCGCCAAATGGAATGACGACGAACGTGATCATCACTGGAAAGAGCGCGATAAACGGCGCAAGGGTATGCAGGAAATGATCAGCGCCCGCAGGCACGAAATCTTCTTTGGTAAAGAGTTTGATCGGATCGGCGACCAGCGTGTTGATGATGCCCAAATTCGGCAGCCCGAGCTTGCGCCCGAGCCCGGTGATCGACGCGCGATTCGCGCCCACGCGATCCTGGATTAGCGCGCTGCCCTTGCGCTCGAAGTAGAGCAGGAACACCGCGAGATTCAGCCCAATGAAAATCATCAGGACTGCTTCGATTGCACCGACTATCAGTTCAGCCATCACGTCCGGCAAGCTCGTCGAGCAGCTTGAGCATGCTCTCTTCGGTCAGGTTCTCGTAGTAGCGGTCCTGGTTGAGCTGGAGCATCGGCGCGGTTCCGCACGACGCCAGGCACTCCGCGGTGCCGAGCGTGAATTTGCCGTCGGGCGTGGTCTGGTCAACCTCGATTCCGAGCCGGGCGCGAATACAATCGACAATCCGGTCGGCGCCGCGCAAGCGGCACGACAGGTTGGTGCACACGTCGATCAGGAATTTGCCGACCCGTTGCTGGTGGAACATCGGGTAGAAGGTGACCACCGCCTTGACGTGGGACAACGGCAGTTCCATCAGGGCGGCGACGTAGCGCTGGACATCTTCGCCGACCCATCCGAAGTCGCGCTGCGCCATCCACAGCGCGGGCAGCAGCGCGGCGCGCCGGGTCGGATAATGCGTCAGCATCTCCTGATATTCCCGTATCGTGGCGTCGGAAAACTTAAGCTGAGCCGATATCGACATGACGGCAGTATTACAAATCCTTACAACAATCGGGGTCGCGGCGTTCGCGAATCTTATGATGAGTAGCTAAAATCCCGCAATCCTTCCAGAGGCGCAAGGCGATATTGATGATCCCGCGGCCAACTTGCCCCGCGGATACGATACGGGCTATCTATCGAGCGCGACCCGGGGTATAGCGCGAGTGAAGGTTTGTCAAATGCGCGGCTTCCGGCGCGGTGCGCGATGCGCGTGATTGCAGGACAGGCTCACGGGCGGCGGCTCAAAGCGCCGCGCGGGCTTACCACGCGACCGACTTCGGCTCGGGCGCGTGAATCCATTTTTTCCCGGCTTCAGGTAAGGATTGATTTCGCGGGCATCCGCGTGCTCGACATCTTCGCCGGCAGCGGATCGCTTTCGTGCGAAGCGCTGTCGCGCGGCGCCGCGCACGCCACGATGATCGATTCCTCACGCGCGGCGGGCGCCGCGATCACCGCGAATCTTGCGGCGCTCGGACTCGCGGAGCGGGCGAAGATCATCGGGGCCGACGTGTTTCGCGCCCTTGATGATCTCGGCGCAGCCGGAGCGAGTTTTGATCTTATCTTCATCGACGCGCCCTTCAAAAACGATCTTAGCGGTCCGGTGCTGGAACGAATCGCAAGCCGCAAGCTAGCAGCCGAGGGCGGATGGATTGTCGTCGGACAATCCAAGCGCGCACCGGCGGCGCCCGAGGCGCCGGCCGGTCTCGAACGCGCAAACATCGCAAATCTGGGCGATCATCGAATCGCCTTTTACCGGCGATCCGAAACGACGCCTGTTGGGAGTTGATGGTTTCCGATGAGTAGCAAACCTGCGGGACACGCCTCTTCAATCGCGGTATATCCGGGCACCTTTGACCCGATTCACAACGGCCATATCGACGTGATCAGGCGCAGCGTCCTGCTGTTCGACGAAGTGATCGTCGCGGTCGCATATAACCCGCACAAGGACTCGGCGCTGTTCGACCCCGACGAAAGGGTCGAGATGATTCGCGGAGTGATCCACGACCTCGAGCCGCGCGCGCGGGTGGATAAATTCAGTGGCCCGGTGGTCGATTACGCGCAGGGTATCGGCGCGCGCGCGATTCTGCGCAGCCTGCGCGCGGTGACCGACTTCGACTACGAAATGAACATGGCGCAGATGAACCGGCTGATGAATCCCGCGGTCGAAACGGTTTTTCTATTCGCCAATCCGAGCCTGTTCTTCAGCGCGTCGCGGCTGATCAAGGAAGTCGCCGGGTACGGCAAACGGGTGCCGGAACTGGTGCCGGAAGTGGTGATGAACCGGCTGCGCAAGAAGCTCGGCGTGGACTAGCCGCGCCAGCGTTTCGGTTAAAAATTCTCGCGGCGGTTTTTTCGCGGCCGCGTGATCGCTACAATCAGGCAAAACCCATTCGCGTGGCGGCGTACGCGCTCGCCGAGCTCTTTCGTCCGGACGAAACAACATGATCAAACTCAACCGCAGAATCGCCGCGCTCAAACCGTCCGCCACGATGGCCGCGGAGGCGCGCGCAACCGAAATGAAGGAGAAGGGTATCGACGTTATCTCGCTCGCGGCGGGCGAGCCCGATTTCGACACCCCCGAACGGATCAAGGCTGCCGCGCGCCGCGCGCTCGAGCAGGGCCGCACGAAGTACACCACGGTCAGCGGAATCACCGACCTCAAAAAGGCGATCGCGCTCAAGCTCAAACGCGACAGTCAGCTCGATTACGAAATCTCCGAAATCGTGGCGACCGCGGGATGCAAGCAGGCCGAGGCCAACCTGATCGCCGCGCTGTTCGACGAAGGCGACGAGGTGATCATACCGACTCCGGCGTGGGTCAGCCTGGCCGCGATGGTTGGGCTGTCGGGCGCGACGCCGGTGCTGGTTCCATGTCCCGAGGGCAACGGATTTCTGCTCGGTCCCGACGAGCTGAAAAAGGCGATCACACCGCGCACCCGCGGAATCATCCTGAACTCGCCGTCCAATCCGACCGGCGCGGTCTATAGCGCAAGCCATTTGGCTGAGATCGCGAAGGTCGCGCTCGACGCTGACCTGTGGGTGCTTTCGGACGACGTGTACGAGCATATTTCCTACGACGGACTGCCTGCGCACATCTTTACAGTTGAGCCGCGGCTGCGCTCGAAGGGAATCGTTTTCAATTCGCTGTCGAAGACCTACGCGATGACCGGATGGCGCATTGGATTCGCAGCCGGCCCCAAAGAAGCGATCGCGGCAGCCGCGCGGCTGCAAGGCCAGAACAGCGGCAATCCAAACTCGATCACGCAGTTCGCCGCGATCGAAGCGCTGACCGGTCCGCAAGACGACGTGCGCGCCATGGCCGAGGAGTTTCGCGCGCGGCGCTCGCTGGTGGTCGAGCGGGTGCGCGCATTGCCCGGCTTTCGCCTGCCGCAGGTTCCGCAGGGCGCGTTCTATGCCTTTCCGAACATCTCGGACCTGATTGGAAAATCGTGCGGGGGACGCAAGATCGAGCACGGCGACTCATTGGCCAGTATCGCGCTGGACGAAGCGAAGGTCGCGATGGTCGGCGGCAACGATTTTGGGGCGCCCGATCACGTGCGGATTTCCTATGCCGCCTCGCGCGAAAATCTTAATGCCGCATTCGATCGGATTGCGGAATTCCTGAAGAAGCTGAATTAGCGAATCCGGCCTCACGCGGCGACGACGCGAATCTCGAAGCCGGCCTCGAAGGTGGCGCCGGGCGCAAGCCGGCGCATCCCGGACTGAACCCCGCGCGCGGAAAGATTAAACGCGTCGGGCGCGCAGGTGTACGGCTCCATCGCAACCACGGGATTCCCCGGCGGAGCGAAGATCACAAAATCCTCGAACGGCGCGTCGGCTCGCACCTCGATCGCGAGACGCGCGGCCGGATCGATCATCCGTGCGCACGGCGCCGACGGATCGCGCGCCGGATCGAGCTTGAATACGTCGTCGTAGGTTTCGGCGCCGAGCGCGCGCGGCTGGCGCAGATCGAACTTTCCCTCGACCGCCTGCGGCGCACCGGTCGGAATGAGCGACGCGTCGAGCGGCCAGCGCGCACCCGCCGCCGGCATCCCCAAGGTCAGCGACTCGCGCGCGCCGTCGTTGCCGAGCGGAGCGTTGAAGTAAGGATGCGCGCCGAATCCGAATGGCATTTCGGACGTGCCGGTATTGCGCACTCGGAATTTGACCCGCAGGCCGTCACCGACCTCGTAGTCGATTTCGACCACGAATGGGTACGGCCAGATGCGCGAGAGATTCGCGTCGGACGCGGAATCGAGCTCCATCAATGCGTGCTTCAGCCCGCGCTTGGCCACCCGAAACGCGCACTTCCAGATAAGCCCGTGAATCGCACTGGCGTGCGCGGGTTCATTGATCGGCACCACGATTTCGCGGCCGTCGAAGTAGAACTTGCCATGCGCGACGCGGCCGGGCCATGGAAACAAGATCGGAATGCCGCTGCGAAACGGATGCGCCCGCAAGTCTTCGACACTCGGCGGCGCGGCGATTATCTCAAGCGAGCCGACCCGATAGCCGAAACATTGGCATCCGAGTTCCGGTGCGATGACGACGCGTTCGCTCTGGGCCTCGATAGTTACAAAATCCACAAGCCAAGCTTAACCCAGGCGGCGCGATCGCTCCATCGGCAATCGCACGCGCAATGTGCGCCGCGTATGGGGTGGCGGCGACAGGCCTCATCGCTTCGCCAGAGCGTGAACTCTGACCCTGTACCCAATCGAGCGAGGTCCGCCGGACGCGCGCGGCAGCCAATCGCGCGGCGGCCGGGCGATTCCTAACGATCGCGCGGGCTGGGCCGCGCGCCGCGATCGTTGCTGCGCGCTTGCGCCTCATTCACACGAATCGCGCGGCCCTTGATGTCACGTCCGTTGAGATTTTTGATCGCCGCCTCGGCCGCTTCATCCGAAGCCATCTCAACGAAGCCGAATCCGCGAGAGCGATTAGTCGCGCGATCGATAATCACCTGCGAGCTATCGACTGCGCCGGCCTCCGAAAACGCTTCTTGCAGATCCTGATCAGTCACCGTCCAAGCCAGATTCCCAACATACAGTCTGCGACCCATTACCTTCTCCCCGGCGCCACTCCAAGTCTTCCTGAACTTCCGAACGCCGGCACGCTCCGGTGGCATTAACTCCGTACTGTGTCGGCGGGAATAAATCGGACGGGCAGGTTCGACAGCGCGCACCTCTAAAGTTCTAAATTTCTATACCACTGAGGTAGTTGCAAAAATAGCTCCGAAACCTCTTCCCGTCGGCGTGGCTTAACTCAGTGTTCACGGCGGCTCGCGGCAGGAAACTATTCACAGTTGCACCGCCACTCCCAATAGCAATCCACGTGCTCAGTCCGGGCGACGTTTCATAGTGCCGCCCCTGACCCGCCGTAGCGCGTTTGCGAGCGGACATTACCCATCGTTTCGCGGACGGCGTTACCCTGTCGGCGGAGCCGCGCTGCCGCCCGATTGCGAGGCTTTTGCCGTGTTTTAGGGCATCGCGAATCATCCGATTCGATGATAGTACGCCGCGGACATTCGTTGGTCATTCGTAGTCTCTGTAGCATGAGGATCTTATGCGCATACCTATTCGCCCGCCTGCGATGCTTCATCTTGTGGTAAGGTTCCATATTGTGTAACGTCGATCGAATAAGCAGTCGTGATCGTTATGACCGTAAGGAGAGGAGTCGATTAAGATGCCAAGGAAGAAGAGCGCGGACGGTATTACGTCTGCATTGAAGCAAGTGCAGCATCAGGCCCGGACTTTACTGGGCGATCTGCACCGGCAGATTCAGATTCATGAGGCGGAACTAAAGCGCCTTCAGGCAGAGGAATCAAATTTGAGCCGCCTGATCGGTGGCGGAGCAGCGGCAGGAGCGGGACGAATAACCGCGGCGCCCGCTCGGGCGATAGCATCTGTGCGGCGCGGCGGTGGCGGCGGCCGAATCAATTGGCGCGAGATATTGAGTCAGTTACCCAAACAGTTCAAAGCCTCAGACGTGCGTGGCGTGCGTGGCCTGAAGGGCAAACGTCCGTCCGAAATCTTCGCCGCAATCACGCGATGGATCGACGGTGGAATGGCCAAGCGCAAAGCGCGCGGTCTCTACGAGCGCGTCTAATCATCCGCGGCTGCGCTCTTCATTATCTCAGTAGTTCGCAAACGTTTGCTGTCCGAAACCGAACGGGCGGCAAACGTATTTTCATTTGAATAGCATGCCTGTAAAGACAATTGAGTGGCGTGCCGGCACGGTGCGCATGATCGACCAGCGCCTGCTGCCCGGGCGCGAAGTGATACGCACTTACCGTGACTATCGCGGCGTGGCCGAGGCTATTCGCACGATGGTGATTCGCGGCGCGCCGGCGATCGGCGTCGCGGCGGCGATGGGTATTGCGCTCGGGATGAAAGGCGTAAGCGCGCGCTCCGCAATCAAGCGCTTCGAGAGCGTTTCGCAGACCCTGCGGGCGACCCGGCCCACCGCGGTCAACCTCGCTTGGGCGATCGAAAGGATGCGCGCGGTGCTGAACGCAAATCTCTCTCTGGACGGAGATCGACTCTTTCGCCGGATGCGTGCCGAGGCAATCGCTATCTACGATGAAGACCTGGCCGTCAATCGCGCGCTCGGCCGCCACGGCGCCGCGCTGCTGGAAGATCCCGCGGTCGTCCTGACTCACTGCAACGCGGGCGCGCTGGCCACCGCCGGATACGGCACCGCGCTCGGCGTGATCAGGGCGGCGCGAGATTCGGGCAAGAAGATCCAGGTGTTTGCCGACGAGACGCGCCCGTTCCTGCAAGGCTCGCGCTTGACCGCGTGGGAACTGCACAAGGACGGAATTCCCGTCACCGTCATCGCGGATAATATGGCGGCGACGGTCCTGTCGCGCGGCGGGGTGAGCTGCGTAATCGTCGGGACCGATCGCACGGCGGCCAATGGTGACGTGGCGAACAAGATCGGAACCTATCCGCTGGCGGTGATGGCGCGCCGCCACGGAGTGCCCTTCTATGTAGCCGCGCCGCTATCTTCGATCGATCTGAGCTGCCGCTCGGGCGCCGATATCCCGATCGAAGAGCGCGCGCAAAGTGAGGTCACCGAATTCGCGGGCAAGCGGGTCGCGCCGAGCGGCGTCAGCGCCTTCAATCCGGCGTTCGACGTCACTCCCGCCGAGCTGGTTACCGCGATCATCACCGAGCGCGGCATCGCGCGCGCTCCTTATCGCAAAAGCCTGGCCGCACTAAAGAAAGCGCGCTGAGCGGGTTCTGAAACGGCCGTCGGATTGACTATTCGCGCGGACCGCTATTCATCGAAGTGGTCCAGGTATTCGGCGAGGCCATAGCCGACCTTGTCGCCCCAGCGCCATTCGGTCATCCCTTCTGCAATTCGCGTAATCATTCCGGCGCGCCGGTTGCGCAGAGGGATCATCGCGATCACCTTGCCGGTAATCACGATCGGTTCGGCGCTTTCCGAGGTCCACGCGGTGACACGCAGCCGATCGTGAAGCTGCTGCTCGCCGGTGAATTCAGTTTGCACGTCAACTTTGTGGATATGCACAAACTGCCTGCCCTTGCGCGCGATGAATCCTCCGGGACGCTCGCTGCCGTCGCGATTAACGGTGATCGTCGCCATCGCGCCCAGGTCCTCGTCGAAGTTCATTGTGAGCCAGCGATAGTATTTCGGCGCCTGCCAATAGCGCGGCCCCCAACTATGATCGCGCAGTCCGAGGCCGTCGATCCTGTATTCCGTCTCGCCGATAACCAGACGCCCAACCGCGTGGCCGAGCTGCTCGAGGTGGCCCTTGGCGAATTGCGCCTCGGCGTCGCCGTCGTTGCGTATCGAGACCCACGCGTCGCCTGATTTCTCGCGCAGCTCACCACCCCATCCGGGCGCGGTGCCACGATAGTCAATCTCAAGAGTAGCCTTCGCGTATGGATTACTCTTGAAGGCGGCCGCCGGGTCAGCCATCTCGAGCGGATTTTTGAGTATGCAGAGTTTGCCCTGGTAGGTGACGCGATGATGCTCGAACGGCTTCAATACCTGGAACTTCAATCCGCCAGCGTCGTGCGCGAGATTGTTTTCGATTTTCGGACGCCCGAACATGAAGCCCACCGTATGGTCGGGAAGATAAAAACATACCGTCATTTCGGCGTAGCCCTCGTTGGCTCGATTGCCCAATCGCGCGAAACCGCCGACGCGCCGATCGCGATCGTAAAAGTTGTAGTAGGCACTTTCGTTGTAATTGGATTCGCCGGTGTTCGGATGCATCAGATCGTCCTGTTCGAGCAGGACTACTTTTCGCTCGGCCATCGAAGTCATCTCCCTTAGTAATTCAAAATCATTTTCTCACGTCCAGCCTAACACTCGTTCAGGCGCCGCGCCCGGCGCGAATCGCGAGGTCGGCTTCGAGATAGCGCGGATTCGCGATCCTGAGCTTGTTTTCGACGATTTGCCGCACGGCGGCCAGCACCTCGGCGCGCCATGGACCGCGGTCGGCTTCCCCGGTGTGAATCCTCGCGCTCAGATCCTCGTTGAGCTTGGCGGCTGCCCGGCGAACGTCGTCAAGTCCGTGCACGTGCGGCTGTTCGCATTTTAACAGCGCGGCAAGCGAGCGCATTTCGGCACGCGCGAACGGATCCTCGTCGCGAATTTCGCGCGCGACTATCCGCATCACGTTGGCCACCACGCGGCTCTGAAACTGCACCCGGCCAGAGGTGGCGGTTACGATTTCGCCATCGACGAAATCGGCCGCGGCTTCGAGTAATTCAATCGCGCTGGGTCGATCCTGCATCTGACTGTACTTCCGCCGTAGTTATTCGATCAGGTTGAGCAACTCGAGTTCAGTTTCGGCGGTGCGGCGTCCGATACTGGCGAGCTCGACGCTCTTCACGAAACCATCGATATGTGTTCGCGCCTGGCTGATCGTGATGATCCCCCAGCGCAGATTGCCGAAAACTTCCCAAAAGCGCGCCGCTTCCGGATCGATCGGCGCGCCACTGGCGGTTTCGTACGCGGCGAAGAAATCCTCGCGCGAGCCGAGTCCGCCGACCGGTTTGCGATCGTTGCCGAAACGCCACGCCCGCACGCACATCCAGCCCACATCCTCCATCGGGTCGCCCAGATGCGCCAGCTCCCAATCCAGAATCGAGC
>DATKSB010000089.1:0-15888 GCA_035531855.1 Binataceae bacterium (SeqCode)
ACCTCGGGCATTTCAGGTTCTTCCGAGCCTGCGATCGTGATCGTGATCGTGATCGTGATCGTGATTTACGTATGTAAGTTCTAATGCCCATTTCTATCGGTGTTCTTTCTTAGGTGCTTAGGTTGTCTGTCCGCTCGCTCCTTCCCTTTTTGTCCGCTTGCGTCCCCCCGTTTGTCCGCTCGCGGCACTTCGGCCGCTCGCTTCCATAAGCGACGGGATGCCAATGGGGAAGCGACGTGAGGGACGGCGTGAGGGCGCGAGGTGTTCATCAAGGTGTGCTCGGCGAGCTGATCGTGATCGTTGGCGCAAGTTTGCGCGCGGCCGCATGCCGATTCAAGTAACCCTCGCCGCGTGTCACGCCCAGGCGGATGCGATAGCTACCGTTAGTCTGATTGAGCGGCACAACCATTTCGTAGGAGATCAATTCGACGTATGCGAAGGAACCATCACCGGTAAGACTAGTCTGACTCGAAAGATCAGATCCGAATGAGTGTGAAAGCGTGGGGCTTAATGAAACGTAATCGCCTAAGTGAATCGGGTTAGCACTGTCCTGTTGAGGATCACGAATGAGAGTGATCATTCCTGATTCAAGGAATTCGCCATAACTGAATGCAGCGGTTAGCCTATTGTTGAGTGCTAGCGCGATACCCTGTGCTTTTTGTTGTGCGGCACTGAGGGCGGTTTTGCTGTCGTACTGACCGAACGGAATATATTTTGTGCTTACGTCGAGCGGGCGGAAACCGAAATTGCGCCAATCGGATGGCAGGTCCGCAGGCGTGGAAAACGTCGGAGGGCTGCCAAGGATCGACGGGTTGCTCGTTGCGGTAAGCCCGGTGGCGGAAGTGATGCGTGCTTGCGCATAGGTCAGCGTCGCGAACACACTTGCGTAGGTTATGAAGAAATTGGCCACTGCTCCATAGGCGTCAGTGCGTGCGAGCGTGATCGTTTCGATTTCATCGGGAGAGATAGTGATCAGCGCAGGCTCGGGCGCGTATGTGTTCGCGAGGCCGTAAGTGCTTAAGAGCGACGTATAAACCCCTGATATGAAATTCTGGTGTGCATCGCGCCAAGGGGCCGGCCGAAACACCAGGTACTGCGCGGTGTCGTAATCTTCAAAGAACAATTCATAGAAGGGCGCGTTGGAATACTCCGTCATGATCTGCCAGATCCGCGCGGCGATCGCGTCGTAATTATCGCTGAGAATCGGCGGGCTGATCGCTTGCAGTGAAAGTGCTGCCGCGTCAGTTGCGGCTAAGCTCGCGTCCAGCTGGATCGGATTTGCAGTGATCCCCAGGTTCTGAAAGATGGTCGTGAAAAATGGGAGTAGCGTGTCGTTGAAGAGAACGGCCATTACCTGATCAGGCGCGAGGCTGCTTTGCGTAGAGTTAGCAGCTTTGCTGATCTCCGTACTCGTTGGAACGCTCGATTGACTCACTGGATGCAGTTTCGCGAGTGCTTGCGTGAAGGCGTTTATCGGCGCGAGTGCTGGCAGTGTATCGCCCATCGGATAGAATCGTTGCTCAAGTGGAATTTTTGTGAAGTCGCGGCCGGCGATGATCACGACCGGACGCGGAACACCGCCGGCGATGCTGAAGGAATACGTAGCGGAATCGACGAAACCCCGGAAGCGGATCGGGATCGCGGTCGCTCCAGCGGGCGATCCAGTCATGTAGATCTCAACGTAATCCATCGGCGAAATGGCGTCCTGCCACTGGCCAGTAGCGTCCGGTAAAAGAGTGATCTCGAAAGTACCCGCCTGACCTAAGCGCCGTTGCGTCGTGATGCTTACAACACTGCGACGCAGCGCACTGCCGAGGGTATCGGTGGCGGCTGTATCGATTGTAGAGGGCGTTTGAATGCCGTTCGACTTCAGGTAGAAGACAACGCGGAAGTTTGGTGATCGGCTTTGAACTTGAAGAGCCATTCTAATCTACCTCACAGGGCAACGGATGGGGTGACTGGCTGCTCGTTTGTCCGCTCGCATTTTTGCCTGTTTGTCCGTGCTGAGTTGTGTAAACCTAAACTTATTGACAGATGAGGCCGCCCGGCACAGTCGCGGGATCGAACACTTTGCCGTTGCCCGCATCGGGCGCTTGTTTGATTGGAAAGAAAACTTCAAAAGCGGGCGCGGCAAGATCTGGCATCGTTACGACCTTGGCATCGAATGCGGCAACCGCGGCGGTCGGTTTCACGCCTGCGACTCCATCATTGAGAAATTGCTGGACGGCCGCCGGGGAATTGAAGCCGACACACGCCCAGATAAATAAAGCCGCGATGGTTTTCTGTTTCGTCATGTTGTGATCCTCTGGGGTTCGGCGCGGTTAGCCGCGCGGGTTAATTAGGGCTCGGGTGAAACTGCACGTCCATGAAGGTGATCGAAGGCTCGCTGGAAAAGCCGGAGCCGCTGCTACCACCGGCGGTGTCGCTAGCGTTCACGGTTACGTTGCTTCCACCGACCGGGATGCAGACAAGACTTAGGCTGATGGTCGATCCACCTGGATAGAGACGGTCGAAATGGCCGCTTCCGTTGAAGCCCGAGGTGACGCTGGCGACGCTGTGGGTACGGTGCTGCGCACAGACTAGGGGAGTCGTGTTGTCGGACACGTAACCTCTAAGCGACTGCGCTGACGCGCCATTCGTATAGATCATCGTCCAATCGACGTGGAGGCGTCCGCCTGAAGGCGGAACAACGAAATTGAATGGGCCGATGATCACCGTCTCTGCGGTTATTGGTCCAACGTCAGCGCCGAGTGGCGTCTTAACCGTGTAGGGCTGCTGGGTGAATGAGACCAGTACACCCGGCGGTGTGTTGTCGTAATAACCGGCTTTGTTTAGCGCCGCGACGAAATAATAATTAGATCCTGAAGTGGGATCGACGATCAGATACTGGTGCTTTCGGGTCTGATCGATGTATGTCGATCCAACGAACGTGTTAGTCGAATTTACCCTGATCTCGAAGTGATCAAACTCGCGCGGCGCTGGTGTCGGGAAACTCCAAGTAAGCTTGATATCGTTGTGGCGCGTGATGCTATAGGCAAGCGCGGTCGGATCAGGCATCGGAGTATCGTCCGCCGCGGTTGAAATCTGCGGATTGGCGATCACGCATTCAATGCTTCCGCTATAGCCATAACCCAAAGGACCGCCAATGACGTAGGTGTTGTCGTTAGCCGTCGCCATCAATTTAGCGCCGACGTGGACGCGCATGGCGCCGGTGGCGTCGTATTCGATGGAACAGTGCCACCAGGTTGCGGTGAGATTCGATGAAAGATTACCGGGCATTCCAGTAAGCTGCGTTCCACTGAGATTGTTATTCGTGATGTTCGTCAGCGTGCCGGAGTCAATTCGATAGATGCTGACTTCGGGAGCACCGGAAAGGTTGTTGAATTCCCAGAGGTAACCAGTGTCGGTAGAGGCAAAGATCGCTATGTAAAGGATGCCCTCACTTAGCCATTCAACATCAAATACAAAAGTTCCACCGTAGCTAGCTTGTGACGTGATGAACTGCGCTTCGGAGATCGATCCTGAAATCAGGTTAGCGACTTGGATCGTGCCATCCGTGTTGACGATTGCATTCGGGAAGGCCACGGCGGCGAAAGGTGAAAAGAGTAGGCGACTGAGACCGTCGCCGACACTATCGAGGGTCGCCTGACCAAGGTGGACGTTATTGATCGCACCGGCTGCGATCTTGTCGCTGGTTACGAGCCGTCCCGAACTTACTAAAAGGGCTGCGACTTTCGCAGCGAGATCGTTGAGGGAGTTACCGGCGGCGATCACGTCGCTGTCGGCGGTGACGGTCCCGGCGGCGAGATCAAATTTGACCCGATTGGTGGCGTTGAGCTGGGTTACTTGTTGCGCTGGATCGGTGACGGCCATTTTTCAAACCTCAAATCGATCGACTTAATTTTCGCATAGTTTGCGGGGTGACCAACGCCGGACTACGAGCGCACGACGCCGGGCGATCGCGCGCTTGAGTTCGCGGCGCACGGTTGCGTCAAGGATGCTCCCGAGCGCGCCGTGTCGGTCGGTTGCGCTCTCCAAGCGCGTGAGGATCGTGAGCGCGTCGCGGTCGTTTTCAGCGCCTTCGAGGTGGAGCACGACGGCTCGCGTCTTCATCGTGATAAGCCCCCTTTTGCGGCTCGATAAAGAAAGCGGGAACCGAATCCATAAAACGCCGAAAACCACGCGCCGATACTACGATAATTCAGTTCCCGCACGATCGGGAACACCACGGGAACTGAAGGGAATCGATTCCATTCGGTTCCCTTCAGTTCCGTGAGTAGTGGGAACTGAAAAAGAGTAATATATATAAGCATTATTATTACTATTACTATTCAGTTCCCGTGTTTACGTTCTGCGATAGTCGGAAGGCTGTAGCGCACCGGGTCGCCCTTCTTGCCTGACCCGGAAGCGGTGACGCGGCCCGCCGCAACTATCCGACCCAAGAGACGGCGGATCGTTTCGTCGCGGCCGGGAATTTTGGCGCGGATTTCTTTCTCAGTTGACCAGCCCGCGGAGTGCGTAGAAACGAAGGCAATGATCTCTTTGATCTTGGTTTCCTCGCGTTCTTGGACCCGCGCCCGATCAGTCTCGTTGAGGGAAAAAACTTCGCTCTTCTCATCGAGCGCCAGGGTCATGGGATCGGGTTCATCACCGTAGCGTTGGATCGAAGTCAGCGTTGACCCGTCACCCGCGATGCTGCGTTGGCGTTCGAGAATCAAGATAGTATCGACAGCGCCAGCGAGCGCGGTCGTTCCGATGATCTGATCGATTGGTTCGCCCTTTTCGCCTTTGCCGGCGTGGTGCGTCGAAAGAATGTGCATTCGTCCTTCGCGCCCGATCTGCATCGGGATCTCCAGGGCGCGCGAGACGGCGGTGTAGTCTTTGTTGATATCCCGAATGTGGAATAGTTTCGAGAAGGTATCGATCACGATCAACGCTGGTTTGTAAGTTGTCGCGATGTTGAGCAAGAGGCGGCCGGGATCGTCGGCATCGCCGCCAAAACGGGGACCAACGTGGATTAGTATCTCATCGGTTCCGTCGCAACCCATAAGTTCAAAGTGGCGTTTCACACCTTTGCGCGATTCCTCAAACGCGAGATACACGACGCGGCCTTGTCGGCATTGGCGCCCCAGGAACGGGAGGCCGCGGGCGATGTGATAGGCGAGATTGCGCACTAGGACTGATTTTCCCGCTTTTGGCTTACCGGCGAGAAGGGAAAGGCCGCCTTCACTAAGGATGCCATCCCATAGCCACTTTTCGTCGTGAGTCTGTTCAGTAAGAAGATCGCCAACGCGGGTGAAGCGGAACGCGGAAAGCGGCGAACCGGTGGGTTGCGGTTTCTCGCTCCCGGCTGTCACAAGCGCGGCCGTGACAGCGGGATCGCTCCCATCGCGCAGGCCGGGGATCGCGGCCACTGAGGCTAACGACGCGAGGGACGGTTCAAGACGCATTCCGTGCGGAAAGATGTCACGCAAGCTGACAACTTTTTGGCGACGATGAGAAATTGCCGACTGAGTTTCGCCCGTCACTCATGTTCATCGCAAATACTCCGCTGCGGACACTGCGCGGCGCAGAACATCTAATTCGTCGAACAACTCGTGCAAAAGTGCGGGCTTCGCTGCCCGTGCGAATCGCGTGCGAGCGTAATCCGTGAAGTCACTATCACCGCTGTCGCTATTCTCGATCAGCAAATCGCTAGCTAGACGCAAATCGATTTCACCTTTCGGCCGGCGCGAACGTGCGCGCTTGAATTGCGCTCGCCACGCTCCGTAATGAGCGCGGAGCAATTCGACAGCGTGGCGTTCGACCGACACGCGATCGGTGCGATCGATGCAGGGTGTTGGGCTTGTTGGCCCGGCTTGGCGGTGTGATATAGTCAGCGTGTTCATGGTGGTCTCCTTGGTCGCGGTCCCCGGTTTGCAGCGGGGGCCGCGTCGCTTTGTTAGGGGTTTACGTTTCAATCGAAGCCGCGCGCTCCCGCGCTACTGGAACGATCCGGCGTTCTGCGATCCAATGCCTAAGATCCGCGGTGCTGTAGCGGATCGCTTTATGCGTGATCCGGATAAACGGTGGTCCTTGGCGCCGGGATTCCGTGCGCCAGGTCATTAGCGTGTCGGGCGAAAGGTTGAGCAGCGCCGCCGCGCTTTCCGTGTCCAAAAGTACGTCCGTTTGATTCGACTCCGCCATTTTCGTCTCCTTTATTCTCATCGCTTTGTTCGCCTCTTTCATGCCCGCGACCCAAAAAAAAAGGGCCAAGCTCCGCGATGCGCCTTAAAAAAAGCGCGCATCGCATGGTGCTTGGCCCGTCAGCCTCGTGGACCGCCGGTGTTTAAGTGGCGATCACTCAGGCACTTCAGCCTCTAGCGAAACTGAGTATAGCGTAAATAGGCCGCGAACGTCTAGTAGGGTCACGAGCAGACCGACTATAGCAAGAAGAAAATACCTAGTCGCCGTCCACTGACGCGGGCGAGGCGGCCGTGTCGCCATCTAGCGCCTCAATTTCGTTGTGTGTGGTGGCATCGTCGTTGGTCCGAACTGCTTCGATTTCTTCTATGCCTCGATCCGGGCCTAGAATCACGTGAAAGTTGATGCGCTGCGCAGGCGCGGCCGCCTCATCCAACAGCGCCGCGCGATCGCTTAGGGCGACTTTTCCGTAAAGCCTATCGAGCAAGATCGAAATCGCGCTGATTCGATCGCTGCCCTTCGCGCTCGGGTTGCGCGCGATCGTCAGCAGGATCTCGCCTAACTCGTGGCCGCCCTCGCTATTTCTCAGGACGTAATTGATCAGAGACGCATCCCGCGGCCTGCCGTTGGGATTCGGTGATGTCCCAGGTTGCCACGGTCGCAGGTTTGCGAGTGAGTTGGGATGCGGCATAGTCGTACCTCCGTCAGTGGCTCCGCGCTCTGTAGCCACTGATGCCCCATCATACTATCAAACACGAGCGTCGTATTATAGAATGATTATCGCTGCGACTGTGCTCGCACCGGAGATTGCCCCAATGAGGTTTCTAAGATTCCGCAAATCACAAGGCGTCATCGCGAAGAGCGAACTGAGAAAGGAACGTGCCGCAGTTAAGCAGAGTGATGAAGTTATCGGCCGCGGCTCCGAGCTGGTCACGACTCCGCGCGGATACGCAATCGCTAATTACACAATTAAAAAAGGTGATCGAAGGTCGATCATCGAGGTGAATCCCATGCCAAATTTTAACCAGATGATTATGAAGTCGCGCCGCGCATCGAGCGTCCGCGAACTTTCCGACGGCAAAGATTACATGGAGGCGGACCTCGATCGCAGGCCGAGCGCACGCCGGCGCAAGGACATGCTTGCGTCGAATCAGGAGTGGCCCGGCATTCAGGCGCTCGATGATGAACTTTCCGATTCAGATTTTGAAGACGATGACTCGGACGAATCGCACGAAATGCTAGTTTCCGGTCGTCCGTCGCGCATTAAGTTTCCGGGTTCGCGTGGTGATTCGGAGCTTCGTCCGCCGCAGTGGAGCGAGTACACCTCGGATGAAGATGATCCTGATAACGAGCTTGACGGACAGGCGCGAATCGCTGAACGCAACCTACGAAATACCCTTGGCGGTGATCGCCTTGCGCGTCGCTCGATGCGACGTGATCGCGGTGTCGCCGATGCGTACACGGCTGGCAAGAGTCTCAGCTACCGTCCGCGACGCGCGCTAAGTTTCGAGTTGATCAAAAGCAGGCTTCAAGATGCGATGGCCGATGGCAACCTTGATCCTACCCTTCTACTGAATTTCGCCAGCAGTGAGCCGCGGTGCGGCATAGACTTGGCCGCGCAGATGAGGGCGCTCGCAACGATCCCTCCGCAAGTGCGGCGCCGATACCGATTGCCCGAGGATCTGGGACCATGGGAAATCCAGGGCGAGATCCGGCGCGAGCTGTCGGCCGCTTAAAATAAACGTAACGGTCATTGAAGCCGGATGGCGACGGTCTTCTCCCCGACGCGCGACGGCTTCACGGGAGCGGGCGTTTTTGCCATCTGATTCGCGCCCGCTCCCACTTTTTCTTGCCGGCCGCCACTGAGCGGAAATCCAACGGCTCGGGGCAGCGCGGTTTAAGCCTCCCGCGACTGCCCCAACTTTTTCTCTACCTAAAAAGTTCGCAGCACTGCCCTCGCGTCCTTAATGTAAGCGAGCGCCAAAGGGGCGCGAGCGAACAAATGCTCCGCGCGTCAGGTTTGGTTAGCCCGAAGTGGTTAGCCCCGTATGCCGATGATCGCCGCAATTCGGATCTTGCCACTATAAAATTTTGCGTAGGGTTTCATCGTCTTAACCTCTTCCGGTTTCGCGTAGTGGAGTTCGGGCGCTGTAGTGGTTTAGCTGCGAGGGCACCTACCGTCAGATCGAGGGGGGTGTTCGAGTCGCCTTCCGCCCAACCGAGTTCGGGAGCTTTCGCGTCAGGACGGGCCGCCAGCACGACGGAAACGGGGCGCTGAGCGACGATCAGAGCGCGCGCTGTGTTCACCTGCCACGCGCCCCGATCGCGGCTCTATTGGGCAACTGCGTGGCAAGTATCAGCGGATTCACGCATGTACCGCGCGATCGATGAACACTCTGCGCACAACATCGCCTCATCGATCGACGTACAGCACAGCCACGCCTTGCGGCCGTTGGCACGGAAATACTTAGCTGCTACCTCATCCCAGCCGTTGACCGCTCCCCAGCCTGCGACACCCCTACCGCCCGCGGCTAGCGCCAGTGCTTCGATCAGGCGATCCAGGATCGTCTTCACACCGTTGATGCGCTCTCCGCCCAGGCGCACGCGCTCAATGCGTGAGCATCCGTTGCAAGCGACTTCAACATCGAGCGCCACCTCGCTTGGGCGCGGCGCGTCGAAAGCCATGTCGTAATCTTCTTCACCGCGATCGAGCGCCGCAAAATCGAGCGCGGTAAGCTCCAGAGCGTCCGCGATCTTAGCCAGCACGATGCGATCCGTGTCGCCCGCGTGTAACTTCGATGCTAAGGTGCGCAGCGCGGCGAAATAGGGGCGCTGGGTTTCGAGCACTTGCGCGAGCGCCGCGCTTCGGGCGTGTGACTTGTTTGTTGCCATGATGATCCTCTCCTAACGGCCGTTTTTCGAGGCGAAATTGCCTCGGTTTTCACACTTTTGAATGCCGATCAGCGTCCACATTCTCGTCCACACTTCAGCCACAGCGCCTGAATTCCCTAACAAACTCAAGGTATTTTCGATGCGCAGAGGACCATCTATCCGATGCGCATCATCGAATTTCGCGCTGTACTGTGGATGAAAATGTGGACGTGCGATCAAACGCGGTCGGTTCAATCGCGCATTTGCCAGTGGGGTAGCGAGTAGGATAGTGCATGATCGGGTTAGATCATGTGCGATCGATAGGGAGGATCTGAGTAAGTGGATCGGACTCAAAATCCTCCGTGGGCAACCACATGCGGGTTCAAGTCCCGCCCTCGGCACCAATCCAAATCCACGATGAGAACGTGTGTTTATCGGAATTAAGCGGCGTAGGGCGCGGCCTGCACCCCAATTTCCCGCCAATCATAAGTAGAGTCCGCCGGTTATTTCGGCCCCCTCATGAGGGCGCGTCGGGGCGGCGCCCGCCGTATTGCGTTCAGGTGAGGGCGGCCTCGGTCACGGGGTCGCCGGCGATGCGGCTGTGCCACATCACTCGCGGCTCAGTCATGTCCCACGGCGTGGCCTGATGGAGCAGGCACCGGTTGTCCCAAACCACCGCATCCCCGGGCATCCAGTTGTGATGATAGACGCGCGGAGGGCGGCAGGCGAAGTCCACCAGATTCTGCAGGAACCGCTCGGACTCGGCCGCGTCCATGTTCGGAATGTTGTGGGCGTGGCGGCCGATCACCAGTGACTTTCGGCCGGTCTCGGGATGGACTTTCACCAACGGACGCAACGGCACGGGGCCATCGTGGAAACCATAGCCGGAATAGTCGCTGCCCAGCTTCGGATAGTGCCCAATCTTCGCCTGGCTGTAGCGCAGCGAGTGGTACGCGGCAAGCTTCTCGACCTTCGCGCGGAGATCGCCATCGAGAGCATCGTAGGCGGCCCGCATGTCGGCCCAACCCATCGCTCCGCCCGAGTTCGGCACCACCTCGGCGCTGAACACTGCGCCCTTGGCCTGCACCGGCATGTAGGTGCTGTCGCAATGCCATCCCATGTTGCCCTTGATGACCTTCAGGATGTCGTTGTCGGGGTCGTCGATGAGTGTGCCGTCCGCCTTCACGTTGCTGATCGGCGCCCGTTCAAACTCGAGCGGTCCGAATCGCTTGGCGAAGGCGACCTGCTCGTCGCGGCTCAGATGCTGGCCGGGGAAGATGAGCAGCGCGTACTCCAGCCAGACGGCGTGGAGATCACGCCACACCGCGTCGTCGAGTGCGGCAAGCCGAAGACCCGTCACCACGGCGCCGAACGTCGCGTCGAGAGGTTCGATATCGAATGTGCGTGGCACGGGGCCTCCGATCGATCGCAAGGCGCTCGAGCGCCTTGGCAAAAAGGCTATCGAAACACCCCAAAATCGTCAAACCAGTCGTCACCTTCGCCCGGGATCACTTACGCTTGGCGCAAAACTCTAATTCAGATTCGAAATAAACCAGCTTCCGGAGATCATCGAGGTTCGAAGTGCGTCCGGAACGGTATCGCGCTCGGACTGAGCGCGCGCGACGAAGCAAAGATTCTCAGTCGTAACGCGCAAGAATTACTCCGCAGGCAGCCAGGTTCCGTCCGGTTGCCAACCGTCGCCATCGCGGCGGAGCAGCTACCGTGCGGCCGCGCGAGGCGCCGGCGGAGAGTTGCGCCGCCCCGCTCGATGCGGAAATCTAAACAGCCATGAAGCCCACCATGCTGCGAATTGGTCTCCTTGGGGCGGCGCGGATCGCGCCCGAGGCGCTAATCAAACCCGCCCGCTTGCTCGAGGACGTTGTCGTCAGCGCGATCGCGGCGCGCGATCCCGCCCGCGCCGCGGAATTCGCCAAAAAGCACGGTATCGAGCGCGTGTGCGCGTCTTACGATGATCTCATCAACGATCCGGCCCTCGACGCGATCTACAATCCCCTCCCCAACTCGCTGCACTGTGAATGGACGATTCGCGCGCTGCGCGCCGGCAAGCACGTCCTGTGCGAGAAGCCGCTCGCCTCGAACGCCGCCGAGGCGCAACGGATGGCCGAGGCCGCCGACCAAACCGGACGTCTGCTGATCGAGGCGTTCCACTACCATTATCATCCGCTCGCGGCGCGCATCCGCGAGATTCTCGGCGCCAGCACGCTCGGCACGCTTAAGCGCGTCGAGGGCACGTTTTCGATTCCATTCATTGCGCCGACCGATATCCGCCACGATCTGAGCCTGGGCGGCGGCGCGACGATGGATCTCGGCTGCTACCCGCTGCACATGATTCGGCATTTTTCGGGACTGACTCCGGTGGTGAAGAGCGCGCGGGCGCAGATTGGCGCGCCCGGCATTGACGTGGCGATGGAGGCCGAACTCGCGCTGCCCGGCGGCGCCGCCGCGCACATGAGCTGCTCAATGGAGACGACCGCGCCGATGCTCATCACGTTCGCGGCGCATGGCGAGCGCGGCAGCCTGTCGGTGACCAATCCGCTCACGCCGCATCGCGGGCATCAGATGACGCTCAAGACCGCGGCGGGCGAGAGCGTCGAGAAGTTCGATGGTGATTCCACGTACACCTATCAGTTGCGCGCCTTTGCCGCCGCCGTGCGCGGAGGCCCCGCGATGCCGACGGACGGCCACGACGGCGTGATCAGCATGCGGATTATCGACGACGTCTATCGCAAGGCGGGGCTGCCGCCGCGCGGGGCGTGACGCGTGGCGCGCAACGGCGCTCAGCTCCGCGCATTCGGAATTTGCAAGCGTTAAAGTTGATTTCAGCATGACAACCGCGCGGCCATCGCGTGGCGGAGGACGCAGTGATCTTAAGGACGCTACTCATCCTGATAGTCGCCGCCGGACTCGAGGTCGGTGGCGACGCATTGGTGCGAATCGGACTTGACGGACGGGTCGCGGCGATCGCGGCCGGCGGCGTGACGCTTTTCGCGTACGGAGTTGTGGTCAACAAGAGCGGACTCGATTTCAATCGATTGATGGGCGTCTATATCGCGGTGTTTTTCGTGATCTCCCAAACGATTTCCTTCATCTTGTTCAAACAGATTCCCGACGACCGGATCCTCCTTGGCGGTGGCTTCATCGTGGCCGGCGGCCTGCTGATCATGCTGATGACTTAGGCCCGCTCGGCGCCGCAATTCTCAGCACTTGCGAAACAATCGCCCAAAAACGCACACCTATCGTGATGAGCGTAAATCCGGCCGACTCGGAAATCTTCGGCTCGCTGTTCGGCAGTTCGGATCGCGCGCAGCTCGCCGCGACGCTCGCGGCCGCGGCGGCGCTCGCACGCGCCGAGGTCTCGCTCGGGATGATTGCCGCCGCGGTGGCGATGAGGATCACTGGAGCGGCGCGGTCCGAAATTCTGTCGTTCGATAAAATCGCCGCCGGCACGCGCGGCGGCGGAGACCCTGTCGTCGAACTGGCGGCGAAGCTGGCCGCCGCGACCGGCGGCCAAGTGCGAAGGTAACCGCGCGCATACGCTCGGCCGACGCGCCCGTCTGCGCCCAAGTCGGCGCGCCTCAGCCGAGATTATCCGTCCTAAAGTATGTTTATGCTACTTGACAAAATGTAGGATTATATGAACAATACCAGGAGATGAGAAGACCCCACAAAGCCGTGGCCGCGCACGCCGTTGGGAACCATCGCAGGTTCCCTGCCCGTGGCCGGATGCTCGCGTTGTTGCCGCTGCCATGCCCGGATCCCGCGCAGGCCGCCGCCGGTGCGGCGCTGCGCCCGCATGCGCATCACTGCGCTGCCTGCGGCGCCATCTACCGATGCGCTGGCGCGGGTGACACTGGCCTGTGCGTCCCGCTGTGCGCGCCCTGCTACAGCCTTGAGTTGGGACGCCAGTTGAGCGCCTATCGCACGATGGTTGCGGCGGCGCCAGAGCGCAAGTCCCGCCAACTCGTGAAGGGGCGCGGGCGTGCGCTATGCGCGGGCGCCCGCAGGCTCGCTCGCCACTCCCTGCCGCGGCCGAGCCATGCGCGTTCCAATCACGAGGAAACCTCTGCGGATAACGCAATCAGCAAGGGCGCCCCGGTAGGGGACAAGAATTTATCGCGCACGGCGGCGCCTGGAGCTCGCCTGATACCAATCGGGATGATTCAGCCCTGGACCTAACCGCGTGGCGCAACAAGGAGACCTGGATAGCAATGGGTAAGGCGACATTTGGCGAAGTGATTCGCGAGCGGCGGCGGCACAGAGATCTGACCCAGCGCGACGTGGCGGACCGGATTGGTGCTTCGACGCCATACATCGGCCATCTCGAGTCGGGTAAACGGCATCCGTCAGAGGAAATCGTCGCGCGGCTCGCCGACGCGCTCGGCTTCGATCGCAGGGAACTCTTTTTCCTGGCCAATCCCAAGGCGCATGCGATCGTCGCGGCGTCGGCCGAGACTTCAGTCCCCTCGGCGTGGGAGGAATTCCGGCGTAACGCGCAGCTTCAGAACTCGATGCGAGTGACCGCGCAGGAGATGGAGATGCTCGCGCGTGTCGCCTTGATGGGCCAGGTCAGAAGCACCCGCGACTTCCTGTATATCCTGAACACCGTTCGCCACGCGCTGACGACGTAATCGCGGCGCTTGGCGCGTGCTCGCCCGTGCGCGAGATCGCGTCCCGGAAATAGACATCAATGACGCCTCCTGCTTACTCGGTTCGCTATCGACACTGCACAGCAGATGTCTCGCCACTGCGACATAGCCCGCAGAGACAGTTGCATTATGGCATCGAACGGGCACGGGCACATTCCATAAGTAGTGGCACGGGCGTGGCAAGACTCAATCCGCGGTATGGCACGAGAGTTGCGGTAGCATCGATGCAACTAATTAGCTTATGTCGCCATTTAGTTCTGATAATACTACTCTCTGACTTTAGAGAGCGCATGTCTCACCTAGAGACTTGGTGCGACTTGGTGCATGGATGAGCGCAGCCTTTATCTCGCCTGACCTCGGCAAACGAATCTCGGGCCACGGACCTGACGCGATGGCCTCGCGCGAGGTCGATGGCCTGATCGCGCGTTTGCTCGGCGAAATCAAAGTGCCGTTCAATTCAACGGGCAAGCGCGTGCTCGGCCAACTCATCGACTTCAAAAAGGTTCTGTCGGCGGATTATCTCGAAGAGTCGGCAATGCCTGAAAAGCATCTGATTCGCGAGCTCGCGCGGGTAGTCGACGCCGACGTCAAGTCGTACGACGGACGCTGGAACAATCTTGACAGCCCCGAGGTCGTCGACCGGCTGTTCCGCAAATTCGGACCGCGCGAGATCGAATTGCGCGCGGAGCCATATCGGCAAGGTGCCGGGCTCTCGCTGCGCGGCTTTTTCTGCCGCACCAAGATCGGCGACAGCAGCAAGTTCGTGATCTTCGTCAACACCGCCCATCATCCGGCCGCCATCGCCGCCACGCTCGGCCACGAGCTTGGGCATTACATCTACGGCGGGCTGGTCGGAGAGAAGGCCTCGATGACGGCGTTCATGGAGGGCGCCTTCTCGAACCATCTGAAGGAAGGCGACGAGCTGTTCGCCGACAGCTTGGTCGCGCTGGCGGCCTATAGCAAAGATTTGATGACCGAAATTGGCGCGATCAACGGCGTCACCTCGGGCTCATCGGATGAGCTCTTCAAGCGGATTCGCAAGGCTTACAGCCTGATGGGATCACGCTACAATGTGAATCTCAAAAACGGCAACATGGCGTCGGCATGGCGGGTGCGTTACCTGACCTCAATGACGCACTTCTTCAAGCTACGCTGCGCGCTTTATCAATCCGCGGGTCTCTAGTCCATTCCATCCCACGCGCGGCCCGTCCGCTGCTTTCTCAGAGCGACGCGTACAGCGCATCGATCAGCGCAGTCGCCCGCGGATCGATCAGGAGACCCGCCTGCATCCGGTTCATCACATAGCCGAAGCCAATTTTCGCATCGGGATCGGCGTAGCCGAGTGATCCACCCGCTCCCGGATGCCCGAATGATCGCGGATTGGGTCCCATCGAGGCACCGGGCTGCGACATCATGAACCCCAGCCCGAAGCGCGTCGAGATGAACAGAACCTCGTCCGGTCCGCGCGCCTGCTCGCTGTGGCATCGCACTATGCTCTCCGGAGTGAGCACGCGATATCCGTCAAGCTCGCCGCCGCGCGCCAGCGCGCCATACAGCCGTGCCAGCGAACGCGCGTCGGTGTGGCCATTGGCGGCGGGAATCTCACACGCGCGCCACGCGCGGGTGTTCACCAGACCCGGCGATCCGAGCACGGGAGGATTGGCAAAAGCTTTGGCGGTCACCGACTCGGGATTTTTCAACGCCTCGGCGAAGGGATTGGGTTTTCCGGGCGCCGGCGGCGGCGCCGCGATCAGGTTCGCGGTGCGCGCGTCGTGCTCCGCGCCGAGTCCGATGTGGGTATCGAGTCCGAGCGGCCGCGCGATCTCATCGCGAAAATAAGTTCCAGGCGACTTGCCCGTGAGCCGGCGAATCACCTCACCAACCAGCCATCCAAATGTCAACGCATGATAGCCGTGGCGCATTCCGGGATCCCACCAGGGCTTCTGCTCGGCCAGCCCCGCGCACATCGCGTTCCAGTCAAACAAGGATTCCGGCGCCAGCGTCTTGCCCACGGCGGCCAGCCCCGCGCGATGACAGAGCAGGAATCGCACGGGGATCTTTTCTTTCCCGGCGGCGGCGAATTCCGGCCAATACTTGGCGACCGGAGCATCGATATCGAGCTTGCCCTGATCGACCAGGCGATGCGCGCAGATCGCGGTCAGGCCCT
>DATKSB010000090.1:0-6500 GCA_035531855.1 Binataceae bacterium (SeqCode)
GTATCAGTGGCTAGACGATCGGCGGCGGGTATCGGATCGTTGGCCTTGAAATAGACCGGGCCAAGATAGACTCGCGCGGCGCGGTCGAACGCCGCCGCGAACGCATTTTGAAAAATATTGCGGCGCGCGGTGTTCGAGCGCGGCTCGAAGGCGGCCAGAATCCTGCGCCCTGCGAACCGCTCGGCGATCGCTTCGAGCGTCACCCCGATCGCGGTCGGATGATGCGCGAAATCGTCAACGACCGTGACGCCCGCGGCCTCACCGATAATTTCCTGGCGCCGCACCACGCCGGTAAACGACGCGATCCCGCGCGCGATTTCCGCCGCGCCGAATCCGCATTCGCTCAGCAGCACGAACACTCCGAGCGCGTTTGCGACATTCATTCGTCCGCCAATCGGCAGGAACACGTCCGGCGCGACCTGCGCTCCACGATGCTCTACAGCGAAATGCGCGCCGTCCGCACCGATGCGGATCCCGGCCGCGCGCCAGTCGCCCGCGCGCAGGCCGAACGTGCTCACCCGCGCGCGCGCGCCCGCACTGACTTCGAGCGCGTGCGGAAAATCCGCGCATACCGCAAGCACCCGCGACGCGTCCATCGAATCGACCAGCGCGCGGAAGCTCGATTTCACGTGCTCGAGGTCGCGGTATATATCGGCGTGGTCGAACTCGACCGCGGTGATAATCGCGCCGTGCGCGCGGTAATGCAGAAACTTGGGGCCTTTGTCGAAAAACGCGGTGTCGTACTCGTCGCCTTCAATCACGAAATCGCGGCCCATGCCGAGCCGGTAGTTCGAGGCGAAATCTTTCGCAACTCCGCCCACCAGCATCGACGGGTCATGCCCCGCCACCGCCAGGATCTGCGCCATCATCGCGGTCGAAGTCGTCTTCCCGTGGGTGCCGGCGACCATCAGCACGCGGCGCTCGCGCAGAAAGAAATGCCACAGCGCCTCGGGCATCGACAGATATGGAATCGCTGACGCGAGTAGCGCCTGCGCCTCCGGGTTGTCGCGAATAATGACGTTGCCGACGATCGCGAGGTCGGGCGCGGGCGAAAGATTCGCCGCCGAAAATCCCGTTCGCCGCTCGACGTTCAACTTCGCGAGCAGCGACGCGGTCGGCTCATAAAATTGATTGTCGGAGCCGCTGACGCGATAGCCGCGTTCCGCCAGCATCCCGGCCAAGGCAGCCATCGCGGTTCCGGCCACGCCGATCAGATGCACGTGATGAACGCGCGCGGGAATTCGCGCAAGCCGCGCGGCGCCGTCTAGTTCATTCACCGTCGATCGCTTCCATGATCACGTCGTGGATTCGCGGGCGGAACTCGCGAATCGCCTGGTTGTCGCGGCGCGGATGGACGCGGTTGGTCATGATTGAAATCGCGATCTCGCGCGCCGGCTCGATCCAGACCGAGGTGCCGGTGAAGCCCAGATGCCCGATCGCCTCGGGCGAGAAATGGCGGCCCGAGCTCGAGCCCTGCGGCGACGGCGTATCCCATCCGAGCGCCCAAGTCGAGCTGGGAACGGTTGTGTCGCGGGTCCAGAACTCGCGGATGATTTTCCGCGGAACAAAATCCGAGCGCCCGGCCCAGCACGCGATAAGCTCGCGCGCGATCCGATCGACTTCGCGAACCGGTGCGAACAGCCCCGCATGGCCCGACACTCCGCCCATCGCGTAGGCGTTTTCGTCGTCCACTTCCCCAACCAGCAGCCGCTTGCGCGAGGGACACACCTCCGTCGGCGCGAACATGTCGGCGACCGGCTCGAGCCGGCGCGAGCGCACCAGCGCGATATCGATAAAATCGGTGGCGCGCAGGCCGAGCGGCCGAAAGATTTTGTCGCGGCTGAACCGGTTGAGCGCAACCCCCGCGACTTTCTCGACGGTCTCTCCCAGCGCGATAAAATTCAGGTCCGAATAAATCGCCCTGGTTGCGGGCGTGGCCTCGGGCTTCTCGCGATGGATCTCCTCGTACACAAATTCCTTGGCGCCGTAACTCGCCATGAAATTTACTTTGCCGGAGCGCTCGACCTCGGCGACTCGTTCGTAGAACGGCCGCCACGGCGCCAGACCCGAGCAGTGCGCCAGCAGATGGCGAAACGTGACGCCGGTTTTTCCGTGCACGCCAAAGTTATGGAAGAAGCGCGTCACGCGATCGTCGAGCCGAAGCTTGCCATCGCGCGTGAGCATCATCACCGCAACCGTAGTCGCCAGCGCCTTGGTCAACGACGACAGATCGAAAACCGTGTCGAGCTGCATCGGCGTGCGCTCGGGCACGAGCGAGCGAAATCCGAATGCTCCTTCGAAGGCGATATCCGCGCCAACGCGAACCACGACCGTCGCGCCGGGAATTGCGCCCCGCTCGACCGCGTCTCCGAACGCCCTTTCGACCTCACTCCAACCCAAGGAACACCAGCTCTATGCGCGCGCGATCAGCTTTCGCTCGATAAAAACGACGTAAGTCCAAATATGCGGCGATATACAGCGCGCTGCAACCAAATTTCGGCGCGGCTCACACCGCGACCGCGGACTCGAGAATTCGAAGCGTGCGGACGCCCGCGTCGATCTGCGCGCGCACCCCCAGCGGCAGCGCGAGATTTTCGGTGCCATGACCCGCCTCGATTCCTGCGATCACCGGAATACCGAAACCGGCGGTCTGCTCCGCGATAAACCGCGCAATCAGCCTGGCCTCGTCCGCGTTTCCTTCGACCGGACGGATCGCGCCGAAGACGATTCCCGCGGCCGCCGTGAACACGCCCGCCTGGCGAAGCTGCACCAGCATCCGATCGACCCGGTACGCGCGCTCGCCCGTATCCTCGAGGAACAAAATCTTGCCGCGAAAGTCGGGCGCATACGGCGTCGCCAGCATCGCGACGATCACTGACAGGCATCCTCCGATCAATTCGCCCTCGGCGACTCCCGGATGCACGCATTCGCGCGCTTCGAGGTCGAATGCGCCAAGTTCTCCGATCAGCATCCGCCGCAGATGCTCGAAGCTGCGCGCGCTTAGCCCGCGCGCGAAGTCCATCGCAACCATCGGACCGTGAATCGCGGTCATCCTCGCGCGCGTCACCAGCGGATTGAGGATGAAGGTCTCGTCGGAAAAGCCAATGAAGGGTTTGGGCGTTCGGGCGATTCGGGCGAAGTCGAGCAGCGGCAGCAGCCGGCCGCATCCGTAGCCGCCGCGAGCGGCGAAGATCGCCCGCACGGAATCGTCGGCGAAATAATCCTGCAACTCGGCGGCGCGTTCGCGATCGTCTCCGGCCAGAATTCCCGAACGCGCCAGCGCGCGCGCGGACACCTTAACCCGAAAGCCCATCGCGCCTAGCGCGCCGACTCCGCGCTCGAGGTACTCGCGATCGATCGCCGCCGCGGGCGCGACCACACCAACGGTGTCGCCAATACGCAGCGCGGGAGGCTTTACGAGGTGGGTGGGCGCTGCCACGCGCATCGCCTACAGATTGTTTTTGTAATCCAGTTCGATCGCCTGATCGATCTGGCGCGCCAGATCCTCGCCACCGCCGCCAAGCTGTTTGCCGAACGATACTCTGGTGTGAACCGGCCAGGTTTCCGGGTTCCACAACGCGGAGCGGATGAACGCCTTGCCGCAGTGGAAGAAGCATTCGTGGACCGTGACCCGCATCGCGAGCAGCGCCGAAGCGCCGCGCGCCGGCAGGCTGTCCAGCACGGCAGGGTCGGCGGTCAACTCGGCAGTGCCGTTTACGCGCAGAGTCTCGTCGCTGTTGGGAACCAAAAAGATCAGTCCAACATGCGGATTTGCGAGCACGTTGCGGAAGCCGAATTTGAGCTTGTTACCTTTGCGTTCGGGTACCAGCAGCGTCTTGGGTCCGGCAACCGCGACGAATCCAGGATGGTCGCCTTTGGGCGAGACATCCTGATTGCCGTCCGCGTCAGCGGTGCCGATCACCAGCAGCGGCGAGCGCTTGATGAAGCCGATCGAAATTTCGTCGAGCGCGGAGAGCAGCTTCGTTCGCGTCCTCGGATGCGGCGTGCCGAGCAGCGCATCGAGTTGTTCCTCGGTAATGATGCGATGTGGGTCGGAATGTTCCACCGATATGTTCCTCCGCTTGGTGGTAAGGCTAAGCGATACGCGCGCGTTAGTCGAATAGCTACAGCGAGCGGCCAACGGCGGCGGCAACAGGCTTTGCCGCCTTGACCAGATCGGCGAAGCGCTCGGGCTTTAGCTGCTGCGGACCGTCGGAGCGCGCGAGCGAAGGATTCGGATGCACCTCGATCAGCAGACCGTCGGCACCCGACGCGATCGACGCCAGCGCCATCGGCGCGACCAGCGACCAGATGCCGGTGCCGTGGCTGGGATCGACGATCACCGGCAGATGCGTCCATTGCTTCAGCAGCGGCACCGCGGTCAGATCGAGCGTGTTGCGGGTCGCAGTCTCGAAGGTGCGGATGCCGCGCTCGCACAGCACGACGTTCGGATTTCCTTCGGACAGGATATATTCCGCCGCCATCAGAAATTCTTCGAGCCGCGTGGACATCCCGCGTTTCAGCAGGATCGGTTTCCTGGTTCGCCCGAGGCGTCGCAGCAGCGAGAAATTCTGCGCGTTGCGCGCGCCGACTTGCAGCATATCGGCGTGCTCGACAAACAGATCGATATCGTGCGGGTCCATGATCTCGGTGACGACCGGCAGTCCAACACGCTTGCCCGCGTTTTCGAGCAGCGTCAGCCCTTCGCCCTCCATACCCTGAAAAGCGTAGGGAGAAGTGCGCGGCTTGAACGCTCCGCCGCGCAGCAGATGCGCGCCACCCGCCTTCACCGCGTCGGCCGCGGCCTCGACCTGCTCCAGGCTCTCGACCGCGCACGGTCCCGCCATTATCACGAGCTTGTTGCCGCCGATCTTTACGCCGCCGACGTCGATGATCGAGCCTTCGGGACGGACTTCGCGCGCCGCGAGCTTGAACGAACGCAGCACCGGCATCACGCGCTCGACGTAGCTCAGCGCCTCGAGATGTTCGAGCTGATGCTCGCCGCGTTCCTCGCCGACGCAGGCGACGACGGTGCGCTCGACGCCGCGGATGATATGCGCGCGGTAGTCGAGCTCTTCAACCATCTTTACGATCGCGCCGATCTGCTCTTCAGTAACCTTGGGTTTGAGTACGACGATCAAATGCTTCTCCGGCTCGAGACCGCGCGCGCAGCATGAAAGCGATGGAATGCGCGGCGGAAGTCTAGTATCTAAAGTGTATAGCACACGCGGAATTGCTGGAACCCGCGAACGCCTGCCTATACCTCGTGAACAATCGCACCAATCGCGCGCTCCGGATGCTGCATACCTCGGACGTGCATCTCGAGACCGACACTTTCGGCGCGGGACCGCGCGGCGAGGAGCTGCGCGATCGGGTGCGCGGGGCATTCGGGCGGGTGATTGACCTCGCCAACGAGCGCTCGGCGGATTTGCTGCTGATCGTGGGCGACCTGTTCGACTCGGCGCGCGTCAGCGAGGCGGGTCTTGCGTTCGCACTGGGAACGATAGGCCGCGCGCGGATGCCGGTGGTGATGATTCCGGGCAATCACGACGCGCACGACGAGCGGTCGATCTATGCGGGACTGGCGCCATCAGCGCTGCCGCCGAATCTGCACCTGATCCTCGATCCCGAAGGCCGCGCGATCGAGTTTCCCGAGTTGGCGGTCCGGCTGTGGGGGCGAGCGCTGGTCGAGCACACACCGGAGTATCGGCCGCTCGCGGGAATTCCAGCGCCGGATCCGGACCTATGGAATATCGCGCTCGCGCACGGCTTCTACATGGAAGACGGCGACAGCTACCGCTCGTCGCCAATCACCGGCGAACAGATCGCGGCGTCGGGGTATGACTATATTGCGCTCGGACACGTTCACGTCTGGGGCGACGTATCACATGGCGCAACGCGCGCGTTCTATTGCGGCACACCTGCGCCGCTGTACTCGGGCGATCACTGCGGATGGGCCGCGTGGGTGGAATGCCACCCGGGCGATCCGGTGCGCATCGAGCGCGTGGTCGTCACCCCCGGACAGCCGGAAGATCCCGCGGTCTAATCTCTCTCAAGAACGCCTCGACACACGGGTGAGTGCTGTTACCGCTCATGCTGAGGCACGGAAACTAAATCTGGCTTCCGAGTACAGCCAAAAAGACCGACCTAACCCCTACCCCTTCCCGCACGGGAAGGGGCTCCAAGGCAACAGACCGAAATCTGCAACGTAGAATCGTTGCCGGTTCATTGGAATCGCCAGACCTCTGCAACAGCTTGCGGCATACGTTCCCCTTCCCGTGCAGAAAGGGGTAGGGGTTAGGTCGATTGCCTGTGAATCAACTCCAGCCCAGCGCATCTGTCTTTCATCTATCATGGTGCGCGCAGCACATGACACGAATAGCGGCACGCAAGGACGGGCGCGTCGCGACGCGCCCTACGAATCGAAAATTTGTCTTCGTAGGGGCGGCTCGGGAACCGTCCGTCTTTCGCTTGATTCTCGCGCTTGATGCTCGAGCGAT
>DATKSB010000091.1:0-11459 GCA_035531855.1 Binataceae bacterium (SeqCode)
GTGCGATCGGCCGATTACGCAGTCGGCGTCGGACCGGCGCCGGCGGCCGAGAGCTACCTCAAGACCGAACGCATAATCGAAGCGGCGCGCAGAACGGGCGCCGACGCGATCCATCCAGGGTATGGCTTTTTCTCCGAGAACGCGGGCTTTGCGCGCGCGGTCGAAGCGGCGGGACTGGTCTTTATCGGGCCGCATCCCGCGGCGATCGTGCGGATGGGCGACAAGGTCGAGGCCCGCAAACTGATGGCGGCGGCGGGCGTGCCGGTGGTACCCGGATCGCCGGGGACGCTCGACGGCGAGGACGAGGTGCGCGCAGTCGCGAAGAAGATCGGCTTTCCGATCATGCTGAAGGCGGCGGCGGGCGGCGGCGGCAAAGGGATGCGGCTGGTCGAAACGGAGTCGGAACTGGCGTCGGCGGTGCGAACGGTCGCGAGCGAGGCGAAGTCGTCGTTTGGCGACGGCCGTTTTTACGTCGAGAAATTTCTCAATCGCCCGCGGCATATCGAATTCCAGGTGCTCGCCGACAATCACGGCAACACGGTCCACGTCTTCGAACGCGAGTGCTCGATCCAGCGGCGCAATCAGAAGGTCGTCGAGGAATCGCCCTCGCCGTTCATCACGCCCGCGATGCGCCGATCAATGGGCGAAATCGCGGTCAAGGCGGCGCAAGCGGTGAAGTACAACAGCGCCGGAACGATCGAATTTCTGTGCGACGCCGATCGCAACTTCTACTTTCTTGAAATGAACACGCGTATCCAGGTCGAGCATCCGATAACCGAACTGGTGACGGGCGTCGACCTGGTCAAGACGCAAATCGAGATTGCGGCGGGCGCGAAGCTGCCTTTCAAGCAGGATGATCTCGAGCAGCGCGGATGGGCGATGGAATGCCGGGTCTACGCCGAGGACCCCGAGCACTCGTTCATGCCCGCGCCGGGCAAAATCGAGACGCTGCGCGAGCCGAGCGGTCCCGGCGTGCGCAACGACTCGGGGGTCTACGCGGGCGCGGAAGTGCCGATCTATTACGACCCTATGATCTCGAAGCTCGCGACGTGGGGGCGCGATCGCAACGAAGCGATTGCGCGGATGCGCCGCGCGCTCAGCGAATATGTAATCACCGGGGAGCTGACCACGAATATCAAGTTCCATCGCTGGCTGATGGACCATCCGCGCTTTATCAAGGGCGACTTCGATACTCACTTCATCAGCCAGGAGTTCCGGCCCGAGGTGCTCGAAGCCGGCAGCGACGACGCCCGCACCACCGCAATCCTAATGGCCGCGTATGCGGTGCAGCAGTTCGCGCCCGGCCATCAGAATGGTGCGGCGCCGAACATCGCCGCGCCAGTGCAACGCGGATCGGCCTGGAAGACGCTGGGGCGGCTCGGCACGCTGCGGCGCTGACGCGGGAGAATCGGATGAAATATCTCGCAACGCTGGACGGCGCCGAACACGAACTCGAAATCGAGGAGACCAGCGGCCATTCGTACACCGTGCGCCTGGGCGCAAAGCACTTCGACATCGATCTGCGCCGCGCGGGCGCCGCGTCCTTTTCGATACTCGTCGGCGACCGCGCCTTTGACTTCGACGTGACCCAGCAGAGCGACGAGATTGCAGTATCGTCGCGCGCGGGCGTCTATCAGGTTAGCCTGATCGATGAGCGCCGGCGTGCGATGCGCACGGCGGCGGGCGGCGGGCGCCAGATGAGCGGTCCCGCGCAGCTTCGTGCGATGATGCCCGGACGGGTGGTTAAGGTGCTGGTGAAGGCGGGTGACCAGGTCGAAGCGAACCAGGGCGTGCTGGTCGTCGAAGCGATGAAAATGGAAAATGAGATCAAGGCGCCCAAGGCCGGCCGGGTAGTGGAACTGAAAGTCGCGGAAGGGCAGACGGTCGAAAAGGGCGTCGTGATGGTGGTTATCGAATAAGCGGCCCCCGGAGAAATCAGTTATGTCCGAAAGCGACCTGCCGAACGCGAAAAAAAACTGGCAAACGACGAAGGTCGAGCCTGCGCTCAAGCGCGGACCCGAACGGCGCAAGACTTTCGCCACCACTTCCGGAATCGAAATCGGGCGCGAGTACGATCCGACCGATCTGAACGGTTTCGACTATCTGAAGGATCTCGGTTTCGCCGGCGAGTATCCGTTCACCCGCGGCGTGCAGCCCACGATGTATCGTGGACGGCCGTGGACGATGCGTCAGTATGCCGGCTTCGGCACCGCCGAGGAGTCGAATCGCCGCTACCGTTATCTCTTCGATCACGGCCAGACCGGACTGTCGGTCGCCTTCGATCTGCCGACGCAGATGGGGCGCGACTCCGACCATCCGCTGGCGCGCGGCGAAGTCGGGCGCGTCGGCGTTTCGATCTGCTCGATCGCCGACATGGAGACCCTGCTCGCCGATCTGCCGCTCGACAGGATTTCGACCTCGATGACGATCAACTCGACCGCGTCGATACTGCTCGCGCTCTATCTCGTCGTCGCGCAGCGGCGCGGCGTGGCGTGGACCAAGGTCAACGGCACGATACAGAACGACGTGCTCAAGGAATACGTTGCGCGCGGAACGTACATTTACCCGCCGCGCGGATCGATGCGCATCATCACGGACATCTTCGCGTTCGCGGCGAAGGAAGTGCCCAACTGGAACACGATTTCGATTTCCGGCTATCACATCCGCGAAGCGGGCTCGACTGCGGCGCAGGAACTCGCGTTCACGATCGCGGACGGAATCGCGTACGTCGAAGCGGCGGTCAAGGCGGGACTCAAGGTCGACAGCTTCGCGAGCCGGCTCTCGTTCTTCTTCAACGTGCATAACGATTTTTTCGAGGAGATCGCAAAGTTCCGCGCGGCGCGCCGGATGTGGGCGCGGATCATGAAGGAGCGTTTCGGGGCAAATGACGAGCGCTCGATGATGATGCGGTTTCACGCGCAGACCGCCGGCTCGACGCTGACCGCGCAGCAGGTCGACAACAACGTCGTGCGCGTCACGCTGCAGGCGTTGGCCGCGGTGCTCGGCGGCACGCAATCGCTGCACACCAACTCGAAGGATGAGGCGCTGGCGCTGCCGACCGAACATTCGGCGTTGCTCGCGCTGCGCACGCAACAGGTAATCGCGAACGAATCGAGCGTCGCGGATACCATCGATCCGCTGGGTGGATCGTACTTCGTCGAGAACCTGACGCATCAGATCGAGCAGAAGGCGCTTGAGTATTTGGAAAAGATCGACGACCTGGGCGGCGCCGTCGCGGCGATCGAACGCGGCTACATGCAGCGCGAGATTCAGTCGGCCGCATATCTTTATCAGCGCGAGATCGAGACCAAAGAACGGATAATCGTGGGCGTGAATGAGTATGCCGAGGCCGAGGGCGCGCCGACCGATATCCTGCGGGTGAATCCGGAACTCGAAAAGAAGCAATGCGCGGCGCTCGCGCAAGTGCGGGCCGAGCGCAACGCCGAGGCGGCAAAGAAATCGCTCGAACGGGTCGAGGCGGCGGCGCGCGACGAGTCGAACCTGATGCCGGCGATAATCGAGGCGGTGCGCAACTATGGCACCCTGGGGGAGATCGCGGACGCGATGCGCCTGGTGTTCGGCGAGTATCAGCCCGTAAACGTTTTGTAACAAAACTCGATGCGCCGCCGATTCATTCGGCCGCGCCCGGCTGATACTCTTTCAGCCACGAATACAATTCCGCGCTGAGGCGTGCGAATTTTCGGGAGACGATTCTCGATGGGGCCTTTTCCGAAAGGGGTGTTTCTGACCAAGGGCGCGGGCAAGCATCGCGAGAAGTTGACGGCCTTCGAAATGTCGCTCCGTTCGGCGGGTATCGCCGAATACAATCTGGTGCGGGTGAAATCGATCTTCCCACCAAACTGCAAGCTGATAACTCCGCAGGAAGGACTCAAACGGTTGAGCCCGGGGCAAATCGTCTTCGCCGTGATGAGCGATAACGCGACCGACGAACCTCATCGCCTGATCGCAGCGTCGGTCGGCGTCGCGATTCCGGCCAATCCCGCGCATTACGGCTATCTCTCCGAGCATCACAGTTACGGCGAGACCGACCAGAAGGCCGGCGATTACGCCGAGGATCTGGCGGCGACGATGCTCGCGACCATCCTGGGCGTCGATTTCGACCCGAACGTCGGCTACGACGCGCGCAAGGATATCTGGCGCGTGTCGGACAAGATCGTTACCACGCGCAACGTCACCCAATCCGCAATCGGTGATCGCGACGGACTTTGGAGTTCGGTGGTCGCGGCGGCGGTCTTCGTCGATCTGCCCTAGCGGATGGAGTATTCTCAAAAGTCAGGGAGAACCACGATGGCGACGACGATTCTTTTCTGCCTGGCCTGAGGTTACAAGCCGCGCGCGGCCAGTCTGGCCGCGTCACTCACGAAGCGATTCAACGAGGCGACGGAAATAACTCCCGGCAAGAGCGGTCAGTTCGACGTGATTGTCAACGGCAAGCTGATCTTTTCGAAGTCGGCGCAAGGACGCTTTCCGCTCGATGACGAAGTCGAAGAGATCTTCGAGGCACTCGGCCCGGCGCATCGATCCTGATTCGCGCGCTTAGAGGATCTTCTCGATATCGCCCGGCGCGGTGCGTATCGCGACGTAAAACGGTCCGAATTCGGCATATCGCGCACTCGATTCGTCGAAGCGCATCTCATAGACCAGCTTCTTGAACACCATCGGATCGTCGGCGAAAAGATCGACGCCCCATTCCCAGTCGTCGAAGCCGATCGATCCTGAAATGACCTGCGTGACTTTGCCCGCGTAGCGCCGGCCGATCATGCCGTGTTCGTGCATCAGGCGCCCGCGCTCTTCGAGCGGGAGCATGTACCAGTTGTCGGCGCCGATGCGCCGCTTGCTCATCGGATAGAAGCAGACGTAGCGGCGATCGGGGATCGCGCTCCAGAGACGCGGCGCGAGCCGCTCTCTCAATTCCGTCAGCTCGGCTTCGATCGCGCGGCGCCATTCCGGCGAATGCGCCTCGACGCCTGCGGCGGCCAACTTCGAGTACGCCGCGATCGTCGCTTCGTAAAGCCCAATCTCGACCATCGAAAGAAAGGAGCCGGTGGGTTCGAGAAATTCGCTCAGTCCGAGATGCGCGAGATCGTTTTGCGCGCGCGCGAGTTGGTCGAGTCCGCGCCGGAAGTGCAGCATCATCAGATCGCCCTTGTGCCCGAGCATCGCAAACAGCGCGCTGTTGCCGTCCTCGCAATGCTCGATCGTATCGAGCGCCGCCGCGGCCTCGGCGATGATTTCGCTACGGCGCCCCTCGCCGATCGCGCGCAGAGCGGCGCGCCGCACCCGGAACATCTGATGGAGCACGCTCCATCCTTCGAGCGTCGCGGGTGCCGCGTGCGCGATTTCGCCGCTTTGCATGGTCCTTGATGAACCGTCGTCCTTCATGAGTTCGATTGTAGAATTTCCGGTGCGCGATGTCTTGGGGTGCCTCGCACGCGCCAGGGCGATAGTCGCACGCCGTCAGCGCCCGCTTCGAGCACGCACGCACGCCTCGACGAAGCGCGCCGCGATCGCCGGGTTCGAAGCCCAATGCGCGTGGATATACGAAGCGAGCACGTTGCCGATACTGAAACCTTCGTTGAAGGCCGCACCGCCCCATCGCGGACTTGCCGTGTAGATTCGCGGAATTTTCTCGCCAGCATCTTCGAGCGCCGAATAGCGGAACTGATGGCCGCGAAAGCGCGTGCCCGCCGGACCGATTATCGACTCGCGATTCGTTTCGACTTCGACGTAGCCGATTGCCGCGAGCGCGCCGCCCATCACCGCCTCGCCCGGCACGATCTCCGCCATCGGCCACGATTTCCCGTCGGGCGTGCGAATCGCGCGCGCAAGATACATCAGGCCGCCGCACTCGGCGTAGATCGGACGGCCCGCGGCGGCGAACGCGCGGATCGCATCGATCATCGCGTGATTCGCCGAAAGCTCCGCCGCACACGCTTCGGGATAGCCGCCGCCGAAGTAGAGCCCGTCGGCCGCCGGCAGATGCTGGTCGTGCGCCGGCGAGAACCGCACCAACTCCGCGCCCGCCGCTTCGAGACTCGCGAGGTTGTACGCGTAGTAGAAATGGAATGCGTCATCATCGGCAATTCCGATTCGGCATCGCGCAGCCGCGCCGCCACCGACCGTCGCAGCAACGGAATCCGCCGCCAACTCGATCGCGCCCGCCGACTTTGCGATTTCGATGATCGCGTCGAGGTCGAGCCATTGCGCAGCCGTCGCGGACCACGCCGCCAGACGCGCATCGGGCAGCGCGTTTTCGTCCGCCCTGAGCAATCCCAGATGGCGCTCCGGAAACGCGTCGCCCGCCGATTCGGGAAATCCGCCGAGCACGCGAGTCTCCTCGCACGCCTCGGTCAGGATTTGAAGATGGCCACGGCCGCCGATTCGATTGGCGACGATTCCGGCGAGTCGAAGCGCCGGGTCGAAGCTTGCGAATCCGCGCGCGACCGCCGCGATCGATCGCGCCATCCCCGACGCATCGACGACCAGCATCACCGGCGCGCCAAGCCACTTCGCGATCTCCGCCGTCGATCCTTCATCGGCGCGCGGCGTCGTCCCGTCGAATAGCCCCATCATGCCTTCGATCACCGCAACATCGGCGCCGTGCGACGCCCGCGCGAAAGTCGCCAGCACCGCCTCGCGCCCCATCATCCATCCGTCGAGATTATGCGAGGGCGAGCCGGTCGCGCGGCGATGATACGTCGGGTCGAGATAGTCGGGACCGCACTTGAACGCGGCGACTCTGAAACCGCGCGCCTTGAGCGCACCGATAAGCCCCAGCGTCACCGTGGTCTTGCCGACGCCGCTCGACGGCGCGCTCACCACGATACGAGGCGTCTCGACTCGCCGCGCAATACGTCCCGGATTCGTCATGGGCAATGCAGCTTCAGAAGCACGAGTCTAATGCGGCCGTCCGCCGCCGCGCCAGCGCTCCCGCTATTGACTCGCGCCCGGCGCGCCTTTCAGATACATCGCGCCGAGCGGCTTGTCTCCACCGGGCGCCGCCTCGAGCGTCACGGCGCTCGCGAGCAGCCGTTCGCCCGCGGGCGGTATCGGCGACGTAACCGTAGCAGTGCCCTGAGCCGACGGGCGGAAAACTGCGGCCCGAACCGGACCGCTTCGCGATCCAATCCACCAGAGTTCATAGACCTTGTCGGACGGCGGCACCGGCAGCCCTTTGACTTCGAGCACCGCCGACCCTCGAGCGCTGCTGATCACAACCCGGCCGCTGGCGCCAGGAGCCGCCGGCTGCGAGGCGAGCCGAATCGTGCGCGCGTCGGGCGCAAGCGCCGCCTCGGTCAGCTTATCCGACAGATCAAGCTGCTCATGCAGCGAGGCCGCCTGCCTGCGGCTCGCTTCGAGATTCTGCTGCAGCATCGATACGCGGCTCGCAAGGTCATTGAGGCGCGAAGCGCTTTCGGATTGCTGATCGCGCAACGCACCCACGTACCTGATATTCAGCATCGCGAGCACGATCGCAGCGGCCGCGGTCGCGGCGAAAATAATCTTCCACGGACGCGCCGACTGGCGCGCGGCGCGCAAGGCTGGCGCTGGTGCGCCACGGCGAGCCGCATCGCGCTCCGCGGTTGGCGGTTGTGACGCAGATTCCGCCAGCCGCTGCTCGAGTTTCGGCCATATGCGATCGGCGCCGCCCTCCTCCGCCGTCGCGACCGCCATCGCCGCCAGCGCCTCATCGTAGGCGCGCAGCTCGGCCTCGCACTCGTCGCATCGCGCCGCGAGATGAGCCGCCAGCGCGCGGGCCTCCTCGCCCTCGAGCATCCCCAGCGCATGCAGCGCAAGCAGTTCTTTGAGCTGCTCGTGATCCATCGAGCCGTTACCCGCGCAACCCCTTTAACGTCTCTCGTAATTTCGCCAGCGCGCTTCGCATCCGCGTCTTCACCGTCCCGAGCGGCATCCCGATCTTCGCCGCTATTTCCGATTGCGACAGGTCGGAAAAGTAAGCCAGTTCGAGCACCGCGCGTTCATTCTCCTGCAAGTTCCTGATCGCATCGCCGACGATTTTGCGGCATTGCTCGCCGTACAGATCTATCGCCGGATCGGGCGTCCCGGGCCGATTGTCCGCTTCGATCCCGGCCGCCCGCATCGGATCGCGCACCTGTCGCGATCGTAGCCGGTCTATCGAGCGGCTCCGAGCGATCATCATGAGCCATGCGCCCACCGACCCCCGCGCCCGGTCGAAGCGGGACGAATTCAGCCAGGCCTGCCACAACACGTCGGCCGCCACTTCCTCCGCATCCGCCATGTCCCCCAGGATTCGGCGCGCAACCATCAGCACCGCATTGCCATAGCGCTCGTTGAGCGCCTTCAATGCTGCCTGATCGCCGACCGCCATAGCTGAGACCAGCGTCTCGTCGGGCAGTCCCTTGGTTTCGGGGTTCGCCACGTCGCTCGCTTACTTTCTATACGTCCGGCCCGGCCCGATGGATTGGGCGCTGCGTTCAAGCTCGCGATCTGCGCATGAGTTCATTCTATCCGGCCGAGAAACAATATGACTTCGCAATCGCGATACGCAACCGCTCAAACTTTACATCCTTCGCGGACACTCTATCACCCGAGCGTGATTTGCCACTTGGCTCCAGCTAATCTATCAATAAGGCTAATGGCACCTGGTGAAGCAAAGCAGACTTGGGAGTCCGAGCGTTACGCGCGCAATGCGCGATTCGTCGCCGATCTGGGCGAGCCGCTGATTGCGCTGCTGGCGCCTCGACCCGGCGAGCGCATCCTGGACCTCGGATGTGGCGATGGCGCGCTCACTGAGAAGCTCGCCGCCTCGGGCGCGTCGATCGTTGGCGTCGACGCCGGCCCCGACATGATCGAGGCGGCGCGGCGCCGCGGCCTCGACGCGCGAGTCGCCGACGGCCGGGCGCTTGCCTTTGATCATGAATTCGACGCGGCCTTTTCCAACGCCGCTCTCCATTGGATGAATGATCCCGACGCGGTTATCCGGGGCGTCGCGCGCGCGCTTAAGCCCGGCGGCAGATTCATCGGTGAGATGGGTGGACACGGCAACATCGCGGCTATATGCGTCGCACTCGTGACCGTGCTCGGCCGCCGCGGTATCGACGGCCTCGCCGCCCTGCCCTGGTATTACCCGTCGCCTGCCGAGTATCGCGAGCGCCTCGAGTGTGGCGGCTTCGCCGTGGACTATATCGAGTTGATACCGCGGCCGACACCGCTGCCGACCGGGATGGCGGCGTGGCTCGAAACCTTCGGCGAGACCCTCTTGAGGCTCGTGCCCGCCGACGATCGAATCGCTGCGCGCGATGAAGTGGTCGAGACGCTGCGTCCGTTCCTGTGCGACACCGCCGGCCAATGGACCGCCGACTATGTGCGCCTGCGCTTCACCGCGCATCTGGCGTAAGACGGCCACGCGCACCGTCTGCGATCCCTATAATAGTCGGACTGACTATTCGCATCGAATTGCCGCCGCCTCAGACTAATCGGACTTGATAAACGACAAACCCTACTTGCTCAGAAAATTGCGGAGGCGAATAGCAAGTTCCTCAGGTTTTTCCTCGGGGATGAAGTGTCCGCAATCCGGAACCGATCCGCCCTCGGCATGAAGCGCAACGCGCCGTAGCGATTCCAAAACCAAATCGCCGCGCCCGCGCGATCCGCCGCCGCCCAGTCCCAGCGCCGGCATCGGCAGCCTGAAGCCGGTCGCAAGCGTAGCGCGATTATCGTCCGCGTCCTGTCTGATCGCTCGGTAAAAGTCGAACCCCGCGCGCATCGCACCCGGTTGCGCGTAGGTGCGCACATACTCCGCGATATCGGCATCGCTGAACGCGCCCGCCTGATCGATTCCGTTCATGTAGAGAAATTCGAGATAGATTCGTTCTCGTCCAACGGTCAACGCCTCGGGCAGATCGGGCACGTTGTGAAACTGATGATGCCATCGCGGCGGGCCGCCGAACCCCGCGCTCGACGGTTGATCACCCGGTATCGGCGTATCGAGCAGCACGAGATGCGTCACGGCCTCGGGATGGTCGGCGGCGAGGCGGAACGCGACCGGCGCGCCCCAGTCATGGCCGACTACGTCGAACTTCTGATGGCCCAGATGGTCATGCATCAAGAGCCACAGATCGTTAGCGACGGTCTTTTTGTCGTAGCCCGACGACGGGCGCGACGAATCACCGAGCCCGCGCATGTCCGGCGCGACCATCGCAAAACGGTCCGCCAGGATCGGCATCACGCGGCGCCACTCGTACCACGTCTGCGGCCATCCATGGATCAGGATTAGCGGCGCGCCTTTTCCGCACGCGGCGTAATGAATCCGCACGCCCGGAAGATTGGCGTAATGATGGGTTATCGCGGCCTCGGCATTTGGCATCGACATAATCCTCCGCGCCGCCAACATCTACCCGAGTTGCGACTCGCAGTACAGCCGCGCCTCGTCCTGCACAGCCTCGTTCGCGGAGGTGAACCCGCCACGGAAGCTCCGCGCACCCCTCTATGTCATTCCGAGCGCAGCGAGGAACCCCGGAATTTTTCACCGCGCAGACTTCGCTCTGGGCCTGTGAGTTTTTTGAGTTCGGCTAAATTTTTCTTGTCATCTTGAGCGGAGGCCGTCGCGGCCGTAGTCGAAAGACCCCGAGTCTTTTTCGGGCTCCTTCAACTCGCGCAACGGGCTGACCGAAGCATCGCACGGGGAGCATGCGGGGCTCGCGCCCGGCGGCGCGAATCGTCAGGTGCCGGAGTCCCAGCTCGCCAGATAGCGCTTCTGCTCGGTCGAGAGCTTGTCGATCCGGATTCCCATCGCGGCCAGCTTGAGCGCCGCCACGTCGTCCTCGATCGCACGCGGAACGTCATGCACGCGCACTTCGAGCGACGCCTTCGCCGCCCATTCCGCCGCCAGCGCCTGCGTCGCGAAGCTCATGTCCATCACCTGCGCCGGATGGCCCTCGGCACAGGCCAGATTCACCAGCCGTCCCTGCCCGAGCAGGTAGAGCTTGCGGCCGTTGGCGAGATGGAAGGTTTCAACCTCGCGGGCGGGATGGCGGTCGACTTTGCGCGCCAGCTTGCGCAGCGCTTCGAGGTCAATTTCGACGTCGAAGTGGCCCGAGTTGGCCAGAATCGCGCCGTCCTTCATCACTGGAAAATGGCTCGCGCTGATAATCTGCTTGTCGCCGGTGACGGTCACGAACACGTCGCCGATCCGCGCCGCATCGGCCATCCGCATCACCTGGAAACCGTCGAGCGCGGCTTCGAGCGCGCGGATCGGATTTACTTCGGTAATGACGACGTTGGCGCCAAAGCCGCGCGCTCGCGACGCCACGCCACGCCCGCACCATCCGTAGCCACCGACCACGAACACCGATCCGGCGATCAGGATTCCGGTCGCGCGGATGATCGCCTCGACCGTCGATTGCCCCGTCCCGTAGCGATTATCGAAAAGAAACTTGGTCTGCGCGTCGTTGACC
>DATKSB010000092.1:0-15421 GCA_035531855.1 Binataceae bacterium (SeqCode)
CCAGAACTTTCGGCGCCGCGATCATCGTCGGCACTATCGACGAGGACAAGCAGCAGGCACAGGCGATCACGCGCGAGCGCAAACTCGCGATCGCCGAGCGCTCCTACAAGCTGCTGACTGAAAAATACGGCATCGAACCCGAAGACATCATCTTCGACCCGCTTACATTTCCGATCGCGACCGGCGACAAGAACTATATCGGCGCAGGCGTCGAGCTGATCGAGGGCATCAAGCTCATCAAGGCGGCATTGCCGCGCACGAAGACCGTACTTGGCATCTCGAACGTGTCGTTCGGACTTCCTCCAGCGGGGCGCGAAGTCTTAAATGCCGTGATGCTGCATCACTGTATCGAGGCCGGGCTCGACCTCGCGATGGTGAATACCGAGAAGCTGCCGCGCTATCCGTCGATTCCCGAAGAGGAAAAAAATCTCGCCGACGATCTGATCTGGTGGCGCGGCGACGATCCGATTGCCGCATACGCCGCCCATTTCCGCGAGCGCAAGAGCGGCGTCGAAAAAGAGAATCGCAAGGACCTTCCGCTCCTGGAGCGGCTGCCGCGTTATATCCTCGAAGGCTCGAAAGAAGGTCTGACCGAGGACCTCGACGAGCTGCTCGCGACGATGGGCGCGCTCGAGATCATCAACGGGCCGCTGATGAAGGGGATGGACGAAGTCGGGCGGCTGTTCAACGCCAACCAGATGATCGTCGCCGAGGTGCTGCAATCGGCCGAGGCGATGAAAGCCGCGGTCTCGCATCTCGAGCCGCACATGGAGAAGACCGAAAGCTCCAATCGCGGCAAGATTATCCTGGCGACGGTCAAGGGCGACGTTCACGATATCGGCAAGAACCTGGTCGAAATAATTCTGTCGAACAACGGCTACCGCGTGATCAATCTCGGCATCAAGGTGCCGCCCGAGGATTTGATCAAGGCCTTCCGGCTGCATCAACCCGACGCGATTGGGCTGTCGGGACTGCTGGTGAAATCAGCGCAGATGATGGTGATCACGGCGCAGGACTTGAAGAGCGCCGGAATCGATTGCCCGATTTTGGTCGGAGGCGCTGCACTGTCGAACCGCTTCACGCGAATCAAGATCGCGCCCGAATATCCCGGGCTGGTCGCTTACGCGAACGACGCGATGTCGGGGCTGGCTCTCGCCAACCAGATCATGGACTACGAGCGCCGCGAGACGCTGCGGCTACGGCTCGACGAGGATTCCGCGAAGATGATCGCGTCGGCGCCCAAGCCTGCCAATGGCGCGGTCGTGAACCCGGCCGCAAGATCATCGGTGCGCCGCGATATCGAAATTCCCGCGCCGCCCGACCTCAAAACGCATGTGCTGCGCAGCTATGACCTGGGCGAGATATTTACTTACATCAACCCCGCGATGCTCTACACGAAGCATCTCGGATTGCGCGACGCGGAGCGGGCACTCGCGGAAGGAAACGCCAAGGCGCTCGAGCTCAAAGCCGCCATCGAGGAAGTACAGGAGTTGATCCTCGCACGCGACGACATAAAGGCCCAAGCGATTTTCCGATTCTTCCGCGCGCAGTCGGACGGCGATCGTTCGGTGATGTTCCTGTCGCCGGATGGCAAGACCGAACTCGGAAGGTTTCGCTTCGGGCGCCAAAGCGCCGCGCCATATCTGTCTCTGGCGGATTATGTTGCGCCGAAGGACTCGGGCCGCGCCGATTATCTTTGTTTGTCGATCGTGACGATCGGACCCGGCGTGCGCTCGCTCGCCGATCGATGGAAAGACGAGGGCGACTATCTGCGTTCCCTCATCCTCCAGGTGCTCGCAAACGAGGGAGCGGAAGCATTCGCTGAATTGCTGCATCTGAAGATTCGGCAGATGTGGGGAATCGGCGATCCATCAGGCCTGACGAAAAAAGATCTTTTCCAGTCTCACTATCGCGGCAAGCGCTATTCCTTCGGCTATCCCGCGTGCCCGCGGATGGAAGATCAAACCCAGCTCTTCACGCTGCTAGAAGCGGAGCGCAACGATATCGGGGTCAGGCTGACCGAAGGATTCATGATGGACCCGGAGAGTTCGACCAGCGCGATCGTGTTCCATCATCCCGAATGCAAATACTTCAACCTGTCGCCCGACGACGCCGAGCGGCTGGAAGCCGAGTTCGCGCCCGCCTGACAAACGAAAACGCGCGGGAAGCAACCTGCCGCCCGCGCGCCGGATGATTCAGCAATCCGCCGCGGAAGTTATTTCGCCGGCGCGCTGCTGCGCGCGGCTCCGTTGATCGCGCCACCGCTCATGGCGCGCAGCTCGATCGGCGCCGATTTGCCGCGGACCTCGCCGTGTTGAGGCTCGTAGCTCTCGCATCGGATCATCACTTCGCGGTCGCGCGGGCCGTCAAGCTCGACCATAAACACCCGCTGCCAGGTTCCGAGCGCGAGCCGCCCGTCCATCACCGGGATATGCTCACTGGTGGATAGCAGCAGATGCATCAGATGCGAGTGCGCGTTGGGATGCTCGTCGGGCGCGATCGGCGGTTTGCGCCGCGCCATGTCGTTGTGATGATAGCCGGCGTCGGCCGGGCACAGCCGCGCGAGCATCGTCTTGAAATCTTTTATCAGCAACTCTTCAGCTTCGTTGATTTTGATCGCGGCAGTGGTGTGGCGGGAAAAGACGGTAACGTGTCCGCTATCGCATCCATGTTCGGACAGGTGCGCGTTGATGATGTCGGTCAGATCGATGAACTGAATCGGTTCTACGGTTCGAATCTGCACGATCGCATCGGAAAGCGAGACGGAATGCCGGCTCTTGAAACCGCGGGGTTTCGTGACGATTCGTGCAAGCGGATGGCTGTAACCCATGGTGGCTCCTCGGAACTCTCAGTGCGCGATACTCTATCGATTAGATCGTATGCGCTCGGAGCCACCGTGAGCAATCTTATATTTCCGATCTGACCGACTAACCGCCGTTCGGTCAGTCGGTCAACCCGCGGGTTGGATTGCAAATGATAAACGCTTGCAAACCGGCGCAACTTCACGGCGCTTCGCACGTCAGCGCACGGCACGAACGACTATCACTCGGGTCATTATGCCTGAGAGGCTTTGAGCTCGCGGCGCGCGAGTTCCAGATCTGCATCGACCATCATCGCGGTCAGTTGCGCAAAGTTGACGCGCGGCGCCCATTCCAGCGTGCGCCGAGCTTTGGCGGCGTCGCCAATCAAAATGTCAACTTCCGAGGGGCGGAAAAAGCGCGGGTCGATCTCGACGTGCTTTTTCCAGTCGAGACTCAGCCGATCGAACGCGAGCTCGAGAAACTCCTGCACCGGATGGGTTTCGCCGGTCGCTATCACGAAGTCATCCGGACGCTCCTGCTGCAGCATCATCCACATCGCTTCGACGTAATCGCCGGCAAACCCCCAATCGCGTTTCGCTTCAAGGTTGCCGAGCGCGAGCCGCGACTGCATCCCGAGCTTGATCCGTCCGGCGCTGCGGGTGATCTTGCGGGTCACGAAATTTTCTCCCCGCCGCGGCGATTCGTGATTGAACAAAATTCCGTTGCACGCGAATAGTCCGTAGGCCTCGCGGTAGTTGACCGTTTGCTCATGCGCATAAACCTTGGCGCAGGCGTACGGGCTGCGCGGATGAAACGCGGTGGTCTCGCGCTGCGGAATTTCCGCAACCTTGCCGAACATTTCGGAGGAACCCGCCTGGTACAGGCGCGCCGCGCGCCCGTGGCGATGGTTGTGATCGCGCAGCGCCTCGAGCAGGCGCAGCGTCCCGAGCCCCACCACGTCAGCGGTGTATTCGGGCTGATCGAACGAGATACGCACGTGCGATTGCGCGGCAAGATTGTAAACTTCGTCGGGACGGACCTGCTCGATGATTCGCCGCAGCCCTGTGCCGTCGCCCAGATCGCCGTAATGCAACTGCAGCCCGTCGGAGCCGGGGGTGAAACCCTTACGCAGATGGTCAATGCGGCCGGTCGCAAAGCTCGAGGTGCGCCGGACGATTCCATGCACCTGGTAACCCTTGGTGAGCAGCAGCTCGGCCAGGTAAGACCCGTCCTGGCCGGTGACCCCGGTGATCAGAGCGGTTTTCGACATGCTGGCTCCATATGGTGATGGCGGACACGCGCCTCAGTCACCGCGCACCAAACGATGCGAATCGCTGTCGAAATGCTGAGTCGAGAATTCGTACAATTCCGCGTCCTCGAGCGCTTCCATCTGGTGCACCAGTCCAATCGGCACATCCATGCACTCGCCGGCTTCGAGGACGAATTCTTCCACGGTTTCGGATTCAGGCGATTCCTTGATGCGGATCTTGAGCCGGCCCGCGCGCAGGTAAAACGACTCGGTTTTGATTTTGTGAAAATGCAGAGAACAGCGCTTGCCCTTTTTGATCTCCAGGATCTTGCCGCAATATCGGTCGTTGTTAGCGATCCACACTTCACGGCCCCAGCCCTTCGGCTCAATATGCACCGGTTTGCGCGCTCGATTCATAAGTAATTTGCTCTCCGCAAAGAGGTCTCCGCCACCGCAGGATTATGGCACGGCGCTCCCAGAGATTCATCATCGCAACTCATCATCGCTGAGCGAGGTTAACCGATCCGCGCGAAGCCAGGATTTGGAGGTCAAACGGCGTTGGGTTCGCGCAGCCGCAGCGCGCCTGCGCCCCGCGGCTGCGTCAGCGCGGAAGTGGTCTGCCCGGCCAACTCATTGACTTGAATCGAGAAGCGGCGCATCGCGATTCCATGAAGTTCCGCAAACGCCGTCAGCGACGCAATTCGCGACGCCGACAGTCCGTCGGCCGCAAGCAGCAATTCGTGGAAAGGAGCGGCTTGGTAGATTCGTTCCAGGTCGTTGTAGGTCCCGAGCACACGCTGCCCGTGCATCAGCTTGCCGAGCTTGAACGCGTCGTCATCGATAAACCCAATCACGCGTGCGCTACGCCGGCGGCTCGAGAAGATGAAATTCGCAGCCGCCGCGCCCTTCTCGCCGGCGCCGACTACCAGCACGCGCTCGCTTTGAGCAGCTAGCTGGTTGATTCCCTTCCGGATCGCCTGGAAAGACACGCGTGTCATCATCAAAAGGTTGAAGAGCAGGATCACGAACAGCACCACGATCGAGCCCGAGAGCGAGACTGGGGCAACCCGCGCAGCAATAGTGACGAACACTCCCGCCAGCACGGCGCCATTGGCAAACCGCAGCCCATCGGACAGGCTGGTGTACCGCCAGATTCCGCGGTACACGCCCGCGATCACAAATGCCGGGTAGGTCGCGAGCGCGACATACGGCACCTCGCGCAGGAGGACACCAATCGTCGCGCTATTGATGTTGAAATTGAGGCGGAGCGCCTGGGCGGCCAGAAACGCGCCGCTGATCAGCGCGCAATCGACGGCAGCCTCAGCAATTCGCTGCTTATACCCAAGGCGCAAAATGAACCGCGCGGCTCCCTGCGCATTTCCGTACTCAAGCCCGGGAGGATTGTTCTCAAAGGTCAGGTCCATCATGAACAGGGCCAGAACCGCGGTCGCCAGGATCAGAAATGGCAGCGCGACGATCACGTTTTCATGCGTAAGGACGTTCGCCGCAAATCCGCATAGCGCCGCGACTGCCGCCACCGCGCAGCACACCGCCACCGCAACCCGATCCGTCAGTCCCAGCGACAGCAGCCGATGATGCGAATGGTCGGTGCCGTGGCGCGAAATCCATCCGCCGGTGGCAATCCGGGTTACGCTGACAATTCCGGTATCGAGCAGCGGAACAATCATCACCAGCACCGGAAAGACATACCTGGTGAGCCGCGAGTTCGTTGCCAGCTCTCCGCCCGCCAACGCCAGCGCGCCAAGCATGTAGCCGAGCGGCAACGCGCCCGCGTCACCCATGATTATCGAGGCGGGTGGAAAGTTGAAAAACATGAAGGCACCCAGCGAGCCCACCACCGCGAGGCTCGGCATCCATACCTGCGGCGCATGATGCATGATTCCGGTCGCGGCGATCGCGGCGGCGGCGATGATCCCGATGCCGCCCGCGAGACAATCAAGCCCGTCGATCAGGTTGAAGGCATTGGTGGTCGTAATCAGCCATGCCACCGCGAGTGCAAAATTGAGCGCGGGCCATCGAGTGAGCGCGCACGCCGGCAACGCAAACCCAACCGCCCACAAACAAATCGCCGCTTGGCAGAGGAACTTCTGGTAGGGGCGCAGCTCGAGCGCGTCGTCGATAACGCCGACGATCAGCAGCGCGCCGGCTCCGGCCAGAATCCATAGCGGCAGACCATGCGTCATCGCCAAAGCAATCAGGATCGCGCCGATAATCGGTGCGCCACCGAACTCCGTGGCATGCTCGCCCCCGCGAGTATGCACCGCCGGCCGGGCGGTGAGGCCAAGCCTGCGCCCGACCACGATGGCAAGCGGAAGCGCTGCCATCGCGATTGCGAACGCCAACACGGCGACCAGACCGATCGCGATAACCTGCTCACTCATCGCACGAAATTGGCCTCAATAACCTCAAAATTGAGCGATTGACAGAATATGGCTGCTTAATGGCGCCCGCAAGAGACTATTAAAGATAACCGTGGTGAAAATGGAATATTTGATTGATAGTCGATGACTAGAAACGCTCGGGAACGCGCGGAAGAGTGTGCCCGGCGAAAGTCGCAGCACCCAGATGTTCAGGCAGCTCGGCCGACTCTGTCGAGCATCGCGGCGAACGCGCCAGTGGCGACAGTGCGATCGAATTGGCGCAGCGCGGCGTGGCGTGCCCGCTCGCCCATCGCGCGAAGCTCATTGCGATTGCGATTGGCGGCAAGGATTACATCGGCTAGCGCACCGGCATTACCCGGCTCGACGACGAATCCGGCGCGATGCTCGCGCGCGATTCGCGCAACCTCAGCGTGCGCTTCCATCATCGCGACGAACGGGCGCGCCGCGGCTAGGATGCCATAGATTTTGCTTGGCACTAGGCATCCGGCGGCGCCGCGCATGAGCGGAATCAGGTGCAGGTCGGCGGCTCCGAGGGACTCGGCCAGGTCCTCTTTCTCGCGATAGGGCAGGAACATGACGTTGTCGAGGCCGCGCTCGCGTGCGAGCTTGATCAGCGCGGGTTTGCGCGCACCTTCGCCGATCAGAACGAAAACTATGCCGGGATGATTCGCGACCCGGGCTGCCGCTTCGAGCACGGCCTCGAGATTCTGCGAAAGGCCGATGTTGCCAGAATACATCACGACGAATCGCTCGCCGAATTGAGCGCGAAACGAGTTGCGCGCAAGCGGGTAGATAACGCTGGTATCGACCCAATCGGGGATGACGGAGACCTTGGCGGCGCAGACGCCCTTGGCGATTATGCGCTCCGCCATGTCGCGGCCGAGCGTCACGACCTCGTCGGCGTGGCGATAGGCCAGTGAATTTGCGCGGGTGAGCAGCGCAAGCAGCGCGGGATTTTTGAGTCCGCGATTGGCGTAGGCGATATCGGGATAAAGGTCACGGACGTTATAGACCATGCGGCAGCCGAAACGTTGCTTGAGTGCGGCGCCTAACGCGCCCAACAGCGGGGGATCGGTCTCCGCAATAATAATGTCAGGACGCTGGATACGCCCGGCCGCGAGTGCCGCGAGCGCGTAGTAGGTGGCGAGGTTGGTGATTCGGCCGGCAAGACGGGTCTTTGAAAAACGCGTGCCCCAAGTGCGGATGATCTCGATTTCACCGCGGCGCTCCCACGCAAGCATCCGCCGCGGAGATACCTCGCGTGAGGCTCCGCCATGCAGCGACGGTCCGGCAATAACCGTAATCCGATGCTGGGCCGACAGGTCGTCGCAAAGCTCGGTCAGAAACTGACCGGTCGCTTCAGGATCGGGCCAGAATGAGCGATTTAGAAAGAGCAGTCGCGTACGACGCGCTCCGAACAAGCGTCAAAATCTTAAAACCCGATCTAGGTGCGAGTAGCCCGCAGTCAGGCCGATGCCGCCACCGGCTCGCTGCCGAGTTTGAGCCGCACCTGCTCCTCGATCCAGGCGTAGGTGCGCTTGATTCCCTCTTCCAGCGAGATCTCAGGTTCCCACTTGAGTACGGCGCGCAGGCGAGTGTTGTCGGAGTTGCGTCCGCGCACACCCTGCGGCCCATCGATATGCTTTTTGTTAACGCGGATCGCCGCGGCCTTAGCCACCATCTCGGCCAGTTCGTTGATCGTGACCATCCGATCCTGCCCGAGGTTGAGCGGCTCGCGATGATCCGAACGCATCAGCTTATAGATGCCGAGCACGCAATCATCGATATAGCAGAATGAACGGGTCTGCTCGCCGTCGCCCCAGATCTCGATTTCGTTGTTGCCCGTCAGCTTGGCATAGGCGATCTTGCGGCACATCGCTGCAGGCGCCTTTTCGCGGCCGCCGTCCCAAGTGCCTTGGGGCCCGAAGATATTGTGGAAACGCACGATACGCGTCTCGAGCCCGTAGTCCTCGCGATAGTGCGTGCACAACCGCTCGGTGATGAGTTTTTCCCATCCGTAGGCGTCCTGCGGCATTGCGGGGTAGGCGTCTTCTTCGCGCAGCGGCGTAACATTGGTTTCGGTCTGCTTGAATTCGGGGTAGATGCATGCCGAGGAGCTGTAGAGGTAGCGCCTGACTTTGTTTTGATGAGCGGCCTCCAGAGTTTGGAAATTGATCATCGCGTTGTTGAAGAGGATCTGGGAGTGATGCGCGGAGATAAAGCCCATTCCGCCCATATCAGCGGCGAGTGCATAGACTTCTTCGATGCCGTGGGTGGCTTCCAGACAATTGTTCCACTGCCGCAGATCGAGCAGACGAAAATCGTCGCATACCGAAGCCCCGAATTCAGGTTTCTTGATATCGACGCCGCGAACCCAATAACCCTTCTGTTTGAGAAAAGCCGCAAGAAAACTGCCGATAAAGCCACCGGCCCCGGTAACGAGAACTTTTGTCGCCATATGCTCCTCTGGATGCGAGGATTCTTTCATTGATGCTTACGAGAGTCAAATTTACGTGTCACGTGTAATTACATAAGATCCCATCGCAAGCAAATCCATCCGCGTCCGTAGGAAGCATTTGAGCGCCTCTTCGGGCTTCTGCACCACGGGTTCGTTTTCATTGAACGAGGTATTGAGCAAAACCGGCACCCCAGTGTGCCGATCGAACTCGCTAATTAACTGATAATACAGCGGATTTTGGCTTTCAGAGACCGTCTGGAGGCGGCCACTACCGTCGATATGCGTGGTTGCCGGAATGACCGCAACCTTCTCCGGGCGCACCGAATACGCCATCAGCATGAACGGCGAGGGATGCGATTGGGTGAAATATTCCCGGGCCTTAGTTTCGAGAATCGACGGCGCAAAGGGCCGAAACGCCTCGCGCCGCTTGATTTTGGTGTTAAGAATCTCGCGCATCTCGGCTCGGCGCGGGTCGGCTAGAATACTGCGATTGCCCAGCGCTCGCGGGCCCCATTCCATGCGCCCTTGAAACCATCCGACCACTTTACCCTGCGCGATTGCGCGCACAACCTGACATAGCAATTGAGGCTGATTATCGATTCTTCGTACGACGCATCGCTGCCGCGCGATTTCGCCCTCCGAACGCTCGAGCACCGACGCGACTTCGCAGTCGCTGTACTGCGCGCCCCAGTAGGCGTGCTGCATCACGAAGTCGCGTGGGCGTGGTCCGCTATGATGCCACGCCTGCATCGCGGCGCCGATCGCAAGGCCCGCGTCGCCCGCGGCGGACTGGATGTACACCTGCTCGAAGCCGGTGGCGTCAAGAATCTTGCCATTGGTCACGCAATTGTAGGCGACCCCGCCCGCGAGGCACAGCTTGCGCATTCCGGTCGCGCGCTGCAGTTCACGCAAGTTATCGAGCACGACTTCTTCGAGCCGCCGCTGCATCGAGGCCGCGATCGCGTGATGGCGCGAGTCGATCGGCTCGGCGGCGTCGCGAGCGGCACCCAGCCGCTCTACGAGATGGTCCGAGTACAGGCGTCCGATTGCTGGTTCGCCGCTAGCCCAAGTCATGTCGGCGGTTGCGCGATGATGCAGAAAATAGTCGCGACTCAGCGCGAACCCCATTGCGCCGCAACCCGGCGCGACCACGATGCGCCGAAACTCCTCGAGCATCTCGGGCTCGCCGTACGACGCGAGTCCCATTACCTTGTACTCGTCGCCGTAGCGCGGGAAGCCGAGGTACTGCGTGAGCGCGGTATAGTAGATGCCGAGCGAGTGCGGAAACGCGACCGCGCCCCAAGGCTCGATTCGGCCGCCGCGTCCGACACCCCACATCGCGGAGGCGAAATCTCCCAGCCCGTCGATCGAGAACAGCGCCGCTTCCTCAAACGGCGAGACCAGAAACGAACTCGCCAGATGCGCCATGTGATGCTCGACCCGGCGCACCTCGAATTTCGCTTCGGTGGTCCCCAGCGCGCGCGCGACCTCGGCGCCGATCGTGGCGAATCGGCCCTGCACGCCCAGCCGCCCTGCCGCTCGCGCCGGCATCCGTAGCGCGTACATTGCCTTGCGCGCGATTCGCGCCCACGGATCGCGCGCGACTGCGATCAGGTCGATCTCGCGCGGCGACGCGCCCACGGCCTCGAGCACGTAGCGCAGCGCATGGGCGGGAAATCCGGCCTCGTGTTTGACGCGCGTGAAGCGCTCTTCTTCAGCGGCGGCGACCAGCCGACCATCGACGATTGCGGCCGCGCTCGCATCGCCGTGATAGGCATTTAGTCCGATAATCAGCATGAGAACGGCAAAAATGCGATGATGCGGTTACACCGCGCCTTGAGCGTGACCCGCCGCGGGAGCATCGGCAACCCCCTGGATTCCGAGCAGTTCCTGGTAGCAGCGCATCATGTCACGCGCACATCGCTCCCACGAATATCTGTCGATCATCCAGGCTCTGCCACGGGCGCCCATCTCCGCCAGCGGCATCACGGCGATCCGCTCGAGTGCGGCGGCGAGGCTCACCGGATCGTTCGCGACCCAGAGCCCGCAGCCTTGTGTTTCAAGAGCGGCCCAAGGCGTTCCGCGGCTGGCGACAACCGGCACCGCGCGAGCAAGAGCCTCAGCGATTACATTTGCGAAATTCTCAGTGTATGACGGAACCACCACGACGTCCTGGCTTGCGAACCAGCGCTCCTTCTCTTCCCCATGGACTTCTCCGGACATGGTAACGTTGGTGCGCGCGGCGGCCCGCGCCGCGATCCTATCCTGATACTCTCGTGTGCCGCTTCCGGCGATCGCCAGCGAGAACGCCAGCCTTCCCCTCTCTGCGAGCATCGCGCAGGCGTCGAGCAGGTTCTCAATTCCCTTCTTTGGATCGATCCGACCGATAAATCCGACCCGCAGCCTACCCCCCGATCCCAAGCGCGCGACGCGCTTCGGAATCTCAACGCCGTTGGGAAGGATCATCCGTGCGACAGTCGGAAAGCGGCCAGCGGTTTCGGCCGCCTCCTGGGCCGAGGTCAGATGCAACGCCATCCGGCGCGGCGCGGACGCGCCACAGATTTTTTCCCAGATTGACTTCAGCCCGACGCGCCGCGATCCATGCCATCGCTGCAGCGCGCCGCGCGGCGTCCATACAACCGGGCGGCCGAGAATCCGCGCATACGCAAGCGTCGGAATAGTCGGGAAGGAATAGACCGCGTGCAGATGCACCAGATCGGCCCACCGGATCATCGCGGGCAGCCGCGCGAGCATCGCCGGCGCGGTCGCAGCAGCCGCCCGCCGCCGGCAATAGACTGTATCGATTCCAGTGCCGCGCGCTTGCGCATCGCACGCTGATGGCGGCAGGCGCTGATGCTCCCCGTTGGCGTCGGTAGTGAGCACTCGCACCTCGGCTCCAGCGCGCGCGAGGCAGTGCGTAAGTTGAAACACCGCCTCCACCACGCCTCCATAAGACCACGCGGGGGCATAATAGGGCGTCACGTGCAGCACGCGCAGGACGTTCCGCCGCGTCGGCAAGTGTCCAATCTCTCTCATTACGGGAATCGTAATGGCTATTGCACCGCCATCGGCGTCCGTTGATCAACCCCGGACAGCTCGAAATGAAGCAGCAGCACAAACCGATCGATCACGAATAGGTAGAGCAGAGTCCATGGAATTCCGCCGAACACCATTGCGGTGCCAGTCTCGATATCGAACAGCGAGCTGACAATAAACACTGCGGCGACAAGGGCGCCAAGCCCCATTTCCGGATGAACGAACATACTCAGTAGCAACCGATAGACCATTCCGATCGCAAACATTCCGATGATTACGCCGGCTACTCCGAAGTTGGCGTACTGCTCGATCAGCTGCGCAAAATTTATCGACGTGCCGGGGTTCATCAGGCTGGTGTATCCATAGCGTTGTCCAAAGGCGCGGCCAGTCACTTCTTCCGGCTTGTCGGGCCAGACTATCCGCGGAATCGGCTTGAACAGCAGCGGGTAGTAGGTTTCTCCTTCCCAGTAGGGGACGATCGAAGGTGTTAGCGACATCACGTCCGCCAGCATCGGAAAATCCGACAACCGCGCTCCCGCCGTCTGAATCAAAGTGTCGGGCGAAACTTCGCCGCCGATAATCGTCCGATAAAAGAGGCTGGACATATACTCCATTTTTTGCGCATCCGAGGCATTGTACAGTTCTCCCTGAGGGGACCAGGTAGCAGTGCGGTAAGGTAGCTCCAGCGGACGGATGATAAACAACGCCGCGGTCCCCGCGAACACCAAAACCCAAGGAATGCGATGAGACAATGCGCAGTTCATCAGTACCAGCGTCATTGCTATGACTATTGAGCCGCCGGATGAACCACCCACCAGGCCGATTCCGAGCCGCATCGGCACCAGCACCAGAAATAGCAGCCACGCCGATGCCCGACTGAGTCTTCCAATCCACCACAGCCCGATGAGGATGCAGATGCCGACGGTGAAACTATCTTGCGCATAGCCGGCTACCTGCGCCAGAGATTTTGGCAATCCAGGTATATTGCCAGCGGAGAACAGCAGGCCAAAGACGGACATCACGAGCGCGGCCAGACGAACCGCGCGCGCATCACTCCATCGCATCCGGAACCGCGGCACCATCGATCGTACCGGTATCAAGGGCCACGCATAGTATCCCGCGAGCATCAGGACCATTCCGGCCAGCGCCAGGCCCAGGGCTGCTTCAATCCATCGATAGGACACGTCGGGCTGGTAGGGGTTGCCGGCGAATGACCTGAGTAGAAAGACGCCTAATCCGTAAGTATAGAAGTACAACAGACTGATAAGAACGATGAACGGCGGATTGGGATCGATGCCAAGCCGCCATAGCCAGAGCGGAACGGCGATCAACCCTAGCATCAGCGAGCCGTATATACGTTCGGTCAGTGTACTATGAGCAGGGGCGATATAGTTAAGGGCGCAGATGATCAGCGCGAATAACAATCCGGCCGCAATTTGGCGGCGCACAGTAAACCGCGCCCGCGCGCGAGTCGCTACCAGCTGGTAGATATTCTCGGAGATCACCTGCGAATCACCTGAAATTGGTGAATTTCCGGCCCCGTATTGCGCTTTACTCACTTGAGGCGGCTTCTCTCAGGTCACGATTGGGTTGCACTGCCGCGGCCGCGGCAAGAATTTCGTCCAGCCGGCCGGCATAAGTGTTCCGCCCCTCCGAAATTCGTCGATGAGCCGCACGTGCGAGCGCGCGGCGATCATCGCCGCGCACGAGCCATAGGCTAACTTTTGCCGCGAGTTCATCTGGAGTGCTGAAAAATGCCGCCTCGCGGTCTTCCACGAACAATTCCTGATGCGCGCCGGTCCGTTCGGCCAGCATAAATCCCCCGCAGGCGGGAAGCTCAAAGGTGCGCATCACGTGGTCGTCCCGGTTCGCGCGCCGCACCAGATTCACGCAAATCTTCGCGCCGCCTACCGCGAGCCGGAAATCCCGTCCAGTCGCATTACCGCGCCAGTAGCTTCTGAGAGACGAATAACGGTCCCAATATCCGCCGTAAAGATTGAGCCGCAGCCCAGGAAGCGTACGGACGAGAGTCTCAAAGTAGGGAACGCGATCCGCGTCGCCACCGCCTATGAACATCACGTCGCAATCGAAACGATGATGCTCCTCCGCGGTCGCGGGCGGCTCCGGAAAATGGAGAGTCGGCTTATAGCCGAATCTCACGTATATCGCGCGCGCGCATCCCGCCCCAATCACGTCGTCCATTACGGCGCGCTTGGTGCACACATAGAGATCATAGAGCGGAATCGATTCGATTAGATCGCGGGTGCTGCTCGCGGGATTAAACGGATCGTCCGAAGCCCAGTTTACCATCGCCGCGCCGGTCGCATCGCGCACCCGGCGCAGAGTGGCGGCCGAGAAATAAGCGCCCTTGCCGACGAGCACGAGATCTGGCGCGGTGCGCCGCGCCTCGGCGACAAACGCCGCGTTGAACGCGCGATAACCGGCCGGATGGCCGACGACGCGCTGTGCGATACGCGCCCCGATCGAGCGCGGCGGATGCAGATACCCGGCTTCGTCGAAAAAGGTGAACTCGCATTCGCCGCGCGCCGCCATCCCCTCGAGCGCCTCCAGAAAGTGCGCGCTCGACGGGGCGTACGCACTCGTCTCAGCGTAGAGAATTCGCATTGAGTTCGGGCGCGGCGCATACATCGCGCCTGACAGCGAAACCGAAACCTCGCGCGATAAGCGACGCCCATCCGCGCAGGCCGCGGCCTGGGCGCGCTCCGCTGGAACGAACCAGCCACTGCCGGATCGGAACGGTGAAACCGGATTTCGGGCGCGCAAGTAATTCTTCGCGAATCGATCCACGTAATACGGCGGACAGGAAATCGGACTTCCTCATCTCAGGATGCGCGGCAACCGCGGGCATTACTTCGCGCAGCAGCGGCAGATCGACCATCGGCATCCGGATTTCGACCGAATGCGCCATTCCCGCCCAATCAGCGTCACGCAGCAATTGATTGCGCATGTACCAGGTCATCTCGAGCGCGGCGATCTTTAAATGATCGCCCTGAATGCCCGCGATGCACTGTTCCATCGATTCGACGGGGTCGAACTCCGCGAGTCCCTGTTTCACCACCTCGGGATCCAATATCGATTCGAGCTCCCACGGCATGAAGAGCGCCCGCCGCATGAGATACGCGGCGCCGAATGAGCGGCTGTATTCTAGAATCGACGCGTACTTTGGCGACGACAGCCGGCCCACAATCGGCGCCGAGACTCGCCGCACACCGGACCCGAACAACCTGCCGGGAACCAGGCGTCCTATACTCACCAGACGCGGCAACTGCCTATAGCTCGGATAGCCTCCGAACATCTCGTCACCGCCGAGACCCGATAGTGCGGCCTTGAATCCGAGCGCACGCGCCGCCCCGCTCACGAAGTAGGTATTGACGCCGTCTATGCTTGGCTGATCCATCGCCCCGAACAGCCTGCCACCTTCAGCTTCGAAATCGTCCTGCGATACCCAGTGCGT
>DATKSB010000093.1:0-4033 GCA_035531855.1 Binataceae bacterium (SeqCode)
ATCGATGCGCCATCTGATAGGACGATATCACGAAATCACTCTGAAGGGCCGCAACCAGTGGCGTTTCGTCGAGCAGTTGCGGCGCAATCTGCGCGATATCTTTGGCGATTGCCGCCTCGGAGAGATTCGGAGCCTTGGGCCGCGGATGATCGTCGCGCTTCCCGACGAAACGGCCGGCTCGATCGTGGCGGAGCGGGCTGGGCTGATTTTCGGGATACAGAACTTTTCGATCAGCCGGCGCGTGCCGTTGGCGCTCGACGAGATCACGCGTGAGGCGGTGGCAATTGCTGAACGCCTCGGCACGACCACGTTCCGGATCCGGACGTCGCGCGCCGACAAGCGGTTCCCGATGAACTCGATGGAGGTGGATCGGGCGGTCGGTGCGGCGGTGGCCGGGGCGGCCGGGCTGAAAGTGGACCTCGAGAATCCGGCGCTTTCGATCACGATCGAGATTCTGCCCGACGGGGCCTACGTGTCGCCGGGGAAAACCGCGGGCGCGGGCGGATTGCCGGTGGGCGTGACGGGGCGCGGGCTGGTGCTGCTGTCGGGCGGTATCGATTCGCCGGTGGCGGCGTATCGCATGATGCGCCGGGGGCTGGCGGTCGACTTCGTGCATTTCCACAGCTATCCGCTGGTCTCGGCGGCGAGCCGCGAGAAGGCGGTCGATCTGGCGGCCCATCTGACGCGCTACGAGGCGCGCAGCGCGCTTGGCTTGGCGCCGTTCGCCGAGGTGCAGCGCGAGATCGTCGCGCGGGCCAAGCGGCCACTGCGGGTGATACTTTACCGCCGCTTCATGGTTCGAATCGCGTGCGCGCTCGCGCGGCTCAGCGGGGCGACGGCAATCGTGACGGGCGAGAGCCTTGGCCAGGTGGCGTCGCAAACGCTCGAGAACATGGCGGTGATCGAGAGTGCGGCGACGCTTCCGATTCTCAGGCCGCTGGTCGGCATGGACAAGAACGAGATAATCGATCAGGCGCGGCGGCTCGGGACCTTCGAGACCTCGATTCTGCCGGACCAGGATTGCTGCTCGCTGTTCGTCCCGGCGCATCCGGAGACCCACGCGGATCCTGACGAGGTGCGCGCCGCCGAGAGCGTTTTCGACATCGAGCGGATGGTCGCGAGCGTGGTCGAGCGGACTGAGATTGTGCGGCAGAGTTTTCCGGCGCGCCGGCCGAGAGAAAATCGCGCCGATAGCTCAGATCATCAGGACTGATACAAGCGGTGTCGCGGCCGGCGGAGTTCAGACCAGCGAGAACCATGCGATCGCCAGCGCCAGCGTCAGGATCGTGATTGGCAAGCCGACGCGGATATATTCGCCAAAGCTGATAGTCACGTTTTCGCGGCGCGCCTGCTCGACGACGATCAGGTTAGCGATCGATCCGACGAGGGTCAGATTTCCGGCCAGCGTGCTGGATGCGGCGACGACAAGTGCGGCCTGCGGCCCGCGATGGAGCATCGGATAGATCGGACGGAAGAGCAGCACGGCGGGAACATTGCTGACGAGATTCGACAGCGCCGCCATCACGAGTGCGAGCACGGCGGTGTTGCCCAGCCGATCGATGCCGACCAGCCGGATGAAGTAGTTCTGGAAGCCAGTGGTTTCGGCGCCGGCGACCACGATAAAGAGGCCGCTGAACATCACGAGCAGGGTCCAGTCGACCAGTCCGTAGACCTGATCGGGACGGATGCGGCGCGTGAAGAGCAGCGCTGCGCCGCCGCCGAGCGCGACCAGGTGGGTGGGGTAGCCCAGGCAGAAGAGCACCAGGACAACAACCGCGACGAAGGTCGATTTCGCCAGATGCCATCGCTTGTCGGCGGGCGGGGACGGCACCTGCGCGCCCTCGGGCTTGCGGAAATGCCGCAGGCGGTGGCGATAGACGAACGCAATTATGGCGTAGTCCACGGCGAGTCCCGCGATTGCCAGGGGCGCGAGACGCGCGGCGAACGAGGCGTAGTCGAGATTCGCAAAACCGGCGACTATCATATTCTGCGGATTTCCGGTGATCGTCGCGACGCTGCCGATATTGCTGGCGGTGGCCAGCGCGAGCAAAAAGGGCGCGGCGTCGATCTCCATCGCGCGGCAGATCTCGATGAGCGGCGGCGTCAGCGCGAGGCAGACGACATCGTTGATGAAGAACGCGGCCAGCACGCCCGAAGCGACCACCGTCATCGCGAGCAGACCGAAGCCCGACCGCGCGCGCTTGAGAAGCGTCCCGGCGACCAGCTCGAAGGCGCCCGAAAGCCGAAGATTGGCGACGATGATCATCATGCCGAGCAGCAGGATGAGGGTGCGAAAATCGACCGCATCCTCTGCGGTGCGCTGGCTGATCGTTCCCGACAGCACCATTGCGAGCGCCCCGGCCAGCGCGGCGCCAGTGCGATCGAGCTGGAGCCAAGGAAACTTGCCGATCGCGATAACGAAATAGGTGAGAATGAAGATCGCGAGTGGGAGGACGATTCGCAGTTCCACCGCACGAGTGAATCGGAAGCGCACGCGCCGGGTCAAGACGCGCGACGAGGGCGATAGCGCGGCACAAGGCACAGCGCTAATGTTTTTACGTTGGCTGAAAAGCCTGGGACGTGGGATCGCGATGGAAGCGAAATTCAGAGTAACCGAGCTTGATCACGTGGTGCTGCGATGCGCCAATCAGGCGCGCGCGTTGGAGTTTTACACCGGCGTGCTTGGGATGGCGGAGGAGCGCCGCCTCGAAAGTATCGGGCTCGTCCAGCTCCGCGCGGGCGCGAGCATGGTTGATCTGATCGCGGGGTCGCACGACGCGGAGCGGCGCAACGTCGATCATTTCTGCCTCGGTGTCGAGACTGGCGATATCGCGGCGCTCGCGGCGCATCTGCGCGAGCGCGGAGTGGAAGTTATCGGCGAGCCGGCGGTTCGCTATGGCGCGCGCGGCAGCGGCCTTTCGATCTACATCCGCGACCCGGAAGGCAACGTCGTCGAACTCAAGCAGATGCCCGCGGGTGGACGCGCCGCCTGATGCGATTTGGGCTGATCGGGCGGCGGCGCCAGCACTCCAAGCGGGTGCCGCGTGGTCGAGGATTCGCGCTACGCGGGGCGATTCTGATTATGGCCGCCGTGGCCGTGGGATGCGGTCCGACGCCGACCCGGGTCGCGCAGAATTATCTCGCCAATCTGCAACAGTTCAATTATCCGGCCTGCTATGCCGCGTTGACCGACGAGGATCAGGCGGCGCGCACAATCCCGCAGTTCGCCACGGCGATTCCGCTCGCGCCCGACGTCGACCCGCTCTGGTTCCGGCCGATTCTGCTGGATATGCATTATGAAATCGAGGTCGAGCATCGCCACGGCGACCGCGCGACGGTGACGATCAGGGTGACGATGCCGGATCTGGCGCTCTGGGAGCGGACGATCGACGCGAGCGCATCGGAGGATACCGCGAGCGCTGCGGCGCAGCAGTCGCTCGACTCGGGGCGCTATCCGAAGATCGGTTTCGACGACGATCTGGTGATGGTCAAGGAGCACCATCGATGGCGGATCGTGGCGGATTTCGCGCGGCGCGTGGAGATCGATAAGGGACATGCGGGGGCGCTCGCGCTCTATCACAGGCAGGATTACGCGGGTGCGATCCGCGCGTATCAGGGGATAATCTCAGCGCTCTCGACGGAGGCCTTCAGCGGCAGCCGCGGAATCGCTTTTCAGTACGGCCGCGAGCTTGGATTCGTCGAGGGTGCGGCGGCGCAGGCGGGACGAAGCCGCGTATACGTTTCGCGGATCGTACTGAGCGACGTGAGGGTCGCCATGTCGGCGAATCGCACGCCCGCGATGTTCGGCAGGATTATCAACGCGGGCGACCGCGCGATCGACGACTTGCAGTTGACAGTAACGTATTACAAGAAGCGCCGCGCGCTGGACGCGGAGAATCACACCGTGGTCGTGACGCCGTTGAGCTTTACCAGCTTCGATCGCCTGGTGCGCCCGTTCATTCCCGGCGAGACCCGCAGCTTCGCGTTCGAGTTGACGGCGCCGTCTCAGATCCAGCAGGAAGCCTCGCCAAAT
>DATKSB010000094.1:0-4309 GCA_035531855.1 Binataceae bacterium (SeqCode)
TCTTCTTGTTATGAGAAGCTACGCAGGCACCAGTCAGTTACACTACACTGTCTCTAGCAGACCTGACTTCTGACAGCAAGCTCTAAAAGCGGGGGCAGCGATGACAGTTGAAACAGTACTGGGACTGGACTTGGGCACAAACTCGATAGGGTGGGCGCTTGTCGAAAGCGGCGGTTCCGACGATGGCGAATCGAATCCGGGCCGATTGGTGGACGCGGGGGTCCGCATCTTTCAGCAGGGCGTTGAGGCGAATAAAAACGAATCGCGCAATGTACAACGGCGGATGGCCCGCGCGATGCGCCGCCAGCATCGGCGGCGTAATCTGCGCCGCAACAGGCTGCGCGAGGCGCTGACCGCTGGCGGACTCCTGCCGGCCGACGATGCGACATTCGGTGAATTGCTGTGCCGGGATCCGTATGCGCTGCGCGCGCGCGGCCTCGACGAACCCTTGATTCCGTTCGAGTTAGGGCGCGCGCTTTATCACTTATCGCAACGCCGTGGATTCAAGAGCAATCGCAAGACCGATCGAAAAGCCGGCAAGAACGAAAGCCAGGTTGTGCAATCGGCTATTAGCGCGTTGAGCGAGCAGGTAACCCTGAGCGGCGCGCGCACCCTCGGCGACTTTCTGCATCGGGTGAATGACGGTGGCAGGCGCGTGCGCGGACGCTATACGGCGCGGGTGATGTACCAGCAGGAATTCGACGCAATCTGGACCGCTCAGCAACGCTATCATCCGGAGCTGCTATCGGATGAACTGCGCGATCGGTTGCACGACATCATTTTCTTTCAGCTTCCCTTGCGAGCTCAAAAGGGCATGGTCGGCGACTGCGAACTCGAGCCGGATAAGAAGCGCGCCGCGCGGGGAACCTGGTACGCGCAGCAGTTCCGGATGTTGCAGGACGTGAGCCATCTGGAGTTTCCCGACCTTGCCACAGGGGAGTTTCGTCCGCTGACAGACGCCGAACGTGCGAAGCTGGTGGCCGCACTTCAGCCGCGGCGTGAGATGACCTTCGATCAGATTCGGAAGGAGCTAGGGTTGCTCGACGCCCAGCGATTCAACTTCGAGGAAGCGAACCACAGAGAGAAGATAAAGGGAAACGTGACGGAGTGGCGCTTGCGCCAGATTTTCAAAAACGAGTACGACAGGCTTACGCAGCCGACTCGGGATCAGGTCGTTCACGATCTGCTATTCGTCGATGAGGAGAGCGTGATCGTGCGCCATGCGATCGAGCGATGGGGGCTCAAGGAGGAGTCCGCCAGAAAGCTGGCGTCAATCGAACTCGAATCTGGGTACCTGCATCTTTCGCAGAAAGCGGTTCAGAAACTGCTGCCGCATCTGGCGCGTGGCCGATCCTACATGGACGCGCTTCAGGACGCCGGCTACCAGCGCCCGGACCAACGCAAGATAGAAGTACGCGACGAACTCGATCGCGAAGACCTGCCAGAGTTGCGAAATCCGATCGTAATGGCTGCGCTACACCAGACGCGCCGGGTGGTAAACGCGATCGTGCGCGAGTACGGCAAACCCGCACGGATTCGGGTCGAGATGGCGCGTGATCTCAAGGTTTCGCTCGGCAAGCGCTCGGAGATTCTCGCGCAGAACAAGAAAAACCGCCGCGAGAACGAAGCGACTCGCGCGCTGCTCGAGACCGATTTCGGCCTTTCCAATCCGACCCGCGATGACCTCGTCCGTTTCCGCATTTGGAAGGAAGGCGCAATGGTCTGTCCTTATACCGGGCAGGCCATCCCGGCGGGCGCGGTCTTCAGTTCCGATTTCGAGATCGATCACATTCTGCCGCTGCCCCGCAGCGGCGATGATTCCTATATGAACAAGATTCTGTGCGCGACCTCCGCCAACCGCGAGAAGGGCAACCGTACTCCGTCCGAGGCATGGAGTGCCGACGCGAAGCGGTGGGGCGAAATAACGCTGCGGATCAACCATCTGCCGTACCCGAAGCGGCGGCGTTTTGTAATGGAAAAAATTCCGGAGGATTTTATCGCTCGTCAATTGAACGATACGCGCTACATTGCCCGCGAAGCGCGATCGTGGCTCGAGACGCTGGCGGGGAGAAACCAGGTTCAGATCGGCAAGGGCGGAGTTACCGCCGCACTGCGGCGGCGATGGGGGCTAAACGGCCTCCTTTCCAATTCGGGTGAAAAGACTCGCGCCGACCATCGCCATCACGCGGTCGATGCGGTCGTGATCGCGCTTACCACACCGGCCGTAGTGCAACGGATGAGCCGCCTGTCAGCGTCAGGGAGAGCGCCGGACGAGGCTGGTTTTGCGCCGCCATGGGAACATTTCCGCGACGAAGTCAGGCGGCGGATTGATTCGATGGTGGTTTCATATCGCGTGCTACGTGAGATTAGGGGAGCGCTGCATGAGGAAACCAATTACGGAATTCTGGGCCTCAGGGACGCCTATGGCAACGATCTGTACGCGCTGCGCAAGCCGCTAGCGCGCCTTACCCGCGCCGAACTGGACCGGATCGCGGACAAGCGCGTGCGCGAGATCGTGAGCGCGCACCTGCTGGCGTATGGCGTTGATCTGGCCACGCGCGATGCCGACAAATCCCAGCAATGGAAACAGGCGATGGAGGCCCAGGCGGGACCCTCGATGCCGAATCGCCGCGGCGCGCCGGTGCCGATTCGCAAAGTCAGGCTTCACAGACGGTCGAGCGCGATGATTGCGCTCAAGAACCCGGCTGGGGTCGTCTATCGGGCGGTCGAATCGGGCAGCAACCATCACATCGTGATCTACGAGGTGACCCAAGGGCAGGGTGCTGGGAGATGGGGCGGCGAGGTGATCTCTATGTTCGAGGCCGCGCGCCGCGCACGCCGCGGTGAAACCATTATCCGGCGGGACATGCCGGCTGGGCGCAAGTTCGTCATGTCGCTCGGTGCCAACGAGGTCGTCAAGCTGGTGGAAGACGGTGTCGCGGCCTATTGGCGGGTTCAGAAGCTCGATGCCGCCGCCGAGAACATTACCTTCCGCTTTCTGAACGCAGCCGGCCTCGAAGATAACACCACTCGACGAATCAAATCTCCGGAGTCCTTGCGTGCGATGAACCCGATCAAGGTGACGATCGACCCGCTGGGCCGAGAGCGTCCAGCCCATGATTAAGCGTTGTGTCGAAATCTCCGCCGGTCCCACCCGTCTCGCAGTGCGCGATCGCCAGCTTGTGCTCTCGCGCGAGGGCGCCGAGGTCGCCACGATACCGATCGAGGATCTGGGTGTGGTGATCGTCGATCATCCGGCCTGCACCTACACGCATCGCGCGCTGGTTGCGCTGATGGAGAATAACGTGGCGGTGGTCCTTTCGGGACCGAATCATCACCCGGTAGGACTGATCGCACCGTTCGAGGGGCACACGCTGCAAGGCGAGGCGATCGTTGCGCAGGCGGCGGCGAGCAAGGCGCTGCGCGGACGGCTGTGGCGCGAGGTTGTGAAAGCGAAGATTCTTGCGCAGGCGGCGGTGCTCGAATGGCTGGGCGCCGAAGCGGGCGCGCTGCGCGAGATCGCGCGCCGCGTTAAGAGCGGAGATCCGGGGAATCTCGAAGCTCAGGCTGCTCAGCGCTACTGGCGGCACGCGATGGGTGACGGATTCCGGCGTTCGCGCTTCGGCGCTGTGCCCAACAATCTGCTGGACTACGGCTACACCGTGCTGCGCGCGGCGATGGCTCGCGCGATCTGTGGCGCAGGGCTCTCGCCGTCGCTGGGCATTCATCATCACAACCAGTACAACGCGTTCGCGTTGGCTGACGATCTGATGGAACCGCTGCGGCCGGTGATCGATGCGGAAGTGCGCGTGCTATGGGACCGCGGGGTCGGGGATCTGGAGAAGGAGACACGCGCCATCCTGATCGAGGCGCTGGCTCGGCCGGTGGCCTGGAAAGATGAAAGGTCGCCGATGATGGTTGCGATGCAGCGCTATACCGCCTCGGTCAGGAAGGTTCTGGCGGGCGAGATAAAACGCCCGGAAATACCGGTGCCATGCCTCGAGCGCAGGGAGATTTCGCAGTGATTTTTGGAGGTATGCGATCGATGTGGGTGGTGGCAATGTTCGACCTACCGGTCGATACCAAGGCGGCGCGGCGAGCTTACACAAAATTCAGGCACGGATTGCTGCAAGACGGATTCACGATGATGCAGTACTCGGTCTATATCCGGCATTGCGCAAACGAAGAGAACGCCACAGTCCACAGTGGGCGAGTCAAATTGATGCTGCCGGACGACGGTGAGGTCCGGGTCATCACGATTACGGACTTCCAATTTGGAAAGATGCAGGTGTTTCTTGGGAAGCGGCGC
>DATKSB010000095.1:0-7507 GCA_035531855.1 Binataceae bacterium (SeqCode)
GGTCCGATCGCGGCGGGCGCGTTCCTGGTTTCGATCGCCCGCTTCATGTCTCGTCGCGAGTTGCGTTGTGGTAGCCGATCCGCGACACGCGCATCACGCCGTCGATCGCGCCGATCGCGTTCATCAGCAGGTTGAGCTGCCGCGCGCTCGACACGCTGACTTCGAAAATCGAAAGCGCGCGTCCGTCCGACCCGCGCGTTTTCACTTCCGCGGTCGAGATGTTCACCCCTGCCGACGCGATCGTCTTGGTCATCGCGGCCAGCAGCCCCGGCTGATCGACACACAGGACCTCGAGCCGCGTCGGCCGCGGCGATTCCTCGCCATCCTTCCAGACCACGGGCACGCGGCGTTGCGGATCGGTCAGGAGCGCGTGCTGGCACGACGCGACGTGCACGGTGACGCCCCGTCCGCGCGTAATGAAGCCGGTGATAGCCTCCCCGGGCAGCGGATTGCAGCACCGCGCGAACCGCACCAGAACGTCGCCGATTCCCGAGACCACGACCGCGCCGCTGGCCGCTTTGCGCGCGGCTTTTTCTGCGCGCTCGCGGGTGGTTGCGGGCGGGACCGGCGCTGTGGGCGCCGCTTTGCCGTCGCGATAGAGCTTCAGCTCGTCGGGCGTGAGCGCCTTGTTGAGCAACTGCCCCGGGGTGATTATTCCGTAGCCGATCGCGGCCAGTAGTCCGTCGGTATCGCGCTGCGAAAATTCCTTCAGCATCGGCTCGAGCCGCCTGGCGCCGCGCAATTGCGCGACGCTTAAGTGCAGCGGTTCGAGTTCGCGATCGAGCAGTTGCAGGCCCATCTCGCGCGAGCGTTCGGACTGCTGCGCGCGCAGCCATTGCCGGATGCGCGACTTGGCGCGCGCGGTCACACAGAACGTCGCCCAGTCTTTCCCGGGGGTCTGGCGCTCCGAGGTGATTACTTCAATCGTATCTCCCGAGCGCATCTTGTAGCGCAGCGGAACCATCCGTCCGTTGACCCGCGCGCCCGACAGATGCGTGCCGACCTGCGAATGGATGCGGTAGGCGAAATCGATCGCGGTCGCGCCCTGCGGAAAGTCCAGCACGTCGCCTTTGGGTGTGAAAACGAAAACCTCTTCGGGGAACAGGTCGTCCTTGACGGTCGAAAGGAATTCCTGCGGGTCTTTCAGGTTCTGCTGCCATTCGATAAGCCGGCGCAGCCACGCGAAGCGTTCGGTCTCCTTGATCTCCTTGGCGCGCACGCCTTCTTTGTAGCTCCAGTGCGCCGCGATTCCTTCCTCTGCCACCGCGTGCATTTCGCGCGTGCGAATCTGCACTTCCATCCGCTGCCCGCGCGGTCCGATCAGCGTCGAGTGCAGCGATTGATACATGTTGGCTTTCGGCAGCGCGATATAATCCTTGAAGCGGCCCGGCACCGGCTTCCAGTTCGCGTGCACCACTCCCAGCGCTTCGTAGCATTCGCGTACCGTCGCCACGATGATGCGGAACGCGACCAGGTCGTAGATCTGCTCGAACGAAAGCGCCAGCTCCTGCATCTTCGAGTGTATCGAAAAAAAATGTTTCGGGCGGCCCGTCACCTCGGCCTTGACCCCCGACTCCTCGAGCCGCCGCGACAGAATCGCGATCACGTCGCGGATATATTCCTCGCGCTCCTTGCGGGTCTTGGCGACGAACGCCTTGAGGGTCGAGTACGACGACGGATTCAGGTACCGGAACGCGTGGTCTTCGAGTTCTGACTTGAGCCAATAGATGCCGAGGCGATGCGCGATCGGCGCGTAGATCTCGATCGTCTCGCGCGAGATCTCGAGCTGGCGCTCCGCGCTCAGCGACTCGAGCGTGCGCATGTTGTGCAAGCGATCCGCCAGCTTGATCAGGACCACCCGGATGTCATGCGACATCGCGATAATCATCTTGCGGAAGTTCTCGGCCTGCTTCTCCGCGCGGCTCTGGAAGGTGATCTTCGAAACTTTGGTCAGCCCATCGACCAGTTGCGCGACCTCGTCGCCGAACAGCGCGCGCACCTCGTCCAGTGGCGTCGCGGTGTCCTCGACCACGTCATGCAATAGCGCCGCGACGATCGACGCGACGTCGAGCTTCAGCTCGGCCGCGATCATCGCGACGTTCAGCGGATGCGTGACGTACGGCTCGCCCGAGACCCGCTTCTGCTCCGCATGCATCCGCGCCGAGAAAGCATACGCGCGGCGGATCAATTCGAGGTCGGCGGCGGAGTTGTAGGATTGCACCCGCGCGATAAGCGGCGCGAGTTCGTCGAGCGGCTCGGCCGCGGCTTGCGCTAGCTCTTCCACGGCGCGAACCCCTCGCGCAGGCGGCAGGCTCTCAAGCGTTCGGCGTTCACGATCGCCGAAAGCTCGCCGACCGAACGGTTGATTTCGTTATTGACGATCAGAAAATCGTACGAAGGCCATTCGCGGGCTTCTTCGCGCGCGCGTTCAAGCCGCCGCTGGATCGAATCTTCGGTTTCGGTGCCGCGTCCGCGCAGGCGTCCCTCGAGTTCGGCGAAGCTCGGCGGCAGAACGAAGATCGCGACCGCATCGCGCGGATACTTGTTGCGAATCTGGAGCGCGCCCTGAATGTCGATATCGAGCAGGATGTCGCGGCCTTCGCTGACCGCATTCTCCAGCGGCTCCCGTGGCGTTCCGTACGAGGCGTCGAACACGCGCGCCCATTCGGCCAGTCCGTCGGCGTTGCGCTTGGCGATGAATTCCTCTTCGCTCACGAAATGATAATCGATCCCTTGAACCTCTGCTCCGCGTGCGGGCCGCGTAGTCAGCGAGACGGAAAATTCCAGTCCCGCGATCCCCTTAAGGGCCGCGCGATAGAGCGTGGTCTTACCCGCCCCAGACGGGGCGGAAAGTATAAATATTATACCGCGTCTGGGAGGCGGAAGGTGTATCGAATTCGACACTATAAGAGCGTCCCGGCGATTGCAAATAATGTTTTATACTACGCTCATTCGATGTTTTGCACCTGCTCGCGCATCTTTTCCGCTTCTGCCTTCACCTCGACCGTCACCTGCGACAGCGCCGCATTTTGCGACTTCGACCCCATCGTATTCACTTCCCGGTTGATTTCCTGCAGCAAGAACTCGATCGATTTTCCCACCGGCCCCTTGCGATCGAGCAGCGCGTCCAGGCCCTCGAGGTGGGTTTTCAGCCGGGTTATTTCCTCGCTGATATCGCCGTGCTGCGACGCGATCGACGCCTCTTCGTATAGGCGCTTTTCGTTCACCGGCAACGCGGCCAGCAGCTCGCGAATCCGCGCCTCGAAGGTTTTCATGATCTCGGCGCGCGTCTCTTCCGCCAGCCGCTCGATTCGCGGCAGCGCCGCGTGAATCCGCTTGATCCGTTCGCCGAAGTCGCGCCGCGTGCTGATACCCTCACGCAAGCGCTCGCTGTCGAGCGCCTTCAGCGCGCTCTTCAGCGCGGTCGTCGCCAGCTTGACCGCTTCGCGCGTGTCGTTTTCTTCTTCGACCACGTGAAAAATTTCGGGCCGGTTAAGAATCGCCTCGATTCCGGGTTCGCCCTTGAGATTCAGCCGCTTGCCCAATCGGCGCAGCTCCGCGACGTATTGATTGGCCAGCTTCTCGTTGACCTCGAGCCGCGTCGGCGGAGGCTTGAGCGCGGTGTACTTGATAAACAGCTCGACCCGCCCGCGTGCGACTGAGGCCTGGATAGTCTTGCGGATGTCGGCCTCGTACTCGCCCCATCCGCGCGGCAGATTGAGTTTCAGCTCGAAAAAACGCTGATTGAGAGATCGAATTTCCACCATCACGCGAACGCCCGCGCGCTCGACCACTGCTCGTCCAAATCCGGTCATGCTCCGCATCGTGATCAGTTCTTCCTTCCGACGGCGGCCAGGCAGGACCGATAGAGTTCCACCGTCCGCGCCGCCATCGTGGTCATCGCAAAATCCCGCTCCGCGCGAGTGCGCGCAGCTTGTCCCATCGCGACGCGCTGGTCCCGTACCGCCGCCATCCGCGCGATCGCGTCCGCTAACGCCTCGCTGTCGCCGGGCTTCACCAGTATTCCGTTGACTCCGTTCTCGATCACGTCGCCGATTCCTCCGGTGCGGCTTGCCACCACCGCCAGTCCGCTCGCTGCCGCTTCGAGTATCGCGACACCCAGTCCCTCGCGCAGGGAAGGGAACACAAAGATATCGGTTGCGGCCAGCACAGCGCGAACGTCATCGACGCGCCCCAGAAAGCGCACCTGCCGCGCGATTCCGAGCAGCTCGGCATCGCGCTGCAAATCCGCGCGCAAACTGCCGTCGCCGGCAATCACGCAGATCATGTTAGCACCCTCGCCGCCGCGCACGATTCGCGCGAGCGCTTCGAGCAGATGCCGATGACCCTTGCGCGCCTCGAGCATCCCGACCGTCCCAAGCACCATCGCCTCAGGCGCGATTCCAAGCTCGGCGCGCGCCGCCGCGCCGGCGGATGCATCGGCGGGGCGAAAGCGCTCGCAATCGACACCGCTTGGAATGATCGTGATGCGCTCCGGCGCGACGCCCGCAAGCGCCAACGAGTCCGCAACTCCGTGCGAGATCGCCGCCACTCCGTCCACCGCCCGGCCATAGAGAAGCGGCGCGAACAGCCGGTTCGGTCGGTAGTCCATCCTGCGCGTCACGACCAGCGCGCGCGCGAACCCGCGCGCATACGGCGCCATCGCATGCGCACGCGCGGTATGAAAATGCACCACGTCGTAGCGCGCGCGGCGCAGGATTGCGCGAAACTTGATCGCCGCCGGCAGATCGACCGAGTTGTGAATCTTGAGCGGATGACAAGTGACGCCCTCGCGCCGCGCCCGCTCGTAGAGCCGTCCCGCGGGATCGCAGATCAGCTCCGCGCGATGCCCCATGCGCAGAAGTTCGAGGGTCAGCCCCAGCACCTGCGTCTCTCCGCCGGCGAAACCGCGCTCCGGATCGACTCCGGCCACGCGCAGCGCCGCGGTTGATTCCAGATGCGGAGGTTCAGATGCGGCTGGCGGCATCTTTCCTCAGTCGAAGAACCGGTAGTATAAAATCGCGCCGATCGCGGTCACCGCGTCGCGCCATCCGATCTTCTTGCCTTCGTCGTAGGTGCGGCCCGAGTAAGAAATCGGAACCTCGTAGATTCGCCATCGCGCACGCGCCGCCTTCGCGGTGATTTCCGGCTCGAAGGTGAATCGGTCGGCCGACAGTTTCAGTTGCATTAGCTTCTCGCGCAGGAAAGCCTTCTGTCCGGTCTCCATGTCGCTCAGGTTGAGATCGCTGATGATATTCGACGCAAGCGTCAGCATCCGATTACCCAGGTAATGCCAGTAAAGCAGCACGCGATGCGGCCCGCCCAGGAAGCGCGAACCGTAAACCATGTCGGCGCGCCCGTCGAGCAGCGGCCCGATCATCAGCCGGTAGTCGGCGGGATCGTATTCGAGGTCAGCATCCTGCACGAAGACATAAGGATTCGCCGCGGCCGCGAAACCCAGCCGCAGCGCCGCGCCTTTGCCCCTGTTCTGCGAATGAAAAAAGCATCGCACCTTCGGATGCTCCAATTTCCGCAGGAACTCGGCGGTGCCGTCCGTCGATCGGTCATCGACGACAATCACCTCGGCATCGAAGCCGCAATCGAGTGCGCGATCGATTATCGTGCCGATAGTGTTCACTTCGTTGAAGACCGGAATCACCACGGAAATTTTTGTGCTTTGATCCATCAACTCTCCCGCACTCCACCGGCGGCGGGCATTTGCGGCGCGTGAAAAATCTCGGGCGCGCCATCACGCGCGATTCGCGCGTCGAGCATTTTCAGCACGCGGCGCAACTCGAGCCGTCCGAGCGCAGACGCCGCCGCGTAGCTTGACCATACGCGCATTCTGTCGCTGCGGGTCATCCCGGGAAACGCGAAGCGCCCGAGCTGAACCAGGTTCCTTCGGCGCGCGCGCGCCGCGGCATGCCGGAACCATACTCTGCGCGTGCGTTCGTGATCGATAAAAGAGATCCGCGGCGCTTCGTCCGCGATTATGTTGAACGGAGTCAGATCTCCGTGGATGAAACGTGCGGCGTGAAGCCGGGCGATTTCCGCTCCGAGCGCACGCAGCAGAACGCGCTTTTGTGCGAAATCCGCCTCTGGCGCGACGCGGAGATAGCGCGTCGCCAGGACACCCGGCGCGCGCCGCGTCATCACCATCTCCCGTCCGCTCGAGGGTTCGCGGCCCCACAGCACTACCGGTGGCGCGTTCAATCCCGCGTGGCGAATCGCGTCCGAAATCGCGTGGATATGCGCCGCGCGCGAGCCCGAAAACCATCGCTTAAGTCTCGCGAAACCGCGTGGCGCGTCGATTATCTTTACAAAAAATGCCGCCCCGACTCGGCCTTCTATACGCACAGCGAAGGTCGAGCCGCGGCGCGAGCGCCGCTGAAGCCGCGCTCCGCCTCCAGACGCCGCGTCCAGCGCCGCCGCCACAACCGCGGCGCGCAGTGCGGTCTCGATCACGTCTTCGCCCCCAAGGCTGAGCCGCCATCCGTCGCGTTCGATGACGCCGCCGATCATCGCAGCGCCTCGCTCGCGATCGCACTGCCCGACTCGACCGGCCCGGCGCCGATCGCGCGGCGGACCGCCGCCGCGACTTCGCCCGGCGCGATTCGCCGCATGCATTCGCGGCCGATCGGGCAATCGCGCAGATAGCATGGATGACAGGGAATCGCGCCGGTTATCGCAAACTCGGCGTAACCCCACGGCGCGGACCGCTCGGGCGCGGTCGCGCCCCAGAGCGACACGATCGGGCACCGTACCGCGGCCGCGATATGCATCGGACCCGAATCGGGGCCGAATGCGGCGGCGCACTCGGGAAAGATCGCGATCAAATCGCGCAACTGGGTGCGTCCCGCCAGGTTGAGCGCGGGAACCTCGCCGAGATTGCGCATCACCGCGGCCGCGATTTCGCTTTCGTCCAGGCCGCCGAGCAACACCGGATAGAGCGCCGGCGAGTTATCGCAGGGCCGCGCCAGCTCCTTGATTGCGGCCGCAACTGACTCGGGAAAATAAATCCGGCTCGGCCACGACGAACCCAAGATCACGCCGAGAAGCGGACGCGGCGCGCCCGACAGCAATTCGCGCGCGCGCGATTTTTCTTCGGCCGACGCTTCGAGCCCGAACTCGATTGGTGCGGCGGGCAACCCCAGCCGATCGCCGAATGCCTGGTACTGGAGGAGCTTGCGGCGCAGGTTCGGTTGCGGTGCGACCTGAATCGTCGAAAAGCGATGGTTGAGTTCCTTGGTGTTCGCGGCGCCGAATCCGATTCGATCGTGCGCGCCGGAAACGAGCGACGTGACGCCGCTTTTCAGATGGCGCTGGAGATCGACGACCAGATCGAAATGTCCGCCGCGAACTTCGCGCAAAAACGGAACGAACGACCACGGCGCGCGCCGGCGGTCATACAGAATAATCTCGTCGAGCCACGGATGGCGTTCAAGAATCGGTGCCGATTTCGGCTCGACCGCCCACGCGATATGAGCGTCGGGCCATTCGCGGCGCA
>DATKSB010000096.1:0-2714 GCA_035531855.1 Binataceae bacterium (SeqCode)
ATGGAGCACAGGTCGATTGCGATGAAGATTCAGATCAGCGAAGACGTTTTGTGGCGCAAGGTCGGCGACGAAATTCTGATCAGCGATACCAACAGCGAGAATATCTTCGGACTCGACGGTGCGGGCGCCCGGATGTGGCAATTGATCGCCGAGAATGGATCGACTGATGCGGCGGTTGCCGTGCTAGCGGCCGAGTTCGACGCCGCTCCGGATGCAATCGAGGCCGACCTGAATGCGTTGGTCGCGGATCTGCGCGGACGCGGACTGCTCGAAATCGAGCAATCCAGCGACGCGCCAGAGCGTCAACAGGCGCTCAAACGGCGCGCTTCGCGATGATCATCTGCACTGCTAGATGAGCGGATTAGCCGCGATCTTCAATCTCGATGGCGCTCCGGCCGACGCCGCCGTCCTGGAACGGATGCTCGCCGCGGTTCCCTATCGCGGACCCGGTGGCTTCGGCCGCTACATCTCCGGACCGTTCGCGCTCGGGCATGCGATGCTCCATTCCACCGCCGAGTCCAGGTACGAAAAGCAGCCGCTCGCCGACGATAGCGGGCGGATCGTGCTGGCGCTCGATGGCCGGGTCGATAATCGCGCCGACCTCTCGCATGCGTTGACCGACGCGGGTTTCGCGCCGCGCAGCGTCACCGACGCGGAGCTGGTGCTCTGCGCATATCAGGCGTGGGGCGCCGAGGCGCCGCGAAGGATCATCGGGGATTTTGCGTTCATCATCTGGGACGGTGTCCAGCGCAGGATGATGTGTGCACGCGACATCTTTGGGGTGCGGGCGCTGTACTACCATCACGGCCAGCACGCGTTTCTTTGCGCCTCCGAACCGCATCAGTTGTTCGCCGATCGACGCGTGCCGCGGGAGCCCAACGAAGGCATGATCGGCGAGCTTGCCGCCCAGATGCCCGCAAACCGCGAGGAGACGATTTTCCGCGGAATCCTCCGCTTGCCGCCGCGGCACGCATTGATGGTATCGGCCGACGGCTTCAGGATCTGGCGCTATTACGAGCCAAATCCGGCGGCGGAAATTCGTTATTCCACCGATGATGAGTACGCGGAACATTTCCGCACGATCTTCACCGAGTCGGTTCGCACGCGGCTGCGCTCCTCAGGCCGCATCATGATCGACGTGAGTGGCGGCCTCGATTCTTCGTCGGTATTGTGCACCGCGCTTAAGATTCTGCGCGGTGTAGGAGCGTCCGCGGAAGTCGAAGCGGCCTCGCTCGCGCGGCATCCTGATTCCGATGAAACCAGCTACCTTGCCGCAATCGAACGCGAAACCGGCGTGCGCGCGACGATTGTCGATCCGGCTGACGCCGACTATCCGACGCTCGCCGCACAATGCCGCCATTATCTTGACCTGCCCGACTATCCCAATGCCGCGATGGGTGATTACGATTCGCTACTTGCGGCGCGCGGCGATTTCCGCGTCCGGCTTAGCGGCAATGGCGGCGACGAATGGCTGACCGGGAGCGCTTATGCCTACGCGGATATGCTGCGCAGCTTGAAGCTCGGCTCGATCGCCTCGCGGCTACGGCTAGATTATGCGCTGGCTCGCAGCGATCCATTCGTCGCTCCCTTGGGAACGCTTCTCATTTCCGGAGTGTGGCCGTTCGTTCCGCGGCGCATGCGCCTGCTCGCGCGCCATTTGCTGCTACCCGACGCCCCCTTCACAAATCCGCTCACGCGGGAATTTGCTCAGCGCATCGGCCTGGCGGATCGCGTCAGGGTGGAGGAACCCGCGCCCAGGTTTCCCAGCTTTGCGCAGCGCGACATTTACCACACCTTTACGGCGGGATGGCTGGCGCATCCGCTCGAGATGGCCGATCGCTGGATGGCGGCGCGCGGCCTCGACGGGCGGCATCCGTTTCTCGATCGGCGCATCTTCGAGTTCGCGCTGGCGATCCCCGAGGAGCAGCGCACCCGCGACGGAGTCGAACGATACGTCGTGCGCAATGCGATGCGCGGCGTGCTGCCCGAGGAGATCCGCACGCGCAGGATCAAAGCGACCTACGCGAGCTGCTTCCCCGCGACGCTCGAGAAAGCCGGCGGCGCGCGCGCCTTCGAGTCGATGGAGACCGTGCGGATGGGGTGGTTCAATGGCCAGTGGTTGACCGAGAACTATGCCGCGATGATCAGGCTGTTTCGCGCCGGAGATCCGCGTTACATGATCAACGCCCGTCCGTTGTGGATGGCGTTCGCGATCGAGTTGTGGTTCAAGAATGTGTTCGTGAACGCGCACGGCAGCGCGCCGGGCCACTCGGTCGGCGCCGTCGCTGACTGATCTTCGTCAATTCAAGCAGAGCCCAAGGAATGTAAACCGCGATGTCGATGATCCTCGATGAGCACCGCCAGTACTTGTCCGACGAAACCCGGCTCGGACTGTTCCGCAAAGCGATCAACAAGGTGGTCCGGCCCGGTGATGTCGTGGTGGACCTCGGCTGCGGAACCGGAATCCTGGGGATGCTGGCATGCCAGGCGGGCGCGGCGCGCGTCTATGCGATCGAGGGCGGCGCCATAATCGATCTTGCGCGCGAGATCGCGGCCGCCAATGGCTTCGCGGACAGAATCGTCCATGTCCACGGCCCCTCGACCCGCGTGTCGCTGCCCGAACCCGCTGACGTTCTGCTTGCCGATCAGATTGGGCATTTTGGATTTGAAGCCGGGGTGCTGGAATTTTTTCGCGATGGCGGAATCCGGATGCT
>DATKSB010000097.1:0-2188 GCA_035531855.1 Binataceae bacterium (SeqCode)
GGTGGTCGCGGTCAACGACGCGCAGACCAAGCATCTGTTCGACAACCGCTACGGGACCGGGCAATCGACGCTCGACGGGATCATCCGCGCCAGCGGCGTGCTGATCGCCGGCTCGGTCGTCGTGGTCGGCGGCTACGGCTACTGCGGACGCGGAATCGCGTCGCGAGCGCGCGGCCTTGGCGCGGACGTGATCGTGACCGAGGTCGATCCGATCCGCGCGATCGAAGCCGCGATGGACGGATTTCGGGTGATGAAGATGATCGACGCGGCCAAGCTCGGCGATATCTTCGTGACCGCCACCGGCGATAAGCACGTGCTCGCCGCGCAGCATTTCACCGCGATGAAAGACGGCGCGATCTTGTGCAACTCGGGCCACTTCGACGTCGAGATCGACATGGCCTATCTGACCGACGCGGCCAAGTCGGTCGAGCACGACGTCAACAAGAACGTTGATTCGTACCATTTGTCCAACGGCCGCACGCTCTACATCCTGGGACAGGGACGGCTGGTGAATCTCGCCTGTGCCGAGGGCCATCCGGCGCAGGTGATGGACATGAGCTTTGCGACCCAGGCGCTCGCGTCGGAATGGGTCGCGACCAGCGAGCAGCTTCCGGCCAGGGTGCACAACGTGCCTCTCGAGATCGAACAGGACGTCGCCGAGGTGAAACTCGCCGCGATGGGCATCCGAATCGACACGCTGACCGCCGAGCAGAAGAAGTATTTAGAGAGCTGGGAATCCGGCACCTGAAAACAATCCACAGATTACACGGATTTCACCGATTCTTTCAGAAAACAAATCGGCGATATTCCAGCGACGGGGTTCCAAAGTTGAGCAGCAGCCCGACTTTGAATCCCGTTGCCTTCAAATAGTTGATGACTTGAGATTGTTCCGTGCCGCCAAACCGGGCGAGCGCCTTTAATTCGACCACGACTTCATCGAAGCATATAAAATCAGCGCGATAGGTGCTGTCCAATTCCTGTCCCTTGTAGCGAACGACGATTTCGACTTCCCGTCTGAACGGGATCGCGCGCGCTTCCAGTTCGAGCGCCAGGGCCTGCTGGTAAATCGGTTCGAGAAAACCATTGCCGAGCTCGCGATGCACTTCCATCGCGGCGCCTACTATCGCGTAGGTGCGTTCGTCCCCCCTTTCCATCTGTGAAATCTGTGTAATCCGTGGATTGTTTTGTTTTCTTTTTTATTGTGCGAGTCGAGCGACTTTGCTCGCGGACCAGCGGCGCCAGACTTCGCCGCATCCTACCGACGCCGCAATTAGCGCCAGCGCGAGTACGAAACGCCAGGACAGCGGATGCCATAACGCGTCGCCCAGAAACGCGAACAGGATCGTGCCCGGAACCATCCCGATCATGCTGGCCCAGAAGTAGTCCTTGAACCTGATCGGAGATGCGCCCGCGATCAGGTTGAGCGCATTGTACGGAATCACCGGGACGATCCGCAGATACAAGATGATCTGAAAACCGTTGCGCGCGATTTTTTCGAGCGTCGCCTGAAACCTGTCGCCGACAAATTTTTCGACGAACGAGCGTCCCAGAAATCGCCCCGCGCCGAATGCGACCACCGCGCCCACGTCCGCGCCAATCAGCGAATAGACGGAGCCCCACGCGGTTCCGAACGCAAGCCCCCCGGCGATCGTCATCACGGCGCCCGGCACCAGAAATGACGGCCCGACGGCGTACAGCAGCATGTACACGATCGGCGCCCAGACGCCGGCTTGCAGAACCTCGAGCTTTATTTGCTTGGGATCGCGGAACCACTCCATATGCTCGAGCAGCAGCCACACCGAGCCGCCGACCAGGATCACAAGGATCGCGATCTTGACGATATTGAGCCACAGCGAACTTCCGCCGCCGGGCTTCTGGGTGGGATTTCCGATCGGGCTTACTGCTGCCATGAAGTAGGGCCTATGATACGAGGCGCTGCGGCGCTGAGACAAGCGAGTATGTGCGGTGCCGCGCGCAGCCTAGTGATCGTTTGTCGCGCGGCACGGATCGAATTACAGTCAAAAATTCCGCAAACAATCGAGCCAGGAGAATCGAGGTTGCCATGAACGAACTCAAGGACAAGGTCGCGATCATCACCGGCGGCGGTTACGGAATCGGCAAGGAAATCGCGCTCGCATACGCGAAGGCCGGCGCAAAGATTATGATCGCGGCGCGCTCGCTCAAGCCG
>DATKSB010000098.1:0-3500 GCA_035531855.1 Binataceae bacterium (SeqCode)
ATATTTGCGGTAAATCGGCAGAGCGGGATCCTTGCTGAGATTGACCTTGCTCTTCGGATCGTTGCGCCAGTCGCCGTGATCGACGCACATGTATTTCACATTCGAGGAGCAATCGTAGGCGTCTTCCATCAGGCCGACTTTGCCGATGTCCTCGGCGCGGGTCACGTTCGAGCTTTCGTTGAAATGGATTAGGCCGTCGTCGGTGCGATGGACCGAAGTGGAATCCAGGTAGGCATGACTCGCGTCGCCCGCGAGGTTGAGCGACTTGCTGTCGGGCTCTTCGACCCATCCGTCGCGGCCCGCCCACTGCGCCGCCGCAGGCGCCGAACGAATCAGAAGCGCGGCGAGCACGAGTGCATACAGATTGACGCGGCCCGATCTCACGAAGACGTCCTCTGTGGAGGTGACGCGGCCGAGCCGAGTTGCTGGAAGTAACTGCGCAGGCGCTCCGGGTCGCCATTTGGGTCGGCCAGCGCGATATATCCGTCCGGACGAATCAGATAAGTCGCGGAGCGCATCACGCCGGCCTGCTCCATCGCAGCGGCCCATGGAAAAACATGGATCGGCAGCGCGAGCGCAGCGCACGCTTCGGCTACGCCGCCATGCGGTTCGCCGTAAATGTGGACCTGCCACGCGAGCGAGGTCAGTGCGGTGAAGTTGTCGGCGTCGCGATAGGCGCCCGCTGCGAATTGAATCCAGGGCAGGCGGTCGCCTCCGTGGAGTGTACCGGCGACGCCGGCGCTGAGCGGGCTCGCGCGGTAGCTTAGGCCGATCTGCGAGACGGTGCGGAACATGAAGCTCCGCACGATAGGAACCCGTAACATTATCGGCGCGATCAATGGAAAGAGCCTGGTCCGAATCTGCTCCGCGATGAAGCCCGGTTTGGTTGCGAGGGTGAAGATGCGATCGGTGGTTGCGACCAGGCGTCGCGCGAAGCCGATACGTTCGAGCTCGTACGTATCGAGAAGACGCTCCGACGCGCGGCCGTCCAGCACGGCGGCGAGTTTCCATGCGAGGTTGATCGCGTCGCCGATGCCGGTGTTCATCCCTTGTCCGCCAACCGGGCTATGGATGTGCGCGGCGTCGCCCAGCAGGAATGCGCGCCCCTTGCGAAAGTTCTGGGCGACGCGGTGATGCACGCGGTAGGTCGAGAACCAGTTTACCTTCGCGATCACGAGTTTCAGTTGTTTAATCGAGCGATCGCTGACGTCGGCGAACGTCAGTTCGTGGTCAGCGCGGGCCGGATGGTCGCGCACGGTTCCGACCAGGCGCACGCGTCCGTCGCCTTTCATCGGAAAGATCACGAGCAGGTCGTCCGTATCCAGGTCCACGTGCAGTTCGTTATCAATTGGGGGTCCGCTCGCTTCGACGTCGGCGACGTAGAACAGGTGCGAGTAGGTGCCACCGGGAAAGCCGGCGCCGATGGTTTCGCGGACGATCGAACTCGCGCCGTCGCATCCGGCAAGGTAGGCCGGCTCGCAGATTTCCTCGGAGCCGTCGGGACGCTTCAGCGTCGCTCGCACAAAACCGCCTTGTTGATCAAAACGAACCAGCTCCGTCGTGCGCTCGACCTTCACTCCGAGAGTTTCCAGATGCCCGATCAGCAGGCGTTCATGGGCGTCCTGCGCGAAATCCAGAATGAAGGGAAATGGGGTAAGACCGGCGCCGAGATTCTCGAACGGGATATGCGCTGCCCTGGTGCCGGCGACCCAGAAATTTACCCCCTTTGACTGCACGCCCCTCGCGACCGCTGCATCCGCGATTCCAATCTGGCGGTAGAACTCGAGCGTGCGCGCCTGCACCCCGAGCGCGCGGGAATAGGGCGCGGCCGCCGCGGTCTGGTCGATAATCCGCACCCTCACGCCGAGCCGAATGAGCCATAGAGCGAGCACGAGACCGGTGGGTCCGGCGCCGGCGATCAACACTTGCGCGACTGGACTTTGCTCCATAGCGCGATCATCCCTTACCGAAACATCGAAAGCGATTCGCTTTCTTCGTCGGCGGGATAGAACGCTTCGATATGCAGCTCCTGCAGAGTCACGTCCTCGGGCGCGGACAGGGTAGTGATGGTGCTGAACATCCGCGCGATTTTTCCGCCGGGCATCGTGAGCTCGAACGAGAGCATCAGGGCGGGCGGAGTTTCGAGGTCGGGCTCGCGCCAATTGGCGGGAACTCCGGGATAAGACAGGATTGCCGCGATCAGCTCGCGCATCGAGTTGTCGCGCGCCCATGCGGCGGCGCGGTGCGCCTGATTGAGCAGCGATTTTGCAATCGGCTCCCAATTGACGATCAGTTTGCGGATCGCGTTCGGATCGAACATCAGATGCAAGAGATTCAGCCGCGGTTCGGTGGTGACCTCGAGCGGCAGGAAGCCTGCCGGCGCGGCGCCCATCACGGCGGTCAGAAATCGCACGAACGCCGCATTACCCATCACCAGGTTCCAGTGCCGATCGAAGGCGAAGGCGCTGCGCGGCTCTTGCTGGCGCAGGATCATTTCGAGCGCTGCGCGCACGTGGCTCATCCGCGGGTCGTCGAGGCTGGTCTCGCGATAAACCGGCGCGTAGCCCGCCGCGAGCAGCAGGATGTTGCGCTCGCGCAGCGGAACGTCGAGCACGCCTGCCAGCGTCAGCAGCATCTCGCGGCTGGGCGTGGCGCGGCCGGTTTCAAGAAAGCTGATATGACGGCTCGAGACTTCGGCCTCGAGCGCGAGATCGAGCTGGCTCAGATGGCGCGATTCGCGCCATCTTCTAAGCAGCGGTCCCGCTCCGCCCGACTCGGCTGCGGCGCCGTTTTGATGAGTATCCATAGTTGAAACCGTAGCAGCCGAGCCGCTATCGAGCCATTGCCTCGCGGGCAGTTGCGCAGGTCTTGATGCGGCGGGGGAGGGCGGCGTGCCGATCCCCCGCCGCGTGGCGGATTTGCCTAGCGCGCCGGCTGCTGAGCGGGCGCTTCGTCGGTGAAGCCGATTACCGACTTGAAGCGGCCGTCGCTGCCGACGATACCGATATCGGTGCCGACGAAATGCAGCGGCGCTTCCTTGGTGCCGCCCACCTCCCACTGGAAGCGGATGAAGTCGTGATGCGCCTGGTCGGCGGACTTGAGGCGGAACTGGTATTCGAGTCCGAAGCGCTCGTGCACTGTCGCCATCATCGCGGAGACGCCGTCGTGGCCGGTACCGGTGCGATGCGGATCGATGTAGCTGCCGTCGTCGCTCCAGGTTTTGGCGATCAGCTCTTTGCGGCGGCGCGCGTCGCGTTCATTCCACGCGGCCAGGTAGGAAGTGATCAGTTCGTTGGCGTTGCTCATGTTCGTGCTCCTTAGTTTTTCGTTGCTCGATTCGTGCGATGGTCAAGATCTAGAAACGAATCGTGCGCGCATCAATTACGCGCGAGGTAATGCGCGCACCAATGCTGTAATGAGGTGCGGTCGTCCGAACCCGACCTAACCCTTGTTCCCTTCCCGCACGGGAAGGGAAACGCGTTATCGCGATCTGAATTGCG
>DATKSB010000099.1:0-9502 GCA_035531855.1 Binataceae bacterium (SeqCode)
GGACCGCTCATCGGCCTTATCGCTGACCGCGTAAATCCCAAAAAAATGATGATCGTCGGCGCCACGATCACGGGCCTGTTGTGGCTCGGGCTTAGCCGCGCGACCACCTTCTCCGAGTTTCTTGCAATCAACGGGCTATTCGGAATCTGCGTCGGCGCTTCGACCTCGATTCCCACCACGCTGATAATCGCCGGATGGTTCCAGGCGCGGCGCGGACTTGCGATGGGGATCGCGTTTTCCGGCGCGACGCTCGGCGGCGCCGCGATGACGATGGTCGCCTCCTACGCGATTCAGGCGCGCGGATGGCGCTTCGGATACTTGGTGCTTGCGCTTCCGATCCTGCTGGTCGTCGTCCCGGCGATTCTGATTTTCATTCAGACCACCAAATCCGCCGACGCGCGCAACACCGCCCGCGGACGTGGCGATGCCGATTCGCGCGCGCGTGCCGCCGCACCTGCGATGGTTCTGCCTGGACTGGAACTCGCGCAGGCGCGCCGCACGCGCTCGTTCTGGCTGATTTGCCTGGTGCAGGCGCTGGCGGGATTGACCACAGGGATGGGCGCGCATTTTATCGCGTACCTGACTGGAATCGGCTACACGCCCACGCTCGCCGCGAGCGCGGTGAGCCTGTACTTGATCGGAACGACCGCGGGCACGCTTCTCGGCGGTCCGCTTGCCGACCGCGCGGGCGCACGCACCGCAATCGTCATCACGTTCGCGGGCGCGGCCACCGGGATGCTCGGACTGCTGGGCGCGTCGCACGTGCTGGCGCTCGGACTCAATATCGTAGCGGGAGGATTTGCGGCGGGAGCCTTCGCGGTGCAAATGCCGCTGGTGATGATTGAATCGCTTGGGGTCAAGCGCTTGGGCTCGATGCTTGGAATCACTGGAGTGTTTTACACCTTCGGCGCATTCGCCAGTCCGATTGCGACCGGAAGAATTTTCGACGTCACAGGGAGCTACGCCATCGCGATCACTGCGTTCATGGTGATGCTGTTGATGTGTGCGATCGCGATGCTGTGGGTGCGGCCGCTCGAGCGCGAGCAGGAGCAATTCGCGCCATCCGCGCAGTCGGTCGCCGTGTAAGCGCGCCGATCACGCGCGCTGGCGGGCAACGTACAACCCGCGCCCCATCAGGCCTTCGGACTCGTAGGTAACTTCCATCGCTGCGGCGTCGAAAGCCGCGGTCATCTCTTCGCGGGTGAAGAGCGCGAGCTCCATCCGTTCGTTGAAATGTTCGATACCGCGAACGCTGCCGCGCAGATAGTGCAGTTGCAGCACCGACAGATTTCCTTCCTGACCGCTGTGACTCATCCTGCACACCAAACCGTCGGAAAGTTTTCCGCTATGGATAAACTGCCCGCCCGATTGCCATGCGTCGGGAGTCAGCCACGGCTCGATGATCAGGACGCCGCACGGACGCACGTGCCGCGCCATCGCGGCGACGGCGCTGTTCAATCGAAGGGTGGTGCCGACGTAACCGATCGCGCTGAACAGGCAGGTGACGGCGTCATAGTCGCGGCCGAGGTCGAAGCCGGTCATGTCGGTGCAGGAATAGATTCCCGCGGGATTCTTAAGTCGCGCGGCGCGCAGGTAATCCTCGTTCTGATCGACCCCGTCAACCGCGAAGTGATTTTTCAGGAATTGCGAATGCGCTCCGATGCCGCACGCTACATCGAGGAGCGTGCGCGCGTCCGGGACCGCGCCGTCGATCACGCCGCGCAGAAGTTCGCATTCACGCGCGTAGTTTTTGAAATGATAGATCGCGTCGTAGAGCTCGGCGCTGTCCAGAAAACCGCGGGACTGAAATCCCGCGCTCATCAGTAACGGTTCATTCGGGCCAGCCGGTCGGCGTGAAAATTCGCGTCGCCGAACAGTTCCTGTCCGACGCGCGCCCGCTTCATGAACAACCCGATATCGAATTCGTCGGTCATCCCGATTCCGCCGTGCATCTGCACGCCTTCCTGTACTGCCAGCGTTGCGGTGGCGCCGGCTTTCGCCTTGGCGACCGAGACGATCGCGCCGGCTGTGCCGAACGATTCGTCGAGAGTCTGCAAGGCCTTCAAGACCACCGCATGGGTCAGTTCGAGATCGCAGTAGAGCACGGCGGCGCGATGCTGCAATGCCTGGAATTGTCCGATTACTTTGCCGAACTGTTTGCGCTCTTTCAGGTAGTTGACGGTGATCGCGAAGGCCTGGTCGGCGAGTCCTGAAAGCTCGGCCGCAATTGCGGCGCGGCCCGCGTTGAGCGCGTCGTCGAGCGGCTTCCATCCAGCGTCGATTTCGCCCAAAACTGCGTCGGCGCCGACGCTCACCTTGTTGAACCGAATGCGCGCGGCGTTGTGGCTATCGACCGTCTCGGTGCGCTCGGCGCTGACACCATTTGTTTTCGAGTCAACGAGGAACAGCGTAATTCCCTTGCGCTCACCTGAGGCCCCCGCGGTACGCGCCGCGACGATCAGCAGATCGGCGACGTGGCCGTCGAGGACGAAGATCTTTTCGCCGTCGAGAATGATGTTATTTCCCGAGCGGCTGGCCTTCAGTGCGATTTTTTCGGGGCGATGCTTTGCGGTCTCATCGACGGCGAGCGTCGCGATCAGATCGCCGCTGACGATACGCGGCAGATAGGCGCGCTTTTGCTTTTCGTTTCCGGCGTGGGTGATCGCACTCGCGGCCACGACCGCGGTCGAGAGAAACGGCGACGGAGTGAGATTGCGCCCGAGTTCTTCCATCACGATTCCGGCTTCCACATGGCCCAGAGCCAGACCGCCGTAATCGGCAGGCACCAGAATTCCCGACAGCCCCATCGCGACCATTTCTTTCCACAGCTCGCGCGAGAATCCGGTCTTATCGCGAGTGTCGCGGAGCTGGCGTAGATGCGCGACGGGAGCGTTTTTGGAAAGAAAACCGCGCGTGTTGTCGCGCAGCATCGTTTGTTCGTCGTTTAAGACTAGTGACATTTCAGCGATTCCGATTGCGATCGATATTCGTGCGGTTGCAGTCCCCGGTCAGGCGTCGGGCAGACCGAGGATACGCTTGGCGATGATGTTCAGCTGGACTTCGCTGGTGCCGCCTTCGATTGAATTTGCCTTCGAGCGCAGCCATGCGCGCGCGGTGGCGCCGTTGTGCGAGCGTTCGCCTTCCCATTCGAGAGCGTTTGCGCCGCCCGCCGACATTACCAGCTCGAGCCGCCGCTTGTTGAGCTCGGTGCCGTAGTACTTGAGCAGCGACGACACGGCGGGATGCGCCTGTCCGGCCTTCGCGAGATCGCCGACGCGCTCCATCGTGAGGCGAAACGCCCATGCATCGATCTCGAACGCCGCGATCTGGCTGCGCAGAACAGGGTCGGCGAGCATCCCGTTTTCCACTCCGACGATCTCGCCCGCGATCTGGCCGAGCGAGCGAGTCTCGGAAGTCTGGCCCATGCCGCCGATCATGTCGCGCTCGTGGGTCAGCAGGTACTTCGCGATCTCCCAGCCTTTGTTCAGCTTGCCGATGAGGTTCGCTTTCGGCACCAGCACGTCGTCGAAGAAGGTTTGGCAAAATGGCGACGCGCCGGAGATCAGCGTGATCGGTTTGGTCGAGACGCCGGCGCTCTCCATGTCGAAGAGGACGAAGCTGATTCCCTCGTGCTTGGGCGCGGCGGGGTCGGTGCGCACCAGGCAGAAGATCCAGTCGGCCCGGTCGGCGTATGAGGTCCAGATTTTCGAGCCGTTGATAACGTAATGATCGCCTTTGTCTTCGGCGCGGGTTTGAAGCGACGCGAGATCGGAGCCGGAGCCGGGCTCGGAATAGCCCTGGCACCATCGGATTTCGCCGCGCGCGATTTTCGGCAGATGCTCGCGCTTCTGTTCTTCGGAGCCGTACTTGAGCAGCGCGGGTCCGAGCATCCAGATCCCGAAGCTATCGAGCGGAGAGCGGCATCCGAGCGCGCGCATCTCCTGGCGCAAGACTTTGGTTTCGTCGCGGGAGAGGCCGCCGCCGCCAAACTCGCGCGGCCATTCGGGAACGGTCCATCCTTTGGAGGCCATCCGCTCCAGCCATAGGCGCTGCGCGTCGGATTTGAATTTCCATCCGCGGCCGCCCCAGCAGGTATCGTCTTCGGACTGCAAGGGTTTGCGCATCTCGGGCGGGCAGTTGGATTCGAGCCACGCGCGAGTCTCTTTTCGGAATGATTCTATATCGCTCATAGCAACACTAACGCCTATTAGGTTGGCGGTCAGGATTCAAGGTTTGCCGAGCGACGAGATGAAGTCCTGCGGCGGCGCAAGTGGCTGCGTTACAGGATTCCCAACTCCTTCAGCGGGCCGCGGTCGGCTACCGGGGTTCGGCTGGTGCCGGACTGGAGCTTGACTGAGCCGGGCGTGCGCTCGAAGGCGTCGGGTAGATCGATCTCGCGGGCATATTCGCGCAGCGCCGGGACCACTTCCTGCGCGATCAGGCGCATGCTCGTTTGGCGATCCTCATTCTTCACCGGGCCTTGCACGCTGAAAATAATCAGAGCGCCGGGGCGCAGCACGTTCAGGATCGTCTTGAATTTCGGTATGACCGTCTTGGGACTGCCGATCACTATCGTCAGCGACTTCTGCGCTTTCTGAAGTCCGGCCGCGAGCTTGCGGCGGACCTCGTCGTAATCGACCGGCGCTGATTCCTCGCTGTGGCCGCGCAGCTTGTCGCCACTGACTCCGAGCCAGCTTCCCTGCGGCTGCTTGGCCAGTCGGCGGGTGGCTTCCTTGGAATTGTAGCCGGGCGGAAGCGTGTGCTCGGTGCGTGAGAAGGCGTTCTGGCCGCCGCCGAAGACGAAGCCGCGGCCGAGATCTTGCGCGCGCTCGTCGGTCTCGGCGACGAAGGTCGGAATCACGTAGCCGAAATTTTCGGGTCCGGCCTGGTAGCCCTGCTTGCGCGCCTCGTCCGCATAGAAATCCCACAGGTCGGCAGTGGGTCCGAGCGCGGTGCCGAGGCCGATATAGGGGTAGCGATGCTCGGCGCACCATTTCGCGGTCTCGGGGCTGATCACGCCGGGAATCCAGAATGGAGGATGCGGCTTCTGATAGGGCAGCGCCCACGGATTTACGTGGCGATAATGAAAATGCTTGCCCTCGTAGCGCCACGGACCGGGCCGGGTCCATGCCTGGACGATAAAATCGTGCGCTTCGTTGAACAGCTCGCGGTTGTAGGCCGGGTTGGCGTTGTTGAAGAACTGCTCCGAGCCCGCGCCGCGAACCCATCCGGTGATCATCCGGCCGCGCGAGATCAGATCGATCTCGGCCAGCTCCTCGGCCATCCGCAGCGGATGCTTGATCACCGGGAGCGGATTGCCAATCAGGCAAATCTTCACGCGCTTGGTGATTCGCGCGAGGATCGCGGCTTCGACGTTCATCACGCTGCCCATGCAGAACGGGTTGCCGTGATGCTCATTGAGCGCGACGATATCGTAGCCAAGTTCCTCGGCGTAGCAATTCTCGTCGAGGTAGTAATTGTAGTCGGTCGAGGCCTGCTCGCGATCGAAATACTTGTTCGAGACGGCGAAATAGGCCTCATTTTTCAGAATCGCGTCTTCGGGAACCCACCTGGCCGGACGTTCGGTGAAATACCCTATCTTCATAATCGCTGCTCCATTCGCCGATGACTATGCGGCCAGGAATCGAGTGACTATGCGCTCGAACTCGACTGAGTTTTCGATTTCCGGCCGATGTCCCGCGCCCGCGACCGGCGCGACTTGCGCGCCGGCAATCGCGGCGCGGTAGCCGTCGATACATCCCGACGGCACCACCTCGTCGCGCGTCCCGCGGATGAGCATCGTGGGAATTTTCACGCCGCGCAGCAGCTCGGGCAGGCTGGGATTGTGCATGTACGGCTCCCATCCGATCCGTGCGCTTTCGGAACGGGCGTCCTCGAACAGCTCGAACTGTTCGGGAGTCATTTCACCGCCGTAGATTTTCGTGAACTCGGGCGTGCCGGCCGGGTCGGCCACGGTCGCGCGCAGATGACGCCGGATAGTCATAGCGAAGAAGTCCAGGATCTCGCCCGCGGCCGGCTTGATGCCCATCGGCGCGACCAGGATCATCCGCGAAAATATTTTCGGGTCGGCCGCCGCCATCTCGGCCGCGATAAATCCGCCGGCGGAAAATCCGATCACGTCAATCGGATCTAGCCGCATCTCGCGCAGCACCTGCGCGTAGAATCCGCCGAGATCGCGATAGTTGCGAACCCAGTCCAGGCGCGGGGTCTTGCCGTAGCCGGGTTGCAGCGGGATGAGCAGAGTGCGCTCGTGCGCCAGGCTCTCGTTCCACGCGGTCCAGCCCGGATAGCCAAGCTCGTCGTGGAAAATCAGAAGCGGCTTGCCCGCGCCGCCGCGAATAATCGTGAGCGTCGTACCCGCCACGGCATGCTGCGTTTCGGTCGATTCGACCACGTTGTTTCTCCCGTCCCGGCCGGAAGTGTGGCGCGCGAAAGGCGGCGCCGCCCGGTCCAACCAGGTTTGATTTAGCAATATCGATGCGGTGCGCTCAAACGAAATCGGCTGGCGCAGCGGTCTGCGCGCAGTCGCGCAGTCCGCGCAAATCGAGGGAATCGCACTGGCTCAGGCCTGTGCCACTAGGCGGAGCGCGGACCTAAGCGAACAGATCTCCGATCAGCCGGAATGGAAACAAAATAACCGATTCGATTCCGCTGAACAGGGAACTGGTGGTATCGGCGGTCGTGTCGGTAACGGCGTTGGTGGTGTTTTCCGCCTGCTGTGACGCGCACGCGGGGACCAAGGTGAGCGCGCCCAGAATCAGCAGGATTGGAAGTGCACCGGATATCTTTTTCATAATCATCGAACTCCTTTAGTGGCCTTCGCCTATGATAAGCATAAGCGAAAACCAAGGCAGCGTCCGATAATTTGTTTGGCGATCGCGGCGCGCGACGCGGCAAGGCGCGCAATTGTTCCCGTGAGAACGCAGCCGCGATGCGAAACGGACCCGCTATTCTGCCGCCGCCTGGCGGGTGCGCGCCCGGCCCATGCCGGAACTGCGCCGTCCGGAGCGGACGACATGGCGTCGTCCCACTGAACGCATCTGCTTGGTCGGCAGATCATCGGGGGCCAACGAGCTGAGCTGAGAGCGCAGGAAATCCGGGTCAACGCCGAGCACGTCGCATACGTAGGCGAATGAGAACGGCCCCGGCGCCATCGTATGCGCGCGGAACCATCCCTCGACTTCGTCGAACAGCGCGCGCCGCATCCCGTGGGTAGCGCCCGCATGTTTGACGTAGCATCGCACGGCATCTTCGAGCACCGCGTAAACCAGCCGCGTCTCGCCGTCCAGACCGCTGCGCCTGCGGGTCAAATCATAAAATTGAGACGGGACCAGAAAATCGGGCGCGAAACCGACATTCAGCCATGGGTCGGGCCGGTCGCATTCCGCGCGGAGCGGGTCGCGGGACCGCATTGGAAGCGGCTCGCGCTTTTCGATCTGAACGTCCATCGGCTGTCGTCCTCCACAGTACTGCCCGTCAGTCTGAAAGCACTCGAATCGAACGCTATTGGAAGACCGCGTTGCGCAGATAGCGTTGAGTCGCAAGCGCGGACTTTTCTGATTCGAAAGCTATTTCGGACCAGCACGCTCTATGCCAAGTTAATTTTTGAGCATATGAGCCAGTTTCCGTAGAGAAAGCGGGGAGAAACTCCACACCCTGTGGCTTCGATGCGCCACAATTCGTCGCCGCAATGCTGTGTGACACCTTGTGCCTTTCTGCATTCGACGAGCTAGCGCCGCAACTTGATGCATCAGATGCCCGGTTCGAGCGCCAGGTTCCATATTTCCGCAGGCTCGAAGGAACGCAGCGGGGCGAATGGCGGGGCGAAAACTCAATTGGGATGGCACACGTAGGTGTGTCCATTTTTGAAAAAAGAATGTCGCGATTTGGGACGCGACCGCGTTCATGTGTCACCGGCGTGCGTCGCTGATGAATACGTGGCGGCGGTCTAATGTCCGCTACAGCAGTCATATTTTTCCGGGGACGGGCGGATGCTTCAGGCGCGAGGCTCTCGTGGTCGCGGGCACATCGTTTGCTCTCTTCGATCCCAAAATGGCGGCGTGTCACTTTCTGTTGATGCGGTGCAGATCAAGTACAACTTCGAGAGGAACCGATGGATCTATTGTTGGTGGAAGACAGTGTTACCGATCGGATGGTGATGCAGCGGAGGATTCAGCACGCGTTCCCCGGTGAGCAGATCCTGATCGCGGGCGAGGCATTCGAGTTCAATGACGCGTTGCGGCGCGAGAATATCGACGTCGTGATCACCGACTATTGGCTCGGATGGGGCGACGGGCTGTCGGTCTTGCAGCGCGTGCGCAAGCGATGGCCGCGGTGCAAAGTGATCTTCCTGACCGGAAACGGCGGCGAGGAAGTGGTGGCCGAGGCGTTCAAGTATGGCCTGTTTTACTACCTGCTGAAGCCGGACGGATTCGAGAACCTGGTGGCGGTGATTCGGACCGCGCTGGAAACCAAGCGCCGCGAGGATCATTATGAACTGATCGCGTCGGTGGTCAGCGCGATCGACGAAGGGATTTATGGAATCGACGCCGGGGGCAAAATCACGGCGTGGAACAGCGCAGCGGAACGGATTTACGGCTACACCATCGAGGAGATCGTCGGCGAGGATTCGGACAAACTGTTGCCTGCCAGTCTTCGCCCTGAGACCCGCCGCCTATATGCGCGCGCGATGCGCGGCGAGAAAGTCGCGCCGTTCGAGGCGGTCAGGATGCGCCGCGACGGCGCGCGTATCACGCTGGCGCTGTCGATGGCGGCAATTCGGGCCGAAGGGTTCGAGGTCACCGGAGTCGCAGTCGTCGCGCGCGAGGCAGGGGATACGGCTGGAATGCCGGCGCCGTCGGCCTCAGAACGTCCGGGCGGAAGGGAGCCAATCTCCGTGCGCAGCCGCTGAAGCAAATGACTTTCTTGATTTGTCCCTGTCCCGGGTGGCACAGGCTTTAGCCTGTGCGGCTCAACTTCAAAGACAAGAAGTCGTCGTTTATCGACCCCCCTTTCGGTGGTGAGAGGGAATTTTTGGGCTACCAACTCGCGCGTCCGAAGGATAATGTTGGCGGTCCGCGGCTGTTTTGGCGAGGTTTGGGGGATCAAAAAGCCGTTGGCCACGGCGCGTGCAGAAAGAGCTTAACCCGCCATCCAACCCGGCGCCGAAAGGTCTGCTGGGCTCTCCGCTCAGAATCGCCGTGATCTATTTCGCGGTCGGCATACTGTGGCTTGCCGTCGCCAACCTGATTCTTGGCCTTGTTCCTCCGCATTCGATCAACGTCAACCGCTTCGTTTTTACCTGCGTCACCGGGCTGACGCTCTACTTGGTCGCGAGCCGCTATGCGCGCAGGTTGCATCAGTCGGCGCGGGCCGAGCGCGAAACGGCGTCGCGCGCGCGCGCGTTTTTCGAGTCGGCGGTCGAAGGAATCGTTCAACTGGATGGCGACGGATCGATCCGTCAGATGAATCCGCGCGCGCT
>DATKSB010000100.1:0-5846 GCA_035531855.1 Binataceae bacterium (SeqCode)
ACGCCCCGACCCGCTGCCATGGGCGAGCAGCGGCGGGACGCTAGCGGCCCTTAGGCCGCCAGAGCGTAACCGTTATTGTCTGCGGGTAAATTTCGCAGTCCGCTTGTTTTACGGGCCAGCGGTGCCCGGCGTGCGACCATGACCCTTGTGACTCCGTCGAATCCTGTTCGCCCCCATCGAGGTAGATCGGCGAATGACCCGTGAGCAAGGCCAGTCGGTACGGTTACCCTTTCAGTTTAAGGCTGATGCATCGCGCTCGCAACCACTTCGCGAATCGCCGCGCGAGCCGCCCCTTATATCGGAGCGCGGGCGCGGATAGACTTTCACGCGCGATGGCGCATGAAAACGGAAAGCCGAAGACCGGCGGAATCGAGCTCGTGGTCGAGAACCGCAAAGCTCGCCACGACTTCTTTATCGAGGACCCGGTCGAGGCCGGCATGATCCTGACCGGTACCGAGGTCAAGTCGCTGCGCCTGCACAAGGCCAACCTTCGCGACAGTTACATCCGGGTCAAGAACGGCGAGGCATTTCTGAGCGGCGTGCATATCGGCGCGTATGCGCCGGCCGGACAGTTCAGCCACGCGGAGACGCGTTCGCGCAAGCTGCTGCTGCATCGCCGCGAGATCGATCGGCTATGGGGCCGGGTGCGGGAGAAGGGTTACTCGATCGTCCCGCTCAAGATCTATTTCAAAGACGGCCGCGCCAAAGTCGAGATCGCGCTGGCCAAGGGCAAGCATGCCTACGACAAGCGCGACGCGATCGCGCGCAAAACTTCGCAGCGCGAAATTCAGCGCGCGCTCAAGAGCCGAAATCGATAACCTCGAGTCCTTCGCGCGCGGCGAGCGTGCGAAATCGGCCGCATAGCGATTTCATTGCGCCGACGCTACGCGCGAGCTCCTTCGGCGTGCGCCCAGGATTCGCGAGCACGCGCGCAATCGTAACTTCGGCGGCGCGCGGCAGAAGCGGGATCGAGCGCAGTCCTCTGAGCGCACCCTTTTCGTTGATCAGCCATCGCCGGTTCATCGCGTACGCGACGATCGTCATGAAGCTCGCCGCGCGAAACAGGCATCCGGCCACATACATCACGTCGCCGCGCAGCGCGGGCTTGTCGGCAATTGCGAGCTCGAAGGCGGCATCGAACAGATGCTTTCGCGCGATCGCGCGCCGGAGTTTTTCCGGGTAACGCGCGGCCATCCGCTTGAGCCGCGCGACCTTCCCGCCGCGATCGAACAGAATGCGGCAGCAGTTGATCTCGCCCGCATAGATTTGATTATGGAATCCGTACGGATGCCCGAGCTGATAGACGGTCTTCGGATCGCCTGCGCGGCATTCGTCGATCCCGGTGCGCACTGCGGCGAGATCGCGATAAAGAAAGTCCACGTGACGGCCGTCGATGCGGAGCCATCCGCCGCCGTTGACCCCCGGACCCCACGCGCCCAGCGCAGTCACCAACCCGTGCGCCCCGCGATCGTCGAGTGAGCGTGCCGCGCGTTCTAGATCGATAAGTCGAAACGGCTGGCGCGAATTATAGTAGAGCCCGAGATCGATATCTGAATGGGCATCCGCGGTGCCGCGCGCCCGCGATCCTCCCAGCACGATCGCCTCGATTCCAGCAACGCGCGCCACGCGCGCGGTAACTCGGCTGAGGATCGTCTCGATATGGCGATCGCGGCGCATCGCGCGAAACTAACTTGAGCCGGTCTGTCGTGCAACGCGCGCTGGTCACTTGACTTGCTTCATCCGTCGCTGCGATCGTCGCGTCGTGCATGACGATGCTATCGCGATGGAGTGGCGAAACGCCGATGCTCAGCCGCATCATCTCTACCTATGGCCGCACATCCGCGCGTTTCTCGAGCATCTTCCCGCGGGGCGCGCGGCTGATCTCGGATCGGGCAGCGGCTGGATAGCCGCTCAACTCGCCGCAATGGGACACGAGGTTATTGGAATCGATATTTCCGCCTCGGGTGTAGCGGTGGCTCAAAACGCCTTTCCCAAGCTTCGCTTCAGACACGGATCCGTTTACGAGGATTTAGGAGAGCAGTTCGATATTGTCGTCTCGTCCGAGGTAATCGAACATCTGTACGAACCGCGCCGATTCATCGCCAATATCTATCGCGCCCTGCGGCCGGGCGGAGTCGCGGTACTCACAACGCCTTATCACGGCTACTTGAAGAACCTCGCCATCTCGATTTTCAATGGATGGGATTTCCATTTCTCGGTCGGCCAAGAGGGCGGCCATATCAAATTTTTTTCGCCCCGCAGCCTCGAAGCGCTGCTGCGCGAGGCTGGGTTCCGAGACGTACAATTCCGGTACGCGGGCCGCATTCCAGCCCTCGCCCGTTCGATGGTTCTGCGGGCTTATCGCTGAGCATCTACTTCCGCCGCGCTCGCGCCGGCCATCGCGCGCAGGCGCTCGATCCGCTTATTCAGCGGCGGATGGGTCGAGAGCAGGTTGTCGAAGAAGCCTTCGTCGTCGTCTTTCAGTCCTTCGCGCGGGTTGACGATAAACAGGTGCGCGGTGCCCGCCGTGCCTTCTTTCAGCGGAGACTCGACCTGCGCGATTTTTTCGAGCGCCCGCAGGAGAGCGCGCGGATTGCGCGTGAACTCGACCGACGACGCGTCGGCAAGATATTCGCGCTGGCGCGACACCGCCATCGCAACCAGTTGCGAGATGATCGGCGCGACCGCCGCGAGCACGATCACCGCGACGGCAATCAACGCGCCGCCGCCGCCGTTGTCGCCGTTGGAATTTCCGCGCGAGCCGCGGCCGCCGCGCCCGCCGGTGAAGAACATGATGCGGAACATGAAATCGCTCAGCATCGCGATTCCCCCGACCATCACCGCGACCATCGTCATCGTGCGGATATCGTAGTCGGCGATATGCGACATCTCGTGCCCGATCACACCCTGCAACTCCTCGCGATCCATCTGATCGATCAACCCCTGCGTGACGCACAGGACCGAGTGATGCGGGTCGCGGCCGGTCGCGAAAGCGTTTGGAGAAGGATCATCGATCACATAAGCGGCGGGCACCGGCAATCGCGACGCGATCGCCATCTCGTTGATTACGTCGAGCACGGTCTTGTGTTCGATCGAGTCGGGCGCAAGCGGCCGCGCATGCACCGACATCAGCACCAGCGACGCGCCGCCGTAATACGACGTGAGCGCCTGGACCGCGCCGAACACGAGCGCCGCGACCGTCAGCACCGGGAATCCGACGATCTGGCCGTTGACGATCGCCACGCTGCCCGCCCACACATCGAGCGCAAAACCGAGGGCGACCAGCAGCGCCATCATCACGATCACGAGGACCACCGTCTCGCGGCGATTCGTGGTCTCGAGCGCGCGAAAGTCGGTTGAGGCCGGCGCCATTGTGAGCGATCCGTGATCCCGAGCGCCGGGCCGTCAAGCGCTCGGCGCGCTTGGTGCGCCCGGAGTGCTCGGCGCGCTCGGGTTGTTCATCGATAGATCGACTTTGGGAACCGCCTGATCTTCAGGCGCGCCCTTGAAATATTCCGCGGCATGAAATCCGAAATTGTTGGCGATCAGGTTGGAGGGAAAAGTTTCGACCCGCGTATTGAGCCTTAGCACGACGTCGTTGTAGGCCTGGCGCGAGAATGCGATCTGATTTTCGGTGGTGGTCAGCTCCTCCTGCAGCTTGAGCACATTTTCGTCGGATTTGAGCTGCGGATAATTTTCCATCACGGCGAGCAGTTTGCCGAGTCCGGTGGTGAGCTGCGATTCCGCGGCCATCCGCGAGCTCTGGTCCGGCGCGCTGACGGCCTTGGCTCGCGCCTCGACCACCTGGACCAGGGTGCCGCGCTCGAACTGCATGTAGCCCTTCACCGCTTCGACCAGGTTCGGGATCAAGTCGTGGCGGCGCTTGAGTTGGACATCGATCTGGCGCCATGCGTTATCGACCTGATTGCGCAGGCTGACCAGCGAGTTGTACGCCGACGCGATCCATCCGGCGATCGCGAGGATGATTAGCAGGATTATCACCGAGGTCATTGCCGTCTGCTCCCTTGCGGGCGACAGCCCCGGTGGTGCTGGCTTCGCCGGCTCGCGCGCGTCATACAGCCGGCGCAGGCGAGGGCTGCCTGCGCCGGCCGATGCGGTGACGCGGCGGCGCAAGCGTCGCGCCGCCGTGAGTAATTAGTTCTCGAACTCGATTTTCACCTTAACCGGCTTGCTCTCCGGACGTTTGGGAACGGTCACCGAAAGAACGCCGTCCTTGTACGCGGCGCGGATTCCTTCGTGCGCCGCGTCATCGGGAAGCTCGAACGCCCGGTGCAGCTTACCGTATGCGCGCTCGGAGACGCGAACCGTCGCCTCTTTGGACCACTCGGGGCTCTTGCGCTCGGCCTCGACGATAAGAGTGTCGTCCTCGATCCTGACATCGGCCGATTCGGCCTTGAGACCGGGCATCTCGAAGTGGAAATGATAGCCCTCGGCATCTTCGACCACGTCTGCGCGGGGAGAAAATCCGCGCTCGGCGCCGCGGTCGAGATCCTTCAGCAGATGATCCCATCCGCCGAACAGCAATCCGTTGGGTGCAAATCCGTTAGTCATCCTGACTTCCATACGAAACCTCCTGCCGGCAATTGACGCCGGGAATGTGTGTGATTTTCGGACGCGAGGCTCTGCGGGAACGTAACTCTGAACCGGCCAATCTCCATCTGCCGCTTGCCGCGCCTCTCACAATTGGAAACGTAAGTACGAACTCGCGTTCGTCAAGATGGGGCATCGGCGCCGCGCGCAAGACCCGCCTATTTGTCGGATGGACTTCCCCGATTGGCGGATTCGATTTCAGCCGCGAACCGGCGCGCCATCGCGTGGTCGCCCAGCTCTTCAGCCAGCGCGCGGCCTTCCTTCAGTGCTGCGACGGCGCGCGCTATGTTGCCCTTGCCGAGAAAGGTTCCGGCTTTGCGAAAGGCGCGGGCGTAGCGCTGTCCTTTTTCGGCGGCATCCATGTTGAAAGTATCGGCGAAAGTATCAGACGGCGAAACGCTTGACGCAATCCTGGGCGGCGCGATTCGCCTGGCGCAGCCGCGCCGCGGATATCGATTCTCGATCGAGGCGATTTTGCTTGCGCGCTTCGCGACCACGAAGCCGCGCGATCGCGTGCTCGAACTCGGCGCGGGATGCGGCATCGTCTCGATCGCGATCGCGAGGTTGTGCGCAGTGGAGCAAATCGCCGCGCTCGAGATTCAACCCGCGATGGCGGCGATAGCGGAGCGCAACGCCGCGCTCAACGGTCTGTCGAACCTGCGCGTGATTTGCGCCGACCTGCGCGGCGCGCGAATCCCCGGCCTCGCGCCCGCGAGTTTCGATCTGGTCGTCGCCAACCCTCCCTCCCCCGCGATTCGCGCCGGACGCGACAGTCCCGACGTCTCGCGCCGCATCGCGCGCGGAGAGCAGGCGGCATCGATCGCGGATTTCGCCAGAGCCGCGCGCCGCTACGTGCGTAACGGCGGACGCGTCGCGATGGTGTTCGCGGCCTCGCGCTCGGCGGAGCTTATCGCGACGATGCGATCCAACCGGCTCGAGCCCAAGCGCATCCGCTTCGTGCATCCGCGCGCCGAGCTGGCGGCGGCGGCCGTGCTGATCGAGGCGCGCGCGGGAGGAGGCGCGGAGGTGATCGTCGAGCCGCCGCTCATTCTGCACGATCGCGCGGGCCGCTATACTGACGAAGCTCGCAAGATACTTGAAGCGCTTTGAACATCCGAAGGTAAGGAGTCCTCCGATGCCGCAGCCGCCGACGATCGCCGCAATCCTGTTTCCCGGTTTTGAATTGCTCGACGTGTTCGGTCCGCTCGAAGCATTCGGGATGCTTGCGGAAGAGG
>DATKSB010000101.1:0-31739 GCA_035531855.1 Binataceae bacterium (SeqCode)
ATTTCCCAATGGATGTGGCTGTCGCTGATCGCGCAGATGTTTATCGGCGCGGGACTCATGAATCACATGGTGACGACCAACACGATGCTGCAACTGTTCGTCGCCGACGAGCTGCGCGGCCGCGTCATGAGCATCTACACGTTGTCGTTCATCGGAACCGCGCCGCTCGGAAGCCTGGCCGTCGGATACGTCGGAGAGCGGCTGAGTCCGCAGATCGCCGTCATGATCTGTTCGGGCTTTGCGCTGGCCTGCGGATTTCTGCTCCTGACGCGGCTTAAGATGTTCGCGCAGGCGCAGGAAGCGATCGCGGAACCGGCACCCCAAGCGTAGATCATTTGCGGGAGATTTTCCGCGCCCCCTACCACTGGATCAGGACGCGCTGCGGTCCTCGAAATGAGATGTTAGGCGAATAGGTGAAAGCCTGATCCGGCACCAGTCGCATCGCAGGAATCCGCCGCGTCAGCTCTTCGAGAATAACCTTGAGCTCCAGGCGCGCCAGCGGAGCACCGAAGCAATAGTGAATCCCGAAGCCGAACGCGAGATGCTCCTTCGCGTTGCCGCGCTGGATATCGAACTCGCTGGAACGCGGGAATTCGGCTTCGTCGCGATTGGCGGAGCCGATCGCGAGCAGCAGATTCGCGTTTTCGGGAATCTTGACCCCGCCGATCTCAACCGCTCGCGCCGCGCGCCGCCGCCAGGTGATGACCGAGGTGTCATAGCGCAGAATTTCCTCGATCGCGTTCGGGATCAGTTCCGGCTTCGCGCACAGCGAGTCCCACGCCGAGCGATGCTCGAGCAGATTCACCACGGCGCTCGACGTCAGGCTGGTGGTGGTTTCATGTCCTGCTATCAGCAGTCCATAAACGACTGTCGCGATCTCCGCGATCGATAAAATCCGCTCGTCGCCGTCGCGGGCGCGGATCAGATCGCCGACGAAATTATCCGGCGGATTTTCCATCATGTGCTCGACATGTTGAAGGCTGTAGCGCCAATATTCGAGCAGGCCCATCGCTTCCGTGATTTGCTCAGCTTCGGACAAATGCCCCCACGTGAGCATCAGTCGGTTCTTCGCCCAGCTCTTGACGCGCGGCACGTCGGCCGAGGGCATACCGAGAAAGATGAACAGCACCAGCACCGGCAGCTCGTAAACCATGTCGCGCACCAGGTCGGCGCTGCGGCGCGGCTCGATTTGATCAAGGAACTGCGTGACGATCGCACGAATGTCCGTCTCCAGCTTTGCGACCCGGCGCGGCGTGAACGCCTGGCCGGTGAACTTGCGGATGCGCGTGTGCGTGGGCGGGTCGGCATTCGACATCGCGGGCACCGCGCCAAAGCCGCCCTCGCGCAGGATGGTGACGACCTTCGGCGACAGTGGGGCGATAGGATTCTGAACGTTCGATGCGGAGAACGTTTTCGGATCGGCAAAGATCGCCTTGACCTCTGCGTAACGAGTGACGACCCAGTAATCGATCTCCGGACTATAAAAGACCGGCTCTTCGGTCCGCGCGCGAAGCCAGAACGAGTACGGGCTTGCGAGATATGGATCAACGAAAGGATTGAATTCCGCGCCCATGCCCGTGACCGGGCATCTGCTGTCCGCGCGATCGGGTGGATCCTCGGAAGGCAGCCGCATCGCGATACACCCCTGGCGCTCATGACGCGCCGAATTGAAACATAGCCGAATCGTTGAGGCCGGGAAAACCCCGCGCGCGAGCATGCGGGCTTGCGTTCGCGCGCCGCGCTCTTCGATAATCGCGATTGTGGCATCGAGACCGGCAAAGCGCGCAGGTGCGTCGGACGCCGCGGGCAAATCGCGCGAGCAGGAGCTTGGCGCGATGCCGTCGATCGACGAATGCCTGCGTGCGGCCGAAAACGAACCCATCCTGGCTGCCCTTGGCGCGGCGTATGTGAAGATGCTCGTGCGGCGCGCGCAAGCGGATCTCCGCGATGAGCTTCGAGCGCAACGCGGCGCCGACCGCGAACGCGCCGCGCTACTCGCCGAGATCATCCGCCGCGCCGCGCACGCCGCCGCTCGCGACGAACCTCATCTGCGCCCCGTCGTGAACGCGACCGGAGTGGTGCTGCACACCAACCTGGGCCGCGCGATTCTGGCCGAGTCCGCGATCGAGGCGATCGAGATGGCGGCGCGATCAGCCGTTAACCTCGAGTACGACCTCGAATCCGGCGCACGCGGCGATCGCGACGCGATCGTCGAGGAAGTCCTTTGCGCGCTGACCGGCGCTGAAGCCGCAACCGTCGTGAACAACAACGCCGCCGCGGTGCTGCTGGTGCTCAACACGCTTGCGACAGGACGCGAGGTTGTCGTCTCGCGCGGCGAGCTTATCGAGATCGGTGGCGCGTTTCGGATCCCCGAGGTGATGACTCGCGCGGGCGCGCGCCTGCGCGAGGTCGGCACTACTAACCGGACGCATCCGCCCGACTTCGCCGACGCGATCGGCCCCGACACCGCATTCCTGATGAAAGTGCATCCGTCGAACTACCGGATCGTCGGCTTCACCAGCGACGTGCCGCTTGAAGAGCTGGTGCGGATCGGGCGCAAGCAGGGAATCGACGTGGTCGAGGATCTTGGCGCGGGCGCGTTGGTGGATCTCGCGCGCTACGGATTACCGCACGAGCCGATCGTCGCGGATCGAATCGCGGCAGGCGCGGCGATCGTGACTTTCTCGGGCGACAAGCTGCTCGGCGGACCGCAATCGGGACTGGTCGTTGGGCGGCGCGACCTGATTGCGAAGCTGAAAGCCAATCCGCTTCGTCGCGCGCTCCGATGCGACAAGCTTACGCTCGCCGCGCTCGAGGCGACGCTCAGGATCTATCTGCGCTCGGCGGATATCGGCGATGAAATTCCGACGCTGCGCCTGATGCGTCGAAATCCGGCCGAGTTGCGCGCGATCGCGCAGCGCGCCCGCGCGATAATCGCCGAACGGCTCGGCGCGGAATTCACCGTCGAGGTGACGGACGCCGCGTCGCGCGCCGGCTCGGGATCGCTGCCCGACGCGGCGCTTGAATCGGCCGGCGTCAGGATCACTCACACACAAATTTCCCCCGGCGCGATCGCCGCCAGGTTCCGCCGCGCGAAAATTATCGGGCGCGTCGCCGACGATTGGTTTATTCTCGATATGCGGACGATCGAAGACCCCGCCGTCTTCGCGGTCGATTTGAAACACGATTGAGCCGGGCTTAGTCCGCCGCCCGCGCCAGGGAGAAATCATCATGCCGGACAATAGCTACAAAATCATTGAAATCGTCGGGGTGTCCGACGACAGTATCCAGCAGGCAGTCCGCAACGCACTCGCCAAAGCGCATAAAACGATCAGAAATATTCAGTGGTTCGAGGTCGGGAATATCCGCGGCTCGGTTCAAAAAGACGGCAAACCCGAATTCCAGGTCCAGGTCCGAATCGGTTTCCGGCTCGAAGGCGCCGCCGCCGACTGAACGAAGGAGGCAGCGATGAAATTCGGCACCTTCCTGATGCAGACGAATCCCTCGAGTCTGGGCGCGGTCGCGCGCAAGGCCGAGGAACTCGGCTACGAGTCCCTGTGGATTCCCGAGCACATCATTCTGCCGGTCCAGTACAAATCTCCCTATCCGTATTCGTCGAGCGGGCGGATGCCGGCGCCGCCGGAAACTCCGCTGCACGATCCGATGCTCGCGCTGGCCTTTATTGCGGGAATCACGACGCGGATTCGGCTCGCGACCGGAATCTACGTCCTGCCGATTCGAAATCCGTTCACGACCGCGAAAGCCGTCGCCAGTCTGGACGTGCTGTCGGGCGGGCGCTTCATCTTTGGCGTCGGAATCGGATGGCTCGAAGAAGAGTTCACTGCCGTTGGAATGGATTTCAAGAATCGCGCGCTGCGCTCCCGCGAATACGTCGAACTGCTGAAGGCGCTCTGGACCAGCAACGATCCCGTTTATGAGGGCAAGACCGTTCGTATCGAGGGCTTCCGCATCATGCCCAAGCCGGTGCAGAAACCGCATCCGCCGTTCGTGTTCGGAGGGCATACGGAGCCCTCGCTGAAACGGGCCGCGCGCCTGGGCGACGGATGGTACGGAATCGCCGAGAGCCTCCCCGATATCCGCGGCGTGATCACTCGTCTGCGCGGCCATGAGGCGGCCCTCGGCCGCACCACGCCGCTTGAGTTGACGGTCAGCCCGCGCCTGGGCGGTCCGGTGACGGTCGAGCAGGTACGCCAGTTCGCAGAAATGGGCGTCTCGCGAATAATCCTCGGGACCACGCCGACCACTCGCGAGCAGCTAGCCGAGATGGAGCGGCTGCGCGACGAGGTGATGGCGAAGGTCTGAGAAGATAGCGGGCAAGGAAATTTCCGCGCCAAGTACTCGGGTAATGCTTGGCGTGACGCGGTCGGCGCAGATATCATCACAGCGGCTTCACGCCCCCGATGGAGGCGCGCGCACTCGATGAAAAGATGCCCGTCCTGCGACAAGACCTATCCTGACAGCGAAACCTTTTGCGAAACCGACGGCACCGCTCTGGTTGGCGCCGACCCTGCCTTTGTACAAGGCGGCGCAGGCGGCGGAGTCGAGTGTCCGGTCTGCGGCGGCAAAGCTGAACCGGGCGAAGTAATCTGCAATTTCTGCGGCGCGCGCCTGGCTGGCGAAGGCACCGCATACGCACCCCCGACCACACCCGTGCCGTCCGTAGCGCAACCGCGCCCCGGCAGCAGCAGGACCGAGATTTCTTCGCGGCCGCTATCGGGAAAGTTCGCCGGCAGGACGCCCGAGCCGGAACCCGTCTATGAGGACGAGACCGGAGGAGCCAGCGGATTCCTGCGCCTGATCGCTTATATCGTCGCCGCGCTGATCGCTCTTATCGGCGGCGCGTGGCTCGCGATTCATCTGACGGCGCATCATCCAAATCCGAGCGTGAGCGCGCAAGCTTCGCCCTCGGCGATCGCCTCGCCCGAGGCGGCGCCGATGCCGATGGTCGCGCTGGCGGGCAGTATTCCGATTCAGGTGACGGGCGAGTCGGCGACCGCGCCGGAGCGCAGCGCGGCGGTTACGCGCAACGCCTTCGACAGTGGCAAGCCCGCCTTGCTCGAGGCCTATCGGCACGCGCTTGGCGCCGACCCGAATTACAAGGACGGAATGATGGTGCGGATTCGGGTGCTGCCCGACGGCACGATTGCCAAGGCCTCGGTGATGACCTCGACGGCCCCGAACCCGGGCCTCGACGCGGAGGTTGCGGGAGACGTGGCGGCGTGGAGCTTCGCGCCCATCAGCGGCGGACAGGTGGAAGTCAGCTATCCGATAATTTTCGCGCAAACCGCCGACGACCAGGCTGCCGTCGAGTCCGCGCTCAGCGCAAAGCTCACCAGCTTGAGCCCGAACGAGACTCCCGAGTACTCGTCCGCGACGCCTTCGCCAGTTGCCTCTTCGGCTGCGTCTGCGGCCGCGTCCCCGGCGATGACTGCCGCACCGGCCGCGGCGCCTTCAATAGCCGCGCCGCCGCCGGAGGTTCGCAAGCGCCGTCCCGCGACGCCGCGTCCGCGCCCGACTCCTTCCCTCTATGATCGAGTCAACAGCGCTCTCAAAACTAGCCGGAAACTGGGCAGGGTGCAGGCCTACACCACGGCTGGCGGCACTGTCACGCTGACCGGCAGAGTATTCGACGACAAGGACAAGGCGCTTGCCGAAAGCACCATCCGCTCAGTGCCGGGAGTCGTACAAGTCATCAACACGGTGACGACCGACACGGGAGTATGGGCCCAGGAGCAGGCTACGATTCAGCAGCAGCTCGCCAACGCCGGACTGCCGAAGGTGACGGTCAAGGTGATCGGCAAGGACGCCTACTTAAACGGAACGGTGAAAACCGATCTCGAGAAGCAGCGCGCGGTAACGATCACCGAAGGCGCCGCGCCAGTCACCGTGCGTGGCAACGTGATCACGGTGGTGCCGGGAAGCATGTTCGGGTTCTGATTCCGATGGCCGAATGCACGGGCGGTTGCAATGACGCAACCAAAGATACGCTATGAAGCGTCGTTTCCGCTATTGACAACGAACGGAACCGGCGATTAGATGATTTGCAGAAAGCGGCATCCGCCGTTCCCCCCAGGAGGTTCTCGTTTCCCATGCCCGACGCAGCACCAACGTCAGCAAAGCAGGTTTTTGCCGAAATGCCGAGTCGCTTCAACAAGGAAGCCGCCAAGGGTCTGAACGCGGTTTACCAGTTCGACCTCTCGGGCGACGGCGGCGGCAAATGGCACGTAATCATCAAAGACGAAAACTGTGAGGTCAAAGAAGGCCCTGCGGCGTCCCCGAGCATCACGATCTCGATGACCGCGCAGGACTACCTCGACATGATCAGCGGCAAGCTGAACGGCCAGATGGCTTTCATGACCGGCAAACTACGGATCGCGGGCGATATGGGACTTGCGCTCCGCATGCAGAGCCTGTTCCAATAGGCGAAGCGGGATAAACCGCCTGATTCAGCTATCGATAGCGCCGGGTCCGAACCCGGGCCCGGCGCGACTCTACTGCAAGCCATTCTTCCAGCAATCCAATTTCAGATCGATTTTACCGGTGCGAGCTTGAGATTCGACCGTAGTCGCGAATACTTCCTGACATAACGCACAGACTGCTGAGGCTCACTTCCACGCGGACATCCGCGCCACTTCGCCGAGCATCCCGCATCCATTCAATTCAAATCAAATTTTTTCCAAACGTCATAATCGACAGGAGGACGGATCCACGTCACAGGAGATTGAAACAGTATGAGTGAACCCGAAATGAGCGATGAACCCGAGAAGACGAACCTCGGCGACGGTGCAGATAACGATTCGGTTGCCTCGAAGCTCTCCCAGGAGCTCAGCAACTGGCGCCGCAAGCGAACCTCGTCACGGACCGCGCGCCCCGAAATGATGGGCGGGTCGAACCATTCCGAGCCCGCCCGCACTATCAAGGTCCGCGGTCATGAGACGCTGGTCGTGCGCAAGTCGAAGCTCAAGCCGCCGTCCAATCCATGATCAGAAATTCCGACTGCGGTTCAAGGTGAACCGTGATGAGGTGTGCGAAGGTGTGAGGTGAGGTGCGGAAGCGGGGTGGCGAGGTTCGGAGGAGGCGGGGTCAGGAGCGAAAGACCTCGACCGGCATTTCGCGCGACGCCTGGCGCGCCGGGTAGAGCGTTGCGATGAAACATAGAAACATCGAGGCGCAGGCGACCCACACGAAATTGATCGGACTCGCGGAAATCGGCACGGTCGAGATTCCGTAAATTTCCTTCGAGATATGAATGAAATGGTAGCGCGCCAGCGCGACGCATCCGATTGCGCCCAGTAGCTCGCCCGCCACGGTCCCCGCAGCGCCTACGATCAGGCCCTTGAGCACGAAGATTCGGCGCACGTCGCGCCGCGTCGCCCCCATCGAGATCAGCACCGCGATATCCTTTCGCTTCTCCATCACGACCATGATCAGCGTTGCGACCAGGTTGAACGCCGCCACCCCGATCAGCAGCACCAGCACGATCGAATAGACCTCTTTCAGCATCTGGAATCCGGCCGAGGCCGCTTCGTTGTAATCGATCCAGTTGCGAATCACGTACGGGCGTCCGTAAATCGCGCGCAGCGCCGCGGTTACCGCGGTGGTCCGGTCGAGGTTCGATAGATGGATGTCGATCCCGTCGGCCTTGCCGGGCCGTCCGAAGAAATTCTGCGCGTGGGTTAAGTCCATGAAGACCATTTGCGTGTCCAGGAAGCTCAACCCGGAGTCGAAAATCGCGGTCACGGTAAAATCGCCGGTCCGGGTCGAGAGCGTTCCGTCGGCAGTCGAGATGATCGGCGCGACCATCCGCAGCCGATCGCCCAGTTTTGCCTTGAGCGTATGCGCGAGACCCGCTCCGATCGCGACTCCGCCGCCCGATAATACCGCCGCGCTGCCCTGCGCCGATTCGGGGTAATCCTTCGCGAGCGCCGCCAGCGTGCCGTGGGTAACAAAGCGCCCCCATTCCTTGGCGACCGCGGGATTATCGGGCTCGACGCCGCGCGCGACCACGCTGCCAATCCCGCGGCCCGAGCTCAGCATTCCCTGGCCGACCACGTACGCGTCGGCGCCATCGACGCCCGGCACCGCCAGCACGCGTTTCTCGATTTCGGCGTACTTCGCGATCGATCCTTCGGAACTTTCGATTTTCACCTGCGGCGTCAGGCTGAGCACGCGCTCCTTGAGGCTCTGCTCGAACCCGCCCATCACTGCCAGCGTGATAATCAGCGCAGCGACGCCGATCATCACGCCCACGGCGGTGAAGATCGTCGTGACCGAGATAAAGGCGTCCTTGCGTCGGGCGCGAAGGTAGCGAAGCGCGATCTTTAATTCGTAGCGCAAGGTATCAAGCGGAAGCGGAGCAGCGTGACCGCGCCGGATGCGTTACATTATCACGTTTTCTTTTTTTAACGTTTCGATTTCCTCGGCGCTTAGTCCGAGCATCCCGGAAAAGACTTCTTCGTTATCCTGCCCCATGACCGGCGCGGCGAAACGCAGCGCGCCCGGCGTGCGGCTCATGCGATGCTCCAGACCCTCGTACACTGACGGGCCCATCTCCTTGTGTTCGAGCCAATGCCAGAAATCGAACGCGTCCAGATTTTCATCCTGATGAAGATCGACGCAATTCTGCACCGGGTATGCGGCGACTCCCGCGGCCTGCAGCTTATCCGTCAACTCGTACGCGTTGTGCGCGCGGGTGAGCGAGTTCACGAACTCGTCGAGCGCCGATGCATTCTTGAGCCGCGATGCGTTTGACCCGAAACGCTCATCGCCAGCGGTCTGGCCAAGCACTTGCAGCATCGCACCCCACTGCGCGTCACCGGCGACGGCGATCGCGATCCAGCGCTCGTGCCCGTCCTCGTCGGCGCACGGATACGCACCATGCGGAGCATATCGGTCAGATCGATTCGCGCGCGGCCCGAGCACGCGTCCGGTCGCAAAATAATCGATCAGCGCGGGCGCCAGATTATGCAGCGACGCCTCGTACTGCGACATGTCGATATACTGGCCGATGCCGGTGCGGCGGCGGTAATCGAGCGCGGCCAGCAGCACCGACGCGGAAAATCGCGGCGCTACGAAATCGCTATACGCGCCGTAAGGCGGACAGGGCGAGTTCTCGTTGTAACCCGAGATGTAATAAAAGCCCGACAGCGCCGCCATCAACTGCCCGAACCCGGGATAGAGCGCGTTGGGTCCCGTCTGACCCTGCATGCAGGTCGAGAGCATGATCAGGTCGGGGCGCAACTCGCGCAGCTTCGGATAGTCGAGCCCCCAATTGCGCATCGCCTTGGGCGTAAAGCTTTCGACCACGAGATCGGCCCACGGCACCAGCTTCTTCACCAGCTCGCGCGCCTTGGGCTTTCCGAGGTCGAGCGTGATGCCTTTTTTCGAGGTGTTGTAGCTCGCGAAAAACTGGCTCGAATTGATTCCAGGCCGCGCATCTTTCCACGGGGGCGCAAGGCGCAGCACGTCGGGCCGCGCCAGCGACTCGACCCGAATCACATCGGCGCCGTTGTCGGCAAAGTACTTGGTCGTGATCGGCCCGACGCCGACCCACGCGAAGTCCAGGATCTTTACTCCCTCGAGCGCGAATTCACTCATCGCCGTTTCCCCTCAGATCGCGCCGCCGGCGCGCAGTTCGCGAAGCCGCGTGTCGGTCAGCCCGAGCAATCCGCCGTAAATCTCTCGGTTATGCTCGCCGATCTTCGGCGCGCGCGTCGGCGCCGAAAGCGGTGTAAGGCTGAGTTTCGCAAACGCTCCCGGCAGCGTCATCTTTCGCCCCAGAGTGTCGTGCTCGACCTGGACAAAATACTCACGCGCTTTGAGTTGCGGGTCGCCGGCGATATCGGCGGCGGTCGCGACCGGTGCGAGCAGGATGCGCCGCTTCAGCGTGCCGTCGTAGATTTCCTTCTTGGTCATCGTCATGAAAAATTTTTGGATTCGATCTTCAAGATCGTTAATCTCGAAATGGTCGCGTTCGGTCAGCGCCATAAACATCCCGGGCACCCACGACGCCCAATCTTTTTCGTTCATCCACTGCGCGGCGAAGCCGGCCTCGTTCATCCACGCGACGAGAGCTTTGGTCGACGCGCCACCGAGCGTGCCGCCCGCGATGAGTGTCGACATGTGCCCGTCCTTGCAGCGGTAAACCATTTTGCGCCGGGTATCTTTCGAGCCGGTGAAGACTCCCGTGCGCTGGATATGATCGCCGTGCAGTATCGGCATCGCCTGCTCGTTCATCAGCGACCACACGATACAGGCCTGCATGTTGACGACGATTTGCTGGCCGCGGCCGTCGCGCTCGCGCGCCTGATGCGCCAGCATCGAGGCGACTGACGCCTCGCCGCCGGAGTGCAGGCCCGCCTGCGGCAGGCTCATCTGCAGGGGAGGCTTGCCTTCCTCGCCCATCATGTACATCGCGCCGCCGGCGGCCCAACTGATTATATCCGCCCACTTGTAGTTGCGCGCCGGACCGGTGTCGCCGAACGGTGTGACAGAGGTGTGGATGAGGCGAGGATTCTTTTCCGCGAGCGCGGCGTAGCCGAGCCCGATCGAATCCAGATAACCGCACTCGAACGACTCGACCAGAAAGTCGGAGTTGGCCGCGAGCGCCGCGACGAGTTCGCGTCCGGCGGGAGAGTCGAGATTCGCGGTCACCGATTTTTTGCCGGCGTGATAGGCGATCGTGTAGAGGCTTCGGTCGGAGCCGGGCAGATCCTCGAGGAACGGCGGAATTGTTCGCGTCGAGCATCCGCGCGGCGGCTCGACCTTGATCACCTCGGCGCCCATGTCGGCGAAAATTTTTCCGCAAAGCGCGCCCTTCTCGTCGGCGAGATCGAGCATCCGGAAACCCCTGAGCAGTTCTGAAGCCATCCGATGTATCCTGCGCGAAAGTTCTTCGGGCGCGCATCGCCCGGTAGCGCCCGCATTCTAGCGTCATCAGCCAGCAACATGGAACGGAATCGCGCGGTTCATGGGGTCGTCGTTGCGACGCATTTCCGATGCTGTCATTCCCGCGCGTGGCTGCTCGCGCGAGGACTCCCGGCGTTGGCCTTGGCCTTCACGTAAATCGCCGATGACTGCATGAACGCCTCGGGATTTCTCCCGGAGCCCGCCCTGAGCAACGCCGAAGGGGTCGAAATGACGGATGCGGGCGGAGTGTATGAGTACCGTACTTTCAGCCGAGCCCCAATCGTCATTCCGAGCCATGGCCGAGGAATCCCGAGGCGTTCATGCACTCACCCGCGAGTCGCTAATGGCCCCACGGACAAGCACGGGATTCCACGCGCGCCAGAACGCGGGCGGGAATGACACAAAGCGATCGCTCTGGCTGCGGCAATGCCTACGCGATAAATCTCATTGCTCGCGCCTGGCCGTTAATCTTTGAGTGCGGTGCGGGCGGCGCCGATCGCGGTGGCGTAGTCGGCGTGCTCGGGAATTATGAAGCGGCGGCCGAACGGGAAGTCGAGCCGCTTGGCTTCCTGCATGAAGCGGAACAGGCGCGAGAGCTTGCCGGTCAGGACGATATTTTCCTGACCGCACGCGCGCGCACTAGCGAGGCTCAACACACCGATCGACTCGACGATCATGTTCATGATCGCGAGCGCCTTGTCTTCGGTGGTCGCGTCGGCGCCAATCTTGCCGAAATTCGCGGCGGTGGTTCCGGGCGGCAGATCGCCGATCGGGCCGCCTGCGATATCGCGCACGCTCAAATCGATGCGGCGCAGATCGCCCTTGCGCGCCAGCTCCTCGAGCCGCTCGATCGTCACGACGCCGAGCATGTGCCGCGCGAGGCCCAGCAGAGTTCCGCCGCCGACTCCGGTGCCGCTGAAGTGCTGAATCTTGCCGGGCGTGACCGAAACGATCGCGGTGCCGGTGCCGAGCGAAACCACCAGCGCCTGTTCCATCCCCGCCAATGAAGTTCCGCCCACACCGATCGCGGTGAACTCGTTGACTTTCAGGATCGGGCGGCCGAGCAGCGAATCTCCGAGCACGCGCGCGCCGGCGCCAGTCGCGGCAATACGCTCGATATCCTCGAGCCGGATGCCGAACTCGGCCGCGAGTTTTCCGAGCGCGCCCGCGGCAGCGGCCACCGGGTCGTTCGCTTCGATAGTGACGACGTGGAGTCCGCCGTTTTCTAAAACCACGGCATCCGTGGTTGAACCGCCGATATCGATTCCGACGATCATATTGGGGTGCCGGCTCCTGTCCAGCCCGCATCGAGGCTAGATCAGGCACCGCAGCCAGCGCAATCGGCCCTCAAGTCCCGCTCCGAACCCCTGTGCGGGCGGAGTTTCGCTGCCCGCTGTGCTAGCGTCGGTTGCGTGGCGCGCAGGAAACCATCGGGGACCGCAGAGCTGTTCAAGCCGCGGACACCGCTCGCGCAGCCGCTGGCCGACAGGATGCGGCCCGCACGGCTTGAGGAGGTGATTGGGCAGGAACAACTGCTCGGTCCGGACAAGCTGCTGACGCGGATGGTCGCGGCGCGAACGCTGCACTCGATGATCCTGTGGGGACCGCCGGGCGCGGGCAAGACTACGCTCGCGATCCTGCTCGCGCAGCAATCGGGCGCGGAGTTTCATCGACTGTCGGCGGTCAGCGCGGGAATCGCGGATCTGCGCGACGCGGTCGAGGATGCTCGCCGCGCGCTCGAAAGCGGCAAGCGCACGGTCTTGTTTATCGACGAGATTCATCGATGGAACCGCGCGCAGCAAGATGCGTTTTTGCCGCACGTCGAAAGCGGGCTCATCACGCTGATCGGCGCGACCACTGAGAATCCATCATTCGAGGTAATCTCTCCGCTGCTCTCGCGCGCGCGGGTGATCGTGCTGAACGCGCTCAGCGAGGAAGCGCAGCGCACGATAATCATGCATGCGTTAGAGGACCGCGAGCGCGGGCTTGGCGCGAAAGAATTTTCACTCGGCGCGGAAGCGATGGACGAGTTGCTGCGCTTCTCCGGCGGCGACGCGCGCCGCGCGCTCAATACGCTCGAGATCGCAGGCGAGTTGGCCGAGCAATCGGACTCGAAGGAGATTTCCGCGGAGGCGGTGCGCGAGGCCGCGCAGCACAAGGCGCTGCTGTATGATCGCGCGGGCGAGGAGCACTACAACGTCATCTCGGCGTTTATCAAAAGCATGCGCGGCAGCGACCCCGACGCCGCGCTGTACTGGATGATGCGGATGGTCGAGGCGGGCGAAGAACCGCTATTCATCGCGCGTCGGATGGTGATCTTCGCCGCCGAAGATGTGGGCAACGCGGATCCGCGCGCGCTGCAGATCGCGCTTGCGGTCAAGGACGCGATCGATTTCGTCGGCCTGCCCGAGGGCGTGATTCCGATGGCGCAGGGCGTGACCTATCTGGCATGCGCGCCGAAATCGAACGCGTCGTACCTTGCGATGAACCGCGCGCGCGAGGACGCGCAGCGCGCCGCGCTGCCGGTGCCGATACATCTGCGCAACGCGCCGACCGCGCTGATGAAAGGTCTTGGCTACGGCAAAGACTATCGCTACCCGCACGATTACGAAGGCGCGGTCACGAACCAGAGTTATCTGCCGGACGAGCTTGCCGAGCGCATCTACTACGAGCCAAATGAGCGCGGCTACGAAATTCGGATTCGCGAATGGCTCGCGCGGGCGCGCGCGGCGCGGAAAAACCCAAAAACATAGTATAGCAGTCTCAGATCGCAGCGCCCGACGATAAGCCATTCTCGCGCTTGGGTGCCACGCGAATGAATCTCGTTCTTGCCGTCAGGCTCTCGACCATTCGGTGGGCAGTGCATGAACGCTTTGGGATTTCTCCCGGAGCCTGCCCTGAGCGACGCCGAAGGGGTTCATATATGACGGATGTGGGCTTGGTGCATCAGTATCGTCGTCTCAGCCGAGTCCCCAACCGTCATTCCGAGCCCTTGGCGAGGAATCCCGGGCGGTCATGCTCCGTGCCGACGCAACATGCAGCGGCACTCTGGTTCGGAGTTCTTGCGGACGAGGCACACGGGAATGGTAACCGTAAGGGCACGTACAGCAGAGCGAGCGCGCGAAGATTGAAAATTACAAACCGCAAGGCGGTGTTCGCCTTGCGGTTTGCTGAAAGATGATCGGTGCACGCGAGCGCGGCCGATTCTGAATCCTTCGTTTGCGCTTACTTGCGTTTCGCGCCGAGCACGGAATCCTTCAGCGCTTTGGCCGGAGTGAAGCGAAGGCGGGTGCGCGCCGGAATCTTGATCGCTTCGCCCGTGGCCGGGTTGCGGCCCATCCGCGCCTTGGATTGGCGTTTGCGGAAAATTCCGAGCCCGGCAAGGCGCAGAGAACCTTCCTTCTTGAGTTCCCGGACTACCAGAGCGGTCAACTCCTCGAGCGCCGCCTTTCCCTGCTTTTTGGAAACTCCGAGCTTGTCAGCCATGTGGGCTGCTACCTGCGACTGCGTCATCATCCGCCTCCTTGCGGCCCGATATTCGGGCTTTGGGAGAGGGTGACGAAGTGGCAGCCCTTTTTCAAGGGGACGGGCGCGTGATCTATGCACATTTCCTAGAAATCGAGCGAGTTTTTGAACAGGTGTCCGCGGTTTCCACACGCAGAGCGGGGTTTGCGCGCCCGACGCTCCGTGCGTCGCGCTATGACAGGCGTTTCCGCGCGCACCGCGAAGTTAGTAGCGCACCTCGGTAAGGTAGAGACCGGTCGAAGGCGCGGCGGCCGGTGCGCGTGCACGATCGCCCGAGGCGAGGATGGCGGAGATTTCGGCGGCGTTGATCCGGCCGCGTCCGGCGTCGATCATCGCCGCCGCCATCGTGCGCACCATGTGGCGCAGAAAGCTGGTCGCTTCGACATGATAAATGAGCAACTCGCCTTCGCGCCGCCAATCGCTCGCGATCACGCGGCGCATCGTGGTTCTTTCTTCGGAGCCGAGCGTGCGCATCGCGGCGAAATCTCGCTCGCCGACAAAGACCTGCGCCGCCGATCGCATCGCGGAGAAATCGAGCGCGTCGCGCACCAGGCAGGCGTAGCGATACTCGAAGGCCGACGCGACCGCGCGGTTGAGTACGCGATACTCGTATACGCGCGAGCGCGCGTCGCGGCGTGGATCGAAATTATCGGACGCCGCGGCGGTGTCGAGGATCACGATATCGCGCGGCAGGATGCCGTTGAGCGCGCGCTGAAGATCCTCGAGCGCAAATTCGCGCGGCAGCCGGATCGCGGCGACCTGCCCGCGCGCGTGGACGCCCGCGTCGGTGCGGCCGGCGCCGTACACGCGAATGGGGCTTCCGAAGATCTGCGCGAGCGCCGCTTCGATCCGTCCCTGAATCGAATCCTGGCCCGCCTGCAGTTGCCATCCGCAGTATGCCGTGCCGTCGTATTCGAGCGTCAGCTTTACGAGCATCGCGCGCCCGTCCAAAAAGTGCCGGCCGGGATTCAGTGCCCGGAAGGAGCGTCGAGCGCAAAGGTCTCCGCGATCCAGAGCGCGCCCAGCGCGGCGATCCGCGTGTTGTCGAATGCGCAGAAAATTTCCGCGCCGGAAGGATGCTCCTCGGCGCGAATGAGAATCGCTTCCTGGCCGATCGCGTCCACCAGCGACAGCGGCTCCGATTCCTCGACCATCAGGATGCCCGGCGCCGCGCGCAGCGCGTCGATCCATCCTTGCGCCGGGTCGCGCGCATACAGCGCGAGCATCGTGCCGTGCAGCACCGGAATCGCGGCGAGCTGCACGCTGAGCGACGCCGCAGGCGCGGGCAGCATCGCGAGGACTTGCTCCGCGATTCGTCCGGCGACCGCGCGTTCGCTCTCGCGCACGAACGCGTTGAACGCGCGCTGGGTCTCGTCGTCCTCGAGGTCGAGCCGCGCGGCGAGCAGGTCGGTGGTTTGATCGACGGTGCGCGCGATCATATGGCGTCCGCGCGCCGACGCCCCCTGCATCGTGACCGCCGCGGCGCCGGCGACCGGTCCGATCGCGCCGAGGCACAGCGCGAGCGCGTGCGCGATCGGGTTCGGAACCGCGTAGAGCTTGCGTCCGCGCAGCGCGGCGACTCGATCGCGCGAGGTCACGCCGGGCGACACGATCGCGTCAGTCGGCGCGCGCGAGCATCCGCTCAGATCGATCAGCATCGGACCGGGGCGGGCGTTGATTATTTCGAGCGCCGGATCTTCCGGCACCGCGAGGAACGCCACGTCGTAGCGCGCTAGATCGCTCGGCTCCTCGAACTGCTCGATCAGATATTCGTCGTCGCCGGCCTCGAGGGTGCCGGAGGAGCCGGCGCTGGTGGCGAAAAGTTTGAGGTCGGAATGAGGAAATGCGCGCGCGGCGATCAACTCGACGATCTGGTTGCCGACCGCGCCGGTGGCGCCGACCACGGCCACTTTCGGTTCGACCTCGTTACTCATCAGGCGTCGAGGCTCTCGATCTTCTCTCGCACCAGCCGGCCCATCGCCTTGCATCCAACCGTTTTGGTTCCGCTGCCGCCGGCCAGGTCGCGGGTGCGATGGCCGTCCTTCACGACCGCATCGACCGCCTGCTCGATCACCTCGGCTTCGGGGCGCATCCCGAGCGAATGCTCCAGCAGCATCGCGGCCGACAGGATCGCGGCCAGAGGATTGGCCTCGTCGCGTCCGGCGATATCCGGCGCGCTGCCGTGAATCGGCTCGTACAATCCAATGCGGTAGCCCGCGCTGTTCATTTCCTCGCCGAGCGACGCGGACGGCAAGAGGCCCATCGAGCCCGCAAGGACCGAGGCCTCGTCGGTCAGGATATCGCCGAACATATTTTCGGTGACGATCACGTCGAAGTCTTTCGGCCGCCGCAGCAGATGCATCGCCATCGAATCGACGAGCTGATGCTCGCAGGCGACGTCGCCGAATTCCTTGGCGAGCGCGGTTGCAATTTCGCGCCACAGCCGCGAGGTTGCGAGCACGTTGGCCTTGTCCACCGAGGTGAGCTTCTTTTTGCGGTTGCGCGCGAGCTCGAAGCCGAAGCGCAGCACGCGTTCGATTTCCGCTTCGGTGTAGAAGCAGGTATCGACCGCCTCGCGGCCGTCCTTGCCCTCGCGTTTTTCGCTCGGCTGGCCGTAGTAGATGCCGCCGGTCAGCTCGCGGATCACGACCAGATCGACCGCGCCGATAATTTCCGGTTTGAGCGGCGAGGCGGAGAGCAATTCCTTGACCGCGCGCACCGGGCGCATGTTGGCAAACAGTCCGAGCGCTTTGCGCAGGCCGAGCAGCGCTTGCTCGGGGCGCACAGTGGCGTTGGGATTATCCCACTTCGGGCCGCCGACGGCGCCGAGCAGGATCGCGTCGCTGTCCTGCGCGTGCTTGAGCGTATCTTCGGGCATCGGAGTGCCGAACTGATCGATCGCGTGGCCGCCGATATGTCCTTCCTTGAATTCCATATCGATTGCGGAGCGGCGCGCGATTACCTTGAGGACTTGCAGCGCCTCGCCCACGACCTCTGGGCCGATACCGTCACCCTTGAGCACTAGAATTTTGTAGGCCATTTACGGAAGCGAAGTTCCTGATCGCGTGCGATTTCGCGAGGCTCGGGTTTGTTGCGGCTCCCGCCGCGCGGCGAGTGCGTCAACGCGACGCGCGCGCCATGCGTCCAGAGCGGATGAACATAAAAATCAAGTTCCATAGCACTTAGCCGAACGCGGCAATTGCGGCAAGCCCCGCACGGTTACGCCACGTCAGAGGTCGGCTTCAATGGCTGATGCTTACGTCCTCTGAGACGGTTGAGCGCGTTTACCAGAGCCAGCGCGGACGCGGTTACGATATCGCTATGCGCACCGGCGCCGGCCACCGTCATCCCGTTCTCGCGCACCAGGCAGCTCACTTCGCCGAGCGCGTCGGTGCCGCCGGTGATAGCCTTGACCGAGTAGCGCTCGAGCGTGGGCTGGATGCCGGCGATCTTGTAAATCGCCTTGTAAGCGGCATCGACCATCCCGTCGCCTTCGGACTCGGCGGTCTTCTCGACGCCGTCGACGCGCAGGGTGACTTCGGCATGCGGCGCCGCCTTTGACGAGGTGGACGAGACGCGCATATCGACCAGCTCGAAGTGATCGACGGTGCGCCGCGTCTCCTCGGTCACCAGCGCGAGAATGTCGTCGTCGTACACGATTTTCTTTTTGTCGCACAGCGCCTTGAACTCGGCGAACGCCTTGTTGATATCGACCGACTCGGTATCGACGCCAAGATCCTGGAGCCGATTCGCGAACGCGTGGCGCCCCGAATGCTTTCCCAGCACCAGCTTGTTCGACGGGATCCCTATATCCTCGGGCTGCATGATCTCGTAAGTGAGCTTGTACTTGAGCACGCCGTCCTGATGGATTCCCGCCTCGTGCGCAAACGCGTTGTCGCCGACGATCGGCTTGTTGGCCGGGACCGGCTGTCCAATTACCTGCGAGAGCAGGCGCGAGGCCGGATAGATCTGGCGCGTGTTGACGCGCGACTGCACGCCCATCAGGTCGTGCCGGGTCTTGAGCGCCATCACCACTTCTTCCATCGAGCAGTTGCCCGCGCGCTCGCCGATTCCGTTGATCGTGCATTCGACCTGCCGCGCTCCGTTGCGCACCGCAGCGAGCGAGTTGGCGACCGCGAGGCCGAGATCGTTATGGCAATGCGCGCTCCAGATAACTTTGTCGGCGCCGGGAACCCGCTCGCGCATATACGCGAACATCCGCCCGAACTCTTCGGGAATCGCGTGGCCGGTGGTGTCCGGAAGATTGATCGTGGTGGCGCCCGCCGCGATCACGCTGGTGCATACGGTGACCATGTAGTCCCAGTCCGAGCGCGAGGCGTCTTCGCACGAGAACTCGATATAGTCGAGATGCTTCTTGGCGCGCGTCACCGACCAGGTTGCGGCGTCGAGCACGTCTTCGCGGGTCATGTTGAGCTTGTACTTCAGATGGATATCGGAAGTCGCGATGAAGATATGAATCCCGGGGCGATCGGATTTGTCCACCGCGCTCAGCGCCGAATCGACATCTTCCTCGCGTGTGCGCGAGAGCGACAACACGACCGGGCCGCGCGCGGCCTCCGCGACGCGGCGGACGGACTCGAAATCGCCGGGCGAGGACGCGGCGAAGCCGGCCTCGATCACGTCGACGTTGAGCCGCTCGAGCTGGCGCGCGAGGGCGACTTTCTCTTCGACGTTCATCGTGCATCCGGGCGATTGCTCGCCGTCGCGCAGGGTGGTGTCGAAGATCCGTACCCAGTCGGAGTTGGTGTGTTCGGCGGTCTCGGTAGCCATTGGTTCAGTTCCTCCTCATCCCCGCGTGGACCGAAGACGCCGATGGCGCAAAAAAGAAAACGCCCGGGGCGGCTCTATCGGCCCACCGCCCAGGGCGTTCGTCTCGGATTTGGTTTAGGCGCTTAAGCCTGCTCCGCGACGCACCCGGCGAGGGCCCCCATAAGGGCCAGGCTAAGCAGCAGTCCGGGCAGCGCGAAGCGGAACATAGTGAGGGGATTCTAAGCGCCACGAAATACCTTAGTCAAGGCGAGGTTGCGGATCGCGCGCGGCCTCGAGATCGGGCGCACCGCCGAGCGACGAAGGTGCGCCTCGCCAGAACGCCGTTATTACGGTGGGTTTGTTCGAGGAAATTTGGATCGCCGTAAAGAAAATATCCAGCAGTTTCAAGGATCATTTTCCAAATTCGTGGGTCCGTTTTAATTTTCGCTAATTCTTCGTCTCAACCGCCTCGTCGCTCGAACGACGCCGGGCAAGCGTCGAAATCATGCCAATGGATTTTCCGGATTGGTTCATCGCGACAAGTATCGCATAGAAGGACGACGTGAATAAGGCTGAACAGTTCAGCCTTGTAAAATGTCCACAAATAGTTTAGAGGGGCGCCGAGCGGGCAGAGGGCTTCGCTTCCGCCGACGCTTCTGATAGTTTGGTATTTAGCGAATTAACGAAATGGAAATGCATTCCTGACGCGATGGCTATCACGGAAATCTTTCAGGCGCTTAGCGATCCTACCCGGCGCGAGATCCTGCGGATGCTGCGGGCGCGTGATATGTCGGCGGGAGAGCTCGCGGACAAGTTCACGCTCGCCAAGTCCACGCTCTCCGGGCATTTTGCGACCCTGCGCCACGCGGGCCTTATCGTGTCCGAGCGCCACGCCACTACGATCGTTTACAGCCTCAATCTTTCGGTCGCAGAAGAGACGATGGCGGCGGTGGCCGAGCTGTTGGGCACGTTGCCGCGCGCGCACGCCGCGCGCAGCTCAGCGCGCCTGCGCAGGAGGCCCGCATGAAACTCGACTGGCGCAGAGAATGGCCGCAGTGGGTGCTGATAGCGGGGATGTTCGCGCTCGCGGCGATTATGTGGAACCGCACGCCTGACACCGTTCCGATCCATTGGGATGCGGCCGGCAACGTCAACGGCTACGGCGGCAGATTTGAGAGTCTGCTGCTCGACCCGATCATCAGTGTCGGTGTTTACCTGCTTATGATTGCTCTTCCGTGGATTGATCCCGGCCGAGCGAATTACGCAAACTTCTCAACCGCCTACGACACGATTCGCGTAAGCGTGATCGCTCTGCAAGCGGCGGTGTACTTTTTGATCCTGCTCGCGATCCACGGCGCGAGCGTGAACCTCGGAGTGATCGTTCCGATGAGTGCCGGAGTCGTGATGATCGCGATCGGCAATGTGATGCCGAAGCTGCGTCCCAATTGGTTCGTTGGAATCAAAACTCCGTGGACGCTTTCGAGCAAAACCGCGTGGGACCGAACTCATCGGTTTGGCGGCCGGCTGTTTGTGGCGATGGGATTGGTCTTCATGCTGGGGGTGCTGTTGCCGCCGGAACTCAGGGTGGCTGTGTGGCTTCCGACGATCTTTATTCCCATTCTCGGACTCTATGTTTTTTCCTACGTCGTGTGGCGCAGTGCCACGGACAAGGTTCCGCCTGCGGGGACCACGGCGGCGTGAGATGGACGATGTGGTCGCCATCGTTCCGCCTGAAGCTGCCGCCCGGATTGTGAGAGCGGGTAGGGCGCTGATGATTGTCGGGTGGGCTACGATCCTGCTCTTAGCCTATTTCGTCAGATCGGAAATGATTCAACCGGGGCGGCAGTTCCTGATCTTCGTGCCGCTAGGGATCCTGTTAGCTGCCTCGTACTTTCTTTCTTTCCTCTCGATGTCCGCGCTGTCATCGCGAATTCTTCGCCGAGAAGAGCGGGCTCGGTGCGATGTTCGGACGATTCACTTGTGTTGCTTGCGGCTACGATCCGGCTGCGCGCGAGAATTCTGTTGAAATGCCGTGACGGCGACGAATCAGCGCGGGGCGGGTGGGTCGGTGAGGGAGCTGGTTTTGCGCGGGGTCGGGGGCTGCGTCGTGGCGGAGGATTTTGCGGCGGCGCGGGAGGGCATCGGGCCCATTACCGGGACTTTTTCTGATAGCTCTTCGCCGCGGATCATCAGGTAAGGACCTGAGAGCACGAAGGCGGTGGCGAGCACGAAGGCAGTCAGTTGCGGTAGCGCGAACAGAAGCGCGATCACGACCAGCACTACGATCAGGAGTTCGACCTGCGCGCGGCGCTTGAAGTCGATTCCTTTGAAGCTAGGGTAGGGCACTCGCGAGATCATCAGCCATCCGAGCGCGAGTGTCAGCGGAACCATCACCAGGCACAACACCCTCGGCGAGGTGAATTCGAAGTAGCTATAGGCAAGCGCGGTTCCGGCGATCATGATCGCGGCGCCCGGCACCGGCAGGCCGACGAAGCGGCGTTTGTCGACGGTCTCGACCTGAACGTTGAAACGCGCAAGGCGCAGCGCGGCGCAGACGACAAACAATCCGCTGACCGCGATTCCGAGCGTGCCGATCGGCATCAGCGCCCAAGTGTAGGCGAGGATCGCGGGCGCCATCCCGAAGGCGACGACGTCGGAGAGGCTGTCGTACTCGACGCCGAACTGGCTCGAAGTGCGCGACAGACGGGCGACGCGGCCATCAAGGCCGTCGCAGATAAACGCGATCAGGATCATCACGGCGGCGAGCTCGAAATGGCCGCCGATCGCGGAGATTGCGGAATAGAAGCCGGAGAGCAGGCCGAGCGAGGTGATGGTTGCGGGGACCAGAAAGACGCCGCGGCGAAGCGGGCCTGCGACTTTTCGGCGCTGCTCGAGGAAGCGGCCGCGGATGATCCGGACGTGCTCGCGATCTTCGTCGGAGCGGATTTCGCGAGTGCGGGTCGGGCGGTTGCGGCGCGAGTCGGTGCTCATTGCGGTTGGTTCTCCGGCGCAATTTTCTCCAGCTCGAGTTCGGCCAGGATCGATTCGCCGGCGCGGACCCGGTCGCCAATCGCTACGGAGACTTTGAACTCGGGCGCAAAGAAATGATCGACGCGGCTGCCGAACATGATCAGGCCGATCCTCTGGCCTGACTCGATTCTATCATGAATCCGGAGCCTGCAAATGATTCGTCTGGCCAGATACCCCGCTACCTGCATCATGCCGTAGTGGCGTCCGGCGGCGTCGGCAAAGACCATCAGATTGCGCTCGTTGCGCTCACTCGCGTCGTCGCGAAAGGCGGCGCGGAATTCGCCGGCGGTATGCTCTACGCGGAGCACCTCGCCGCCGACCGGAGCGCGGTTGACGTGGACATTTAGCGGCGACATGAAGACCGCGACGCGGCGAAACTTCACGCCGGGCGCGCCGGGCATCTCAGCCTCGGAGATATCGGTGACCTTGCCGTCGGCGCCGCTGATGACGACGCCGTCGGTCCGCGCGGGAAAGCGCTCGGGGTCGCGAAAGAACATCGCGACCGCGACCGCCGCGAGGATCACGATCGCGCCCAGCAGATGCAATCCGAAGAGGGCGAGGACGATCCCGGCGAGCGCGGCGGCGAGCGACATCGCGACGCCTTCGCTGGCGATTCCGACCGCGGCGCCAAGGCGCGCGGCGATCGCGCCGGGATGCGGGCGCGAGCTATCGAAGTTGCTGCTCATGGAAGTGCCGGTGGTTGGTTCTGCTGATTAGCCGACGGACTTCCTGAGGTCGTAGTGCGCGTTCCGCCATTGCCCCGCGATCGAGGTTTGTCATTCCCGCGCGTGGCTGCCGCGCGCGGAATCCCGTGCTCGGCCATTGGCTTCCGCAGGACTCGCGGATGAGTGCGCGGACGCCTCGGGATTTCTCGCCTGGGGCTCGAAATGACGGATGGGGGCTCGGCGGCGGCTACGGTACTCACGCATTTAGCCGCTAGTTCTTTGCGCGATCCACCAGGCGGTCGCTTGCGAGCCAGGGCATGAAGGCGCGGAGCTTGCGGCCGACGTCTTCGACCGGATGAATCTCGCCCTCTTTGCGCATCTGTTTGAAATGCGGCAGGCCGGCGCGGTATTCGGCGATCCATTCGTTGGCGAACTTGCCCGACTGGATATCGGCGAGCAGTGTTTTCATCGCGGCGCGCGCTTCTTCTCCGATCACGCGTTTGCCGCGCGACATGTCGCCGTACTCGGCGGTATTGCTGATCGAGTAGCGCATGTTCGAGATTCCGCCCTCGTAGATCAAATCCACGATCAGCTTAACTTCGTGCAGGCATTCGAAGTACGCCATCTCGGGAGCGTAACCGGCTTCGACCAGCGTCTCCCATCCTGCGCGGATAAGCTCGGTCAGACCGCCGCACAGGACCGCCTGCTCGCCGAACAGATCGGTTTCGGTTTCCTCTTTGAACGTCGTCTCGATAATCGCGGCGCGGCCACCGCCGATTCCGCTGCCCCAGGCGAGGCCGACTTGGCGCGTGTCGCCGGAAGGATCCTGCTGGATCGCGAGCAGGCACGGCACGCCGCGTCCCTTCACGTACTCGGAACGGACCAGATGGCCGGGGCCCTTCGGCGCGATCATGAAGACGTTCACGTCGGGTGGGGGCTGGATGAATTTGAAATGGATATTGAAGCCGTGGCCGAAGGCCAGGTACTTGCCCGGGCTTAGGCCTGGCGCGATCTCCTTTGCGTAGATATCGCCGCCCATTTCGTCGGGGACCAGGATCATGATCACGTCCGCTTGCCGAGTCGCTTCCGCGGCGTCGAAGACTGCCAGTCCCTGCTTGATCGCTTTGTCGCGCGAGGAGCTGTTGGCGCTAAGGCCGACGCGCACGTCCATTCCGCTGTCGCGCAGGTTGAGCGCATGAGCATGGCCCTGGCTGCCGAAACCGATCACGGCGATTTTCTTGTCCCGCAGCGCGTTAAGATCCGCGTCGCGGTCGTAAAAGACTTTCATCAGAATTTTCTCCCGAGAATTGAAATGTTAGGAGCGAATGCTATTGCGCCAAATTCTATGCACCAGATTCTATGCACCAGATTCTATGCGCGATGATGCTTGTGATTTTCACCGCTGAGCTGCGCCGCGCGCGCCATCGCGACTTTGCCCGAGCGCACGATCTCCTTGATTCCGAGCGGGCGGACCAGCGCGATAAACGCCGTCACCTTGTCGGTGTCTCCGGTCAGCTCGACGGCCACCGAATGCGGTCCGATATCGATCACGTGGGCGCGAAATGCCTGCACGATCGAGTCGAGCTCAGAGCGCGTGCGTTCATCGACGGCGACCTTGACGATCACCATTTCGCGATCGACGGTATCGACGCCTTTGAAATCTGTGACCTTGATCACGGAGACGAGCTTGTTGAGCTGCTTGTTGATCTGCTCGAGGACCTGATCGTCGCCCTCGGCGACCAGCACGATCCTCGAGACGCTGGGGTCCAGCGGATCGGCGGCGACGGTCAGTGATTCGATGTTGAAGCCGCGGCCGGAAAACAGGCCCGCCACGCGGGCGAGCACGCCGAACTCGTTTTCAACCAGGACGGATATAGTGTGACTGGGCATGCTATGGGCGTGCTCGCTCGCATCGTGGCACTCGTGCGGCTTCGAGAGATTCGCAGCTGAGCGAGCTCAGCGGGCGTCGGACTGATAGCGTTCCAGGATCGCCATCATCCGGTCTTTGGAAGCCAGTTTGAGCTTCTGGATGCGCTTTTCCTCGATTTCCTCTGCGTTGGTCAGATAGTGTTTGCTGCGATATTCCTGGAGCTGATGCTTGAGCGATTCGTGTTCTTCGAACAACGACTTCAGCTCATCGTCGTGGGTCAGATGCTGCCGGATGAGTTCTTCCTCTCTGCGCTCCATACGCCCTCCGTTGTGGCCTCCGAGGCATGAGGTGCAAGTGCGGCCTCGGCCTGCGGCGGCCGGACATAAAGCGGCTCGAAGGTGTCCAGGCAGTCGGATTCTCCGCGCGCGACGCGCGCCGCACCGAGCGCGGCAACGTAGCGTCCGCGCGTTTCGAGAATCCGAGTGCCTTGTACAATCACTTCGACGCCCTTCTGATGCAGAAGAGCAGCCGCGTCGTTTGTCTTGGTGTCGCCCGCCAAAATCGCGCCGCGATCAAGTTGCGCAAGTGTCATTATCAAGCGAGCGAGCGGCATCACCAAATCCCGAGATAACTTCTCTAACCCATCAGCCACGATTCGGTAAAGGGCAGTGTAAACCTCGCCCTTGCGAGCGTCCAGAATCGGACACACCGTCATTTCGGACCGCGCGCCGGGATCTTCGAGGGCGGCGAGCGCGAGAGCGTCGAGGCTCGGGACTCCGGCGATCGCGCATCGCGCGGCAAACGCGATTCCTTTCGCGTAGCTGACGCCGATCCTGAGGCCGGTAAACGAGCCCGGTCCGATACCTACTGCGACCGCGCCCAAATCCCCGAGCTTGATTCCCGACGCCGCCAACAGATCGTCCACCGCACCGGAAAGCGCGGCGCCGTGCGCGGTCGATGCGCGCGAGACCGCGCCCGCAATACGCCCGTTTACGATCAGCGCGAGGCTTGCGGGAGATGCACCGGTGTCGAGGCCGAGGACCGCGCGGCCCGCGGCGGCCTGCTCGAGCAGACTTTCAGCCCTGCACAATACGCGCGATATCATTGAAGATCACAAACGCCATCAGCACCACCAGCAGGAACAGGCCAACCTGGAGAGCCATCTCGCGATGGCGCAGCGCGAGCGGTTTGCCGCGAATTCCTTCGCACGCGAAAAACAGGAGATGGCCGCCGTCGAGCAGCGGCACCGGAAGCAGGTTAATGATTCCGAGCTCAAGACTCAGCATCACGGTGAACATCGCGACGCTGGCGAAGCCTTCGTGCGCCTCGCGTCCGGCGAGTTGAGCGATCATGATCGGTCCGCCCAGCGCCTGGCGCACCGGGGTTGCGCCCGAGATGATACTGGCGACTCCGGTGACCAACTGCACCGTCATCGAGCCGCTGGTCATGACCGCGTCGAGCGCGGCGTCGTAGGGATTTTCGCGTTTGATAATTTCGTCGCCGCGCGACATCACGCCGATAATCCAGCGCTGGGCCTGCGCGCCGAAGATATTTTTTTCGCTTTCGAGCTTGGGGGTGATCGTGATGCTGGTGCGTGACGATGCGTTGCCGCCGTGACGTTCGACCGCGAGCTTGAGCGGGCTACCTTTGCTGGCTTCGACCAGACTCGCAAAATCCGACCAGGTCGCCGTCTCATGTCCATCGACCGCGACGATCCGGTCGCCGGTGCGAAGCCCGGCGGTGGCAGCGGGCAGACCCGATTTGATCTCGCCGACGACAGGTTGCACCACGGGCACGCCGTACATGAAAACGATCCAGAGCATCACCGGTGCGAAGATGATGTTCGCGGCCGGTCCCGCCAGGACGATTGCGAAGCGCTTCCAGAGCCGCTGAGAGGGAAAGGCGCGGGTGCGAAACGCGGTGACCAGCGAGTCGGGAGGGTGGTCGCGCAGCGCGGCGCGGGCGGAGTCGAACGTGGGGTCCATCCGCAGCCGATTCACCAGCGCGGCCTCTTCGGGTTTGAGTTCGCGGCCCAAAATCGCGAGCGCATTCGATTCGATCGGGGCGTGCGCGGCGGCGGTGTTGCCGACGACGGCGGGTGCGCGCTCGGCGATGATCTGCTGGGCCACGCTTTGTACCCGCGCGTCGAAGCTGCCGCTGGCAATCGCGGCGCCGTGAAGTCGCGCGGCGTCGATCAGGTCGTGGCCGATCTCGTTGATGAAGATTTCCAGCTCTTCGGACTTGGGTTCCTCGCCGACTTCGTCGCCGAGCATCCGCACGTATCCGCCGAGAGGGGTGGCGCCGATCTGATATTCGGTCTCGCCGCGCCTGATCGCGAACAATTTGGGCGGATAGCCGATCGAGAAACGCAGCACTCGCACGCCGAGCTGTTTCGCCATCGCAAAGTGCCCGGCCTCGTGGACGATAACCAGTAGGCCGAGAATAACCACGGCCGCGACAATAGAAGTCAGCATAGAACTCCCGTATCGGATTGATCAGGCAGAAGCCGCCTGCGGCGTCAGCACCGCATCATCTAATACAATAGTAGGTGAACACTGCCGCGAACACTAGGCTGCATGTACGGTCGAGCAATCCGCCGTGGCCGGGAAAGATCCAGCCGGAGTCCTTGACTCCCGCGGCCCGCTTGAACGCCGACCCCGCGAGATCGCCGGCTTGGGCGAGAATTGCGATCGCCGCCGAGATCGCGGCGGTCGCGCCGGTGCTCCAATCCGGCGCGAGCCATCGGCGCAGGATTAGGCCCGCGATCACCGCGGCGACGAGGCCGCCGATCGCGCCTTCGACTGATTTGTTCGGACTCACGCGCGGCACGAGCTTGGTGCGGCCGATCGCCGAGCCGACAAAATATGCGCCGCTGTCGCTCGCGATCACGAGCAGGAGCATCAAGATGATCGTCGGGATGCCGCCGCGCAGATTCCGAAGCATCGCGAAGTACGGAAACAGCTCGCCGACGTACAGCGCGCCAAGCCCAGTGTGAATCGCGCCGCGGGGTGCTGCCGCGGGTCCGCGAATCGCGACCGTGCCGACCAGCGCGAACATCGCGACGATCACGCCGACCGGCTCGATCCACGAACCGTCGCCGCGTACGAGAAGGATGAACATCGGCACGGCGCCGAGGATCGCGAGGATCGCGATCGAGCCCGGACCGCGTGCGTTGTTCATCTCGGCAATTTCGTAAAGTCCCCAGAGTCCCAGCACGCCGATAAATGCCGAGAAAACCGCGGCGGGCGCGAAAATCACGATCGCCAGAACGACCGGCAGCGCTACCGCGGCGGTAAGGAGCCTGGTGATCAACACGCGAGGAAATTTCCCGTTGGCAGCGCCGCGCACGCTAGCCCGGAGCGACGTTGCCGAAGCGGCGCTCGCGCGCCTGATAGGCGGCCAGCGCGCTCAGCAACTCGCGCTCGCGGAAGTCGGGCCACAGGGTGTCGGTGAAATAGAGTTCGGTGTAGGCGAGCTGAAACAGGAAAAAATTCGAGATGCGCAATTCGCCCGAGGTGCGAATGAGCAGGTCCGGATCGGGCATCGAGGCGGTGTTGAGCGCGCATTGGACCGCGTGCGAATCGATCTGATCGGCGGTCATCTCACCGGCGGCGACTCTGCGCGCGAGCGTTCTGGCCGCGGCGACGATATCCTGGCGTCCGCCGTAGGAGAGTGCGAGCGCGACCGTCATGTCGCGATTATCGCGGGTGGTCTCGACCGCTTCCGCCAGCACCTGGCGCAGGCGCGGGGGCAATCGATCGGTGTCGCCGAGCGCCAGGATGCGGATTCCGCGTTTCATCATCCGCTTGGTTTCGGTCAGTAGATAGCGATGCAGCAGGCGCATCAGGAAATCAACTTCGGTGGTCGGGCGGGTCCAGTTTTCGGCCGAGAACGCGAACAGGGTCAGGTAGGGGATGCCGAGTTCGCGGGCGGCTTCGACCACGGCGCGCACGGAATCTTTGGCGCGGCGGTGACCCTCGGTGCGGGCGAGTCCGCGGCGGCGCGCCCAGCGGCCGTTGCCGTCCATCACGATCGCGACGTGGCGCGGCAGCCGCGCGGGGTCGCGCGAGAGCTCGGGGAAATCGTTTAGTGGGAGTGAGATTGCCACGGAATATACGAGCGCGAAGTGCGAGCAAATAACTCGGGCTTCCAGGTCCGGCTCGGCTCAGACCTCCATGATCTCGACTTCCTTGGCTTGCAGAACTTTGTCGATCTTCTCGATGAACTCGGTGGTGAAACCCTGGACCTTGGCCTCGGCGGCGCGCAGATCGTCGTCGGCGATCTGCTTGTCCTTGTGGAGTTCCTTCAGCATGTCGTTGGCGTCGCGGCGATGGTTGCGCACGCCGACGCGGTACTCCTCGGCGATCTTGCGCACGTGCTTGACCAGATCCTTGCGCCGATCCTCGGTCAGCTCGGGCAGCGGTATCCGGATCACCTTGCCGTCGTTCATCGGATTGAGCCCCAAGTCGGAAGTCTGGATCGCTTTTTCGATATCGTGCATCGCGCCCTTGTCGTAGGGCGTGATCACGATCAGGCGCGGCTCGGGCGCGGCGAGTCCGGCCAACTGGCGCATCGGGGTTTTGGCCCCGTAGTAATTTACTTGCAGGTTTTCGACCAGCGCGGTCGATGCGCGTCCGGTGCGCACGCGCGAGAGTTCATGGCGGAAGGCCTCGACGGACTTCTCCATCTCCTTGTGCGCGAGATCGATGACTTCTCCGGTCATGACGCGCTTTCCACCCAGGTGCCGATCGGTTCTCCCATCACGGCCCTTCTTATATTACCCGGTTTGCGCAAATTGAAAACGACTATCGGCAGATGATTATCCATGCACATCGAGATGGCGGTCGAGTCCATCACCTTGAGGTTCTTCTGCAACACGTCGAGATAGGTCAGGCGATCGAAGCGTTTGGCGCCGGGCTCGCGCACCGGATCGCGGTCGTACACGCCGTCAACCGTGTGGCTGGCCTTAAGGATAACCTGCGCGCCGATTTCGAGCGCGCGCAGGCTGGCGGCGGTGTCGGTGGTGAAATAGGGATTGCCGGTGCCGGCGGCGAAAATCACGACCCGGCCCTTTTCCAGATGGCGCACGGCGCGGCGCAGGATATACGGCTCGGCGACCGCCTGCATCGCGACCGCGGAAAGCACCCGCGTGCTGACGCCCACGTGCTCGAGCGCGTTTTGCAGGGCCAGGGCGTTGATCACGGTGCCGAGCATGCCCATCTGGTCGGCGGTCGAGCGATCCATGCCGCGCGCCTCGTAATCGGAGCCGCGGATAAAGTTGCCGGCGCCGATCACGATCGCGAGCTGGATGTCGAGCGCTGCGATTTCCTTGACCTCGAGCGCGAACTTGGCCAACACGTCAAGGTCGATGCCGCTTTGGTTGTCGGGCGCGAGCGCCTGCCCGGAGAGCTTGAGCAGAACGCGATTGAAGTGCGGCTTTTTGTCCGCGGAGCTGTCAACCTCGTCCATCGCCATCGGTACTCCTGGGCTTTGGCAGCCGGCGTTTCTCTAATCGAGCGGGAGCGCGGTCAGTCGGTTTTGGGTTCGGTGTTTTCGCCGAGCTGAAAGCGCACAAAGCGGCGCACGTCGATCTTTTCCTTGAGCTTGACGCCGAATTCGAGCACCAGGTCATTAATGGTGCGGTTCGGATCGCGCACGTAGCTCTGTTCGAGCAGGCAGATGTCCTTCAGGAATTTCTCCATCTTGCCTTCGACGATCTTGGTGATCACGGCTTCGGGCTTGCCCGAGGCTTGCGCCTGCTGCGCGTAAATCTGGCGTTCCTGCTGGGCGATTTCGGGCGGCAGATCCTCGCGCCGCACGACCCGCGGATTGGCCGCCGCCACCTGCATCGCGATTTCCTTGACCAGCGACTGGAAGTCGTCGGTCTTGGCCACGAAATCGCTCTCGCAATTCACTTCGACCAGCACTCCCAGCTTTCCGCCGGCGTGAATATAGCTGCCGACCGAGCCTTCGGAGGCTTTGCGCCCGGCGCGTTTGGCGGCCTGCGCGATTCCATTTTCGTGCAGCCATACGGTGGCCTTTTCGAGGTCGCCATCGGCCTCGGCCAGGGCCTTTTTGCAATCCATTACGCCCGCGCCGGTCTTTTCGCGGAGTTCCTTTACGCTAGAGGGTTTGACATCCATTTGAGCTGGCACCGGGAGCTAAGTTCGCGGGGTTGCACCCGTGATCGATCCGGGTGCGGATCGGGCACGAGCGGTTATCCCGCTGCTGGTTTTTTCGTGCGTTAAACCGCGCTGGGCGATTCCGGCGCGGGTCCGCTGTCGCGATCCGCGGCGTCGTCCTGCTGGCCCTTCTGGCGCTCCTCGGCGAGTTGCTTGCCTTCGAGGATCGCGTCGGCGACGGCGGCGGTGAACAGCTTGATCGCGCGAATCGCGTCGTCGTTGCCGGGAATCCGGTACGAGATCAAGTCGGGGTCGCAATTGGTATCGACCACCGCCGCGACCGGAATTCCGAGCCGCTTCGCCTCGGCCACCGCGATATCTTCTTTCTTGGTATCGATAACCCAGAGCGCGTCGGGGAGCTTGCGCATGTTCTTGATTCCGCCGAGCACGGTCATCAGCTTGCCGTGCTCGCGCCCGTTGTCGCTCATTTCCTTTTTGGTCAGAGCGCGCGCCATCTCGGGATCGGAGAGAATCTCCTCGAGCTTTTTGAGCCGGTCGATCGAGGCGCGGATAGTCTGGAAGTTGGTCAGCATCCCTCCGAGCCAGCGGTTGTTGACGTAGAACATCCCGCAGCGTTCGGCTTCTTCCTTGACGATATCCTGAGCCTGTTTCTTGGTGCCGACGAACAGCATCGTGCCGCCCTGCGCGGCCAGATCGCGTGCGAAGTCGTAGGTCGCGCGGAACATCCGCACGGTCTGCTGCAAGTCGATAATATAAATTCCGTTGCGGGCGCCGAAGATGTAGGGCTTCATCTTCGGATTCCAGCGG
>DATKSB010000102.1:0-2237 GCA_035531855.1 Binataceae bacterium (SeqCode)
GTCTACGGCACGACGGTGGTGTGTCCGTGGCACGGATGGGAATACGACGTGACGAGCGGGGCCAGCGTCGAGGATTCGGGCGTGAAGGTCGCGTGCTTCGAGGTGCGGGTCGAGGGCGACGATATCCTGGTCGCGCCATGAGCGCGCGCCGGCGGTGAGCGACGCGGCAGAATCGGCGGAGCGGCATCGGCGTCTGCCGGACTTTATCGCGGTCGGGCCGCCGCGCACCGCGACGACGTGGCTTTATCGCGCGCTCAAGGGGCATATCGGTCTGCCGCGCGATCTTAAGGAGACCGATTTTTTCTCGAACAATTACGGCAGAGGAATCGAGTGGTACGCGGAACTCTTTGGTGATTGCGCGGCGGGAGTTCCGATCGGCGAGCTGTCGCCCAACTACTTCGCCGACGCGGACGCGCCCGAGCGGATTGCGCGCCATCTCGGGCGATGCCGGATAGTCGTGACGCTGCGCGATCCGGTCGCGCGCGCCTATTCGTTTTACCGGCTGCTGCGGCATAACGGATGGACCCGCGGGTCGATGCTTGAGCTGGTCGACGAGTACGAGCCGCTGCGGGAATCGAACCGCTACGCGTTCCATGTCGCGCGATGGCAGTCGCGGTTCGGGCGCGAGAATGTTTACATTGCGCTCTACGACGACCTCGAGACGAGCGAGCAGGGGTTTCTGGACGGCATCTGCGACTTTATCGGGGCGGGGCGGATATCGCTGCAAGGATCGCCCCTGGCGGCGCGCCGGGTCAACAGCGTGACGCGCGGGCCGCGTATCGCGGCGCTTGCGGAGAAGGCGTACCGGCTTCGGCGATGGCTCGAAGGGCGCAACCAGCGGTATCTGATAGGTGCGCTCGGCAAGGCCGGCCTGTGGCGCTTTTCGTTCCGTGGCGGCGGTGAGTTCGGGCCGCTGGACGCGGGCGTCGAGGCCGAACTCAGACGGCGCTTCGAGCCCGAGGTCGAGGCGCTCGAGAAGCTTATCGGGCGCGACCTGGCGTCGTGGAAAACGGCGCGCGGCGAGCGAGGGAAATCCCTTTCAGACGCGGGTTCTGACCAGACGGTTTGAAATTTGTCCAAGATGATTGTGCCGTTGGAAGACCTGAGCCTCCAAGATGTTGAACGGCGCAAAAGCTGATCGGCTGCCCGATTTTATCGCGGTCGGACCGCCGCGCACCGGAACGACGTGGCTCGGCCGCGCGCTACGCGGTCACGTGGGGCTGCCAGAGGGGATCAAAGAGACCCAATTCTTCGTCTGGAACTATGCGCAAGGGCTCGATTGGTACAAGGCATACTTTCGCAATTGTCTGCCCGGACTGCCGGCCGGCGAGATAGCGCCAACCTACTTTGACCATCCCGAGGCGCGCGAGCGGATCGCGGCGGCGATACCGGATTGCAGGATAATCTGCTCGCTGCGCGATCCGGTCGCGCGAATCTACTCGCAATACAAGGCGTGGCATCGCGCCGGACTTCTGACGGGTCCGTTCGACTACGCCATCCAGCGCCAGTTCCTTGCCGCGTCGGGCAGCTACGCGGACAACGTGCGGAGCTGGCGGGCGGTCTTCGGGAAAGAGAACGTGATGGTCGTGCTGTACGACGATCTTCAGGCAAATCCACAGGCCTATCTCGGTTCGATCTGCCGCTTCATCGGTATCGGGACCATAGATCTTAGCGGGTCGCCGGCGATGGCGCAGCCGATGAATCGGTCGGAGCGGGCGCCGTGGAGTCCGCAACTGGCACGCGGCGGGCGGTTTTTGCGCGATTATCTGATCCGCAACCGGATGACACGGGTGGCGCGCTATCTTGAACCCGGCACGCTGCTTTGGCGTATAATGTTTTCCGGCGGGTCAGCCTATCCGAAGCTTGCTCCACAACACGAAGAGCAGTTGCGGCTGGCGATGAGGCCTGAAGTGGAAGACTTGGAGGAGTTGCTCGGACGCGACCTTAGGGCATGTTGGAGCCCGGAGGTTTGAGTATCGAGGGTCTGACACGAACGGCGATCACCGGGGGGGTAACAATGAGACGGGATACCGTCCGAGCGGCGTGGCTGCCCCGAAGCGGCCACGATAAGTCGCGCGCATGGCGCGTGTAGCCGTAATAATTCCGGCCTGCAATTCGGCCGCGACGATAGCGCTCGCGATTGACAGTGCGCTCGCGCAGACCTGCAACTCGATCGAAGTGATCGTGGTCGATGACGGGTCGACCGACGCGACGCCGGAAATAGCGGCAGGCTACGG
>DATKSB010000103.1:0-5407 GCA_035531855.1 Binataceae bacterium (SeqCode)
GCCGTGACGCGCGTGGGTGAGGGACCTTCAGCATTGATATCCGGATACGATCGCTGCGATCATTTCCGCCCGTATGAATCGGCCTCCGGAATTGGCTCGAGACCGCGCAAGAACTTTGCGTCGCACCCAAACCGATGCCGAACAGGCGCTTTGGAACAAGCTTCGAGGTCGCCGATGTGCCGGCTTCAAGTTTCGCCGGCAGGTTCCGATCGGTCCGTTCATTGCCGACTTCTGCTGTCTCGAACGCAGGCTGATTGTCGAACTGGACGGCAGCCAGCATCTCGAACAGACCGAGCGCGATTTCGCGCGCACGCGCTATCTGGAAGCTCAGGGCTTCCGCGTGATTCGCTTTTGGAACCCTGACCTGCTGCGCGATATGGCCGCTGCTCTCCAGACGATCAAAGAGTCCCTGCTGTAGGTCCCTCACCTGTCGCGCGCAGCGCGCGCCACCCTCTCCCAATCCTTTTGGGAGAGGGACAATTCAGAAGCGCGCGCGGCGCAGAATGCGCCCAGTCGGGGCGGTGCGTCGCGACTCCGGCAATAACCTTCTTACTAATCGCGCCTGGCTTCGAGTGCGCGCTCGAACGCGGCTAGTCCCACCGTGTCGAACAGGACGAATTCGACTCGCTCGAGGCTCGTGACGCCAGCCAGATGCTCGCGAACCTCGTCGAGCATGACGCGAGCGCATCGATCGAGCGGAAATCCGGCGATTCCGGTTCCGATCGCCGGGAATGCGATCGACTTGAGTCCCTTCTCGTTTGCGCGCTTAAGCGAGTTGCGCGTCGCGGCGCGCAGATGCGCCTCGGTCGTGCCGCCTCCCAAACGCATGCTCGCGGCGTGGATTACAAATTTTGCCCTCAGACGCCCGGCGCCGGTAATCGCCGCCTCGCCGATCGCGATCGGTCCAAGACGGTCGCATTCGCGCTGAATCGCCGGACCGCCCTTGCTTCTAATCGCACCGGCAACGCCGCCGCCAAGGATCAAATCGTTGTTCGCCGCATTCACAATCGCGTCGGCGCGAGACTCGGTCAGATCGCCTTTCCCGAGCTTTACCCCGACTCGCCATCCGGTTCCCATCGGAAACCTCCCTTGCGACGCGCCGCGACGGCGCATCACTTCTGCTATTATCTCGCCCATCCGCGATGATCCAAAAGGCGGGCGGCGGTTAATGCGATGAGGCGGGGCAGGGCGCGGTCGAGTGCGATTGCAGTTGCGCTATGCGCGATTGTCGCGAGCGCGTGCGCGCGGCCCTCGCAGGAGCGGAGGCCGGGGCGAATTCAAGTTGATATCGAAAGTTCGCCGACTTCCACCGATCCGCGCTTCGCGACCGACGCGATCTCTTCGCGCGTGAACGAACTGGTCTTCGATTCCCTGGTGAAAATTTCGCGCGAGGGCGAGTTTGTCGGCGATTTGGCCGAAAGTATCGAACGGCCCGATCCGATCACGCTCATCTTTCATTTGAAGCACGGAATTCGTTTCAGCGACGGCCGCGCTCTCACCGCCCGCGACGTGAAATTCACTTACGATTCGATCCTCGCGCCGGCCTCGATGTCGGCCAAACGCGCCGGAATGATCGAGCTCGCATCGGTCTCCGCGCCCGACGACTACACCATCACGATGACGACCCGGCATCCGTATGCGCCTGCGCTGGAGATCGCGATGCAGGGAATCGTGCCCGACGGAACTCCGTTGCCCGCGCAGAGCGCCGCGGCGGGACCGCCTGGAACCGGGCCGTTTGCGATGCTCTCGTACCGGCGCGACGAATCGGTGACGCTGGCGCGAAATCCGAACCGCACAGCGGCGCCCGCCGCCGCACGGGAAATCCTGTTCAAGGTGGTGCCCGATCCGACGGTGCGCGCGCTCGAACTGGCCGAAGGAATCTGCGATCTCTCCGAAAATAACCTCGAAGCCACCCTTTTGCCGTGGCTGGCGGCCCACAAGACGCTAGAAATCAGCAATACCGCAGGCACTACGTACAAATATATCGAGTTCAATTTCCGCGACCCCCGGCTGCGCGACCTGCGCGTGCGCCGCGCGATCGCATACTCAATCGACCGCACCGCAATAGTCAGTTCGATGCTGCACGGAACCGCGCGTATCGCAACCGGGATGCTCGCGCCCGAAAGTTGGGCATACGATGGCGACGTCGCTAATTACGGATATGATCCCGCTGGCGCTCGCCGCCTGCTCGACGAAGCGGGCTACCGCGCCGACGCACGCGGGATGCGCGATTTGCGCTTCGAGTACAAAACCACGCCCGAGGGCGCGCGCCTGGCCGAGGTTTTTCAGGCGATGCTCAAGCAGGTCGGAATCCGGCTCGACATCCGCACGCTCGAATGGGCGACTTACTATGGAGATATCCAGCGCGGCGATTTCGAGCTGACTTCGCTGCAGTGGGTCGGAATCGAGGATCCGAATTACTACTACATGGTATTTGACTCCGCGATGACGCCGCCGCACGGCAGCACCAATCGCGGCGATTACTCAAATCCTGAAATGGATGCGCTGGTCGAAGCCGGCCAGCGAACTATCGACCCCGCCGCGCGCAAGAAAATTTACGCGAGTGTGCAGAAACTCGCCGCCGATGATTTGCCTTATGTCTCGCTGTGGTGGGTCAACACTGTCGCGGCGCTGAACCGCGGCGTACAAGGCTTCGAGCCCTATCCCAACGGCAGCCTGCGGTCGCTGGCGCAGGTGACGCTCGAAGCGCCCGGCGGCGCGGGGCCGGCACAATGATCCGCTACCTTTTGCGACGGATGCTCGCGCTGGTTCCGGTCGCGCTCGGCGTCGCGACGCTTACCTTTGCGCTAATTCATCTGGTGCCCGGCGATCCTGTCGTCGCGATGCTTGGCGATACGGCCGCGCCTGCGGATCTCGCCGGAATGCGGCATCAGCTCGGCCTCGATCGCCCGCTCGCCGCGCAGTACGCGTCGTTCATCACGGGCCTTGCTCACGGCGACCTGGGCGAATCGATTTCGTATCATCAGCCGGTAGCGCGTTTGATCGCCGAGCGGTTTCCCGCGACCCTCGAGCTTGCGGCCGCCGGGCTGCTGGTCGCGATTCTGATCGCTTTCCCGCTCGGATTTATCGCCGGTGCGAAACCCGGCAGCGCAGGCGACGTGGGCGCGATGGGCTTTGCGGTTCTCGGAATTTCGGTGCCGCACATTTATCTCGGCCCCCTACTGATGATTCTGTTCTCGCTCGATCTGCGATGGTTCCCGCTCACCGGACGCGGCGGACTCGGCCATCTGGTCCTGCCCGCCGTCACTCTCGGAACCGCGCTCGCCGCGATTATCGCGCGGATGCTGCGCCAGAGCCTGATCGGCGTGCGCGCCAGCGACTACATGCGCACCGCGCTCAGCAAGGGGCTTAGCCCCACGGCAGCACTGTTGCGCCACGGCCTTCGCAACGCGCTCACGTCGGTGATCACGTTGCTCGGCCTCGAGCTCGGAGGATTGCTGACCGGCGCGCTGATCGTCGAAATGATTTTCTCATGGCCGGGCCTCGGCCGGATGCTGATCGCCGCGATCAGCGCGCGCGACTATCCGCTGGTGGAAGGATGCGTTCTCACCTTCGCGCTCACCTATGTAGTGGTGAACATGGCGACCGACTTCGTCTATGCGCTGGTTGATCCGCGGGTAAGTCTTAAGTGAAGGGGCCCGGCAAAAGCCCCTCGCTAGTGGTCGGTGGAACGATCGTTGCGATCCTGATTGTCGCCGCGCTGTTCGGCCCGGCATTGGCAAATCACGATCCGCTGGCCGTCCATCTGGCGAATGCGCTCGCGGCGCCCAGCCTTGCGCATCCGTTCGGATGCGACGCGCTGGGACGCGACGTTTTTGCGCGCGTGATGTGGGGTGCGCGGCTTTCGTTGGGAGTCTCGGTCTCGGTGGTTTTTCTCTCGCTCATCGTCGGCGGATTGATCGGCGGCGCAGCCGGCCTGGCCGGCGGACCAATTGACAACCTCGTAATGCGCGCAGTCGATATCGTGCTCGCGTTCCCGGGAATCCTGCTCGCGATCTCGATGGCCGCGATCCTCGGACCCGGCTTGATCGATCTGGTGATCGCGCTGACCGCGATGGGCTGGACTGGATACGCGCGCGTGGTTCGCGGCGAAGTGCTGTCTCTGCGCGAGCGCGAATACGTTCACGCCGCCAACGCGCTCGGCGCCCGGCCGGCTCGCGTGCTCATCCGCCATATGCTGCCGGCGGTGGCGGGACCGGTCGCGGTGCAGGCGACGTTTGGAATCGGCGGAATAATCGGCGCGGAAGCCGCGCTCTCGTTTCTCGGGCTGGGAGTGCTTCCACCGACGCCAAGCTGGGGCAATATGCTCGACGCGGGCCGCGAGTTCCTGCTGATCGCGCCGCATCTGACCACCGCGCCCGGCGTCGCGATCGGCCTCGCGATCCTGGGCTTCAATCTCCTCGGCGACGGCCTGGCCGCCCTTGCAGGCCGCGCTGGCTGATTCTTTTCTTCTTTGGTTGGTGGAATTTCGCGCCGGTAGGTTCCGGCGCTCAATCGACGATGTGCGCATCCGTGAAACTTCGTGCTAGACGTTCATCGTGTCGGAGATCTGTAATCGCAAGTAATGGAATGATGGAAAAGCAGGAATTGATAGAACGCCTCGCGCGGTTCATCCGCGAGCAGGGCGGCTTCGCGAAAGTCGAAATCGATAATTTTCGCCGCATGGCCGGCGGCGCGTCGCGCGAGATCTGGTCATTCGACGCAACGCTCGAGACGGACGGCTCAAAGACCACCCGCGGACTCGTGCTGCGCCGCGACCCCGGCGAGCACAGGATCGACACCAACCGGAAGGCCGAATTTCTGGTGCTGCGCGCGGCCTATCGCGAGGACGTGCCGGTACCGGAAGTGCTGTGGGTCAGCGACGATCCCGCGGTTTTGGGCGCGGCATTTTTTGTCATGGAGCGCGTCGAAGGCGAGACCCTGGCGCGTCGACTGTTGCGCGACGCGGAGTACGCGCGGGCGCGCGAGGTCATGCCCGCGCAGCTCGCGGAGATTCTCGCGAAGATCCATCGCATCGATCCGAAGAAGCATCAACTCGACTTCCTCACGCCGCCGGGCGAGAACGCCGCGCTTACCGAAGTACTTCGCTACGAGGAAAATTTCCGCCGCCTCGCGCTCGAGCCGCATCCCGCCTTCGAGCTGGCATTCAGATGGCTCCTGAGCCGGATTCCGAAAACGCCGCGCCAGACGCTGGTGCATGGCGACTACCGGATCGGAAACGTGATCTTCGGACCGTCGGGAGTGCGCTCGATTCTGGATTGGGAGCTGGCGCATCTGGGCGACCCGATGGAGGATGTGGGCTGGATGTGCGTGCGGGCGTGGCGTTTCGGCAACGATCGCAAACCGGTCGGCGGACTCGGCTCGCGCGAGGATTTCTTCGCCGCGT
>DATKSB010000104.1:0-5169 GCA_035531855.1 Binataceae bacterium (SeqCode)
GGTCACTGCGCGCAAAGGGGGTCCGGTTGCTAGCTAGCGTTATTTCGAGCGCACTTGCGGGCGTCGATGCGTACCCGGTCGAAGTCGAGATCGATATCTCCGGCGGATTTCCCGCGCTCAAGATGGTCGGGCTGCCGGAGAAATCGGTGCTCGAAGCGCTGGACCGAATCAAATCGGCGCTGCGCAACTCGGGCTACGATTTTCCGGGCCGCAAGATCACGATCAACCTCGCCCCGGCCGATACGCGCAAGGAAGGCTCCGCGTTCGATCTGCCGCTGGCGATAGCGCTGCTCGGCGCGAACGGACAGATTCGCGATCGCGATCGGATGCGCCGCTACCTGGTGCTGGGCGAGCTTGCACTTGACGGGCGGGTCAAGGGAATCAAGGGCGCCCTGCCCTCCGCGCTATTGGCGCGCGCGAAGAAATTCGACGGCGCGATGCTGCCGGCCGAGAACGCGCGCGAGGCGGCCGTGGTCGGTGACGGCACGCCGATCGTCGGCGTCAGCAATATCCGTGAGGCGATCGAATTCTTCGACGGCACGCGCTCGATCGAACCGGCGCAGGCGAATCTGGACGAACTGTTCGCGAGCGCGGCCAAGTACGAAGTCGATTTCAGCGAAGTCAAAGGCCAGGAGCAGGCCAAGCGCGCGCTCGAAGTCGCCGCCGCCGGCGGGCATAACGTGCTGATGATCGGCCCGCCGGGATCGGGCAAGACGATGCTCGCGAAGCGGCTTCCGACCGTGCTTCCCGCGATGAGCTTCGAGGAAGCGATCGAGACCACCAAGGTTCACAGCGTGATGGGCCTGCTCGACGGCCGTGCGCTTATTGCCACGCGTCCGTTCCGCTCGCCGCATCATACGATCTCCGATGCGGGCCTTATCGGCGGCGGTCCGATTCCGCGCCCCGGCGAGGTCAGCCTGGCGCATCGCGGCGTCCTGTTCCTCGACGAGTTGCCCGAGTTCCGCAAGAACGTGCTCGAAGTCCTGCGCCAGCCGCTCGAGGATTCGAAGATCACAATTTCGCGCGTGATGGGCACGCTCACGTTTCCGGCCAGCGTGATGCTGATTGCGGCGATGAACCCGTGCCCGTGCGGCTTCTACACCGACCCGCAGCACGAATGCTCCTGCGCGCCGCTCGAGATCGCGCGCTACCGTTCGCGAATCTCAGGCCCGCTGCTTGATCGGATCGATATCCATATCGAAGTGCCCGCAGTGAAATACAAAGACCTGACCGACAAGCGCGCGGGCGAGACCTCCGCCGCAATCCGCGAGCGCGTGAACCGTGCCCGCGCGCATCAACTGACCCGCTTCGCCGGGATGCCGATCTATTGCAACGCGCAGATGGGCGCGCGCGAGCTGCATCAGCATTGCGCGGTCGAGAGCGCGGGCGAAAAGCTGCTCGAGCTCGCGATTAACCGGCTCGGATTGTCGGCGCGCGCCTACACCCGAATCCTGAAGGTCGCGCGCACGATCGCGGACCTCGAAGACGCCCCCGCGATCGCGGCGCACCACGTCAGCGAAGCGATCCAGTACCGCTCGCTGGACCGCGCTCCTTTGTAGATTGGGGCGTATTGCATTTCGACCTGCATTGTCGTAACTGATTCTCCAGATAAGCGATTGTAATGGCTGATTACCCGGAACCGGCGCTCGCGCCGCGTTCCAATGGGAGGTCACCGATGAGCAGCATGGCCAAGATGGCGGTCTTCGTCGTATTGGGTTCAGCTCTCACTGTCGGAGCCCTGATGGTCGCAAGCTACCTCTCCATGGCCGCCGGCTAGTCCTCGAGTTGGTCTCCGGTTCGCGAAAACCGGCGACGCTTGCGTCTGGTCCCGTCAGAAAAATGCGATCGTCCGATCGCATCGGGGAATTTTGCGCGCCCGTCCGGCTAATCCGGTCGAACGCCAATGCGGGTGCTCGCGTTCCTGAAAATCCGCGCTACCATAGGCTCGCAAGTGGCCGAGTCAAAAAAAGAGCTGCGCGCGTCCGATGCCGTCGCGAGCGCATATGCGCGCTCGGGCGCGGAGCAATGGTCGCTCGGGCGCGACGAATTCGCCGCCGCGCTCCGTCGCGTCGCCGAGGCTGGCGGCGATATAGCGGCCGTGACCGATTCGTCGCATCTGGGCGATTTCGTATTGGCAGTGGCCTGCCGCGCGGGCAAACCCGCCGCGTGGGATCATTTCGTTGAAAAGTTCCGGCCGATCCTTTACGCCGCGGCGCGCGCGATCTCCCATGACGAATCGCGCGCGCGCGAGCTGGCCGACACGCTGTACGCCGAGCTCTACGGCTTGGAGGTTCGGGAAGGACGGCGCCGCTCGCTATTCGATTATTTCGCCGCGCGAAGCTCGCTCGCGACCTGGCTGCGCGCGATTCTTGCGCAGCGCCACGTCGATTATTTTCGCGCCGCACGCAAGTTCGAGCCGCTGGACAACCGGCCCGAACCGATATCGTCCGGGGAGCAGCGCGATCCCGATCGCTCGCGTTACGTCAGCGCTGTCGGCGCGGCGCTCTGCCGCGCTCTGGCGGCGCTCGACGCGCGGGATCGGATGCGGCTCGGGTTCTATTATCGCGAGCAGTTGAAGCTGCGCGAGATCGCAAAAATCATGCGCGAGAGCGAATCTGCGGTCTCGCGAAATCTCGATCGCACACGCGCCGCGCTGCGCTTCCAGATCGAACGCGCGCTCAAGCACGAATCGCGTTTGTCCGAAGACCAGATTCGCTTGTGCTATACTTATGCAGCGCTGGACCTCTCAATCGATCTTCAAACGGCCTTGTCCGAGGCCGCCGACTGAGCCGCAACGATGATTCCGCAGGCCTATCGAGCAAGGAATCGCGCGCCGATCGTTCATCGGTCAGGAGAGACGCGTTGAGCCAGGATAGACGCACAGATCCAATCGACGCGATTCTCTCGCGCGCGCTCGCCGCCGCGCCCGGCGACGGCGCGCACGAGCGCCTACGGGCGGATTGCCCTGACGCTGTGCTGATCGCCGGATGGTACGATCGCTCGCTCGAGCATACGGCGGCCACCCGGGTCGAGGAGCATCTGGCCGGATGCGCTCGATGCCGCACGATCGTCGCCGCGCTCGCACGCGCCGATGACTCGGCGCCGGCGGCGTATCCGCGCGGATGGCGCTGGATCTTTAGCCCGCGTTTCGCGGTTCCAGTGCTGACCGGCGCCGTCGCGATTCTCGCCGTCGCGGTGGTGTTCGTCGAGCATGGCCGCGCGCCGATCGAGGTTGCGCAGGTGCAGGTCGCACAAATCTCGCAAGTCCCTCGTGCGGCGAAGGCTCTGGAGGTTCCGCGCGCCGCCGCAAACCTCGCGCCATCAACCGCCAGCGAATCGGCACAGACGCTCGCAATGAACCAGTCCGCGCCGCAAGCCCACGCCGGCCGGTCGGCGGGCGGCGGAGCGATCTCCAGCAGCTATGCGCGATTGCCTCGGATGGAATCCGCAGCGGGCGAGCCGCGCGCCGCGACAACCGGCGGCGTCTCGCGCACGATGATCGCAAACGCGCCCGGGCTGCCGGCCGGGACGATCGAAATCGCCGCACCCGACCGGTCGTCGTGGGCGATCGGGGGCGGCGGCGCCATCTTTCACATCAATGCGGAAGGTGCCGTGCGTTCGCAATCAAGCGGAGTAACCGCGGACCTCACTGCGGGAGCGGCGGTCTCCGCGCGCGTATGCTGGATCGTCGGAAAGGCGGGCACGATTCTGCGCACCACCGACGGCGGCTCGCATTGGTCGCAGCTAACGTCGCCCGCCGCCGGAAATCTGCGCGCGATCATCGCGAGCAGCGCCGACGACGCGATGGTGACCGACGCATCAGGCAATCGTTACCTGACCGCGGACGCCGGCGTTACCTGGTCGCGGCGATAGCTCTCGGACGGATCGAACTCAAACACCACGGCACCAGGCGGCCACAAAGACACCAAGACACGAAGAACAGAAGCCGCCTACACAGAATCCGATCGATTCGCAGAGGTGACGATACTGCGCTGACGGCGAAGCTTTCGCGATCGCAAAAATTCCTGCAAGAAGATTCCGCTCGCGCGTTCAAAGAATCGAGGAACACAACTCGATGGACGCCGCCAGCCTTTCGCACGAGGTTATTTCCGCGCCATCCGCGCCGCGGATCGCGCTTGTCCGCGAATGCTTGATCCGCGTCGCAGGCGCGCTCGCGGGGCCATTCGCGGACCCGCGCATCTTCCAGGTCGCCTCACTCGGCATCCTGCTCGCGGCCGGAGTTTTTCTGCGCGACTTCAGCCTGCTGCCGGCCCAGATCATCCTGACCTTTGCCGCCGCGATCGTCGCGCAGCGTATCTCGTGGCGATGGAACCCGCCCAAATCCCGCTCGCTGCGCAGCGCGATTATCACCGCCTTAGGGATCACCCTGCTGCTGCGCACCGACAACCTGATGGTGCATCCGATCGCCGCCGCGTCCGCGATCGCGGCGAAATCGATCTTCCGCGTGCGCGGAAAGCATCTGTTCAACCCCGCGATGCTGGGCGTGATCGTCGCGATCGCCGCGCTGCCCGGCTCGTGGGTCTCTCCGGGTCAATGGGGACAGGAGGTTGCGTACGCCGGATGGTTTATCGCGCTCGGCGCGATTGTGACTCGGCGCGCCGAGCGCGGCGATATCAGTTGGGGGTTCCTGGCGATGTACCTGGGCGCGATGGAGGCGCGCGACGCATGGCTCGGCTACAGCTTTGCGGTTTGGACGCATCAGTTGGACAACGGCGCGCTGCTGCTGTTCGCGTTCTTTATGATTTCCGATCCGATGACCAGTCCCAATTCTCGCCGCGGACGAATCGCGCACGCGGCTGTCGTCGCGGCGATCGCACTGGCGCTGCAATTCGGGCTCTACGCGCAAAATTCGCTCGTCTGGGCGCTGTTCTGCGCCTCGTTCGCGGTGCCCGCGTGGGACCGCCTTTTTCCCGCACCGAAATTTGAGTGGAACTCGAAAGGAGGCTCTCATGATTCCGAAAATGGCCGCGCGAACTCTGGCCGCACTCGCGATCCTCGCCGCCGTCGCCACTATATCGCCGCATAGCGCGCACGCGTTCTGCGGCTTCTACGTCGGCAAGGCCGACGCGGCGCTGTACAACCACGCCTCGCAGGTCGCGATCGTTCGCAATGGCGACCGCACGGTTATCAGCCTGATGAACGATTACG
>DATKSB010000105.1:0-17906 GCA_035531855.1 Binataceae bacterium (SeqCode)
CCCTGGAAGCGCACGACGATATCAGCGTCGCGCGCGAGCAGATCGATAATCTTGCCCTTGCCCTCGTCTCCCCACTGCGTGCCGACTACGGCAACTGTGTTCATCGAAATTCCCCCGCGCGCACGCGCGCGCACCCCGCGCATCCTGCGATAGACGCGCCAGTCGCGATTGTTCGTCCCCTCAGAGCTTAAGCAGCGTCGCCGACGTGATGGCTGCGACCGTCTTGAGTTTTTCCAGCACCGCGCCCGGCACCGCGCCATCAACCTCGATCAGGCTGAGTGCGGTTCCGCCCACCCGGTCGCGTCCGAGCTCGAGTCCGGCAATATTGATTCCCGATTCTCCCAGGAGCGTGCCGACCGCGCCCACCACTCCGGGAACGTCGCGGTTGTGCAGCATCAGGAAGTAACCCTCGGGAACCGCTTCGACGCGGTAGCCGTCGATCCGCGTCAGGCGCATCGCGCGATTGCCCAGCACCGCGCCCGATACGTCATGCTCGCCCGCATTGGTGCGCACCGTCACGGACAGCGTGTTGTTGTAGTCGGTAACTTCGCGCGAGCGCGTTTCCGCGATTCGGATGCCGCGCTCGGTCGCGATATACGGCGCATTGACCACGTTCAATTCCTCATCGAGGAACCCGGCCATCAGCCCCTTCAGAACCGCCGCGGTAATCGCGTCGGGTTTCAGATTCGCGGCCTCGCCGCCGAACGCCACCGTGACGCTGATCGGCGCGCCTGCGATCAATTGGGCGACCAGCCGCCCGAGCTTTTCGCCGAGCATCAGATGAGGCCCGAGAATTTCGAGTTCCTTGGGGGTCACCGCCGGAATATTCACCGCGTTGCGAATGGTGCCGTCGATCAGGAAATCCGCTACCTGCTGCGCGATATCGACCGAAACCTGGACCTGCGCCTCGTCGGTGGCGGCTCCCAGATGCGGCGTCGCAATCACAGCGTCGAGCTTGAGCAGCGGATGCTCCCGGGGCGGCGGCTCCTCGACGAATACGTCGAGCGCGGCGCCTGCGACTTTCCCCGACGTGATCGCGTCGGCGAGCGCCTGTTCGTCGATAATTCCGCCGCGCGCGCAATTGATCACGCGCACGCCCTTTTTCATCTTCGCAAACGCCGCCGCATCGACCAGCCCGCGCGTGTCGTCGGTCAACGGCGTGTGCACCGTGATGAAATCGGCGCGGGCGAATAGTTCGTCCAGGCCGACGAGTTCGATCCCGAGGCGGCCAGCGGCTTCAGCAGTGAGGATCGGGTCGTAGCCGATAACTTTCATCTTGAGGCCGGCACCGCGGTCGGCGACGATTCGCCCGATATTTCCCAGCCCGACGACGCCGAGCGTCTTGTTGCAAATCTCGGCGCCGGTGAACTTCGTGCGTTCCCATTTTCCCGCGCGAACCGACGCGTTGGCTGCCGGGATATGCCGCGCCATCGCCATCATCATCGAGATCGCGTGCTCGGCGGTCGTGACGCTGTTGCCGAGCGGGCTGTTCATCACCACGATTCCGCGCCGCGTCGCCGGCGGAATATCGACGTTGTCCACGCCCACGCCCGCGCGTCCGATCACTCGCAGCCGCGTGGCGTGATCGATTATTTCCTTGGTGACCTTGGTGCCGCTGCGAATCAGCAGCGCGTCGTAGTCGCCGATAATTGCGGCCAGCTCGGCGGACGCGAGCCCCGGCTTGAGGTCGAATTTGAGTTGAGGATAGCGCTTGAGAACCTCGATTCCCTGAGGTGCCAGCGTATCGCTAAGCAAGACGCGGAAGCTGTCCGCCATGTTCGCTTCAGATGCTCCGTGCGATTCGTGATTGGACCGCGGCGACGCCCGCACCGGTCCGGAATTCATAGCCAAGATTTGCGAGCCCCGCTTCGAGCGCGCTTATCGCGATCAGCATATCGAACGGAGTCAGATGCCCCATGTGCCCGATCCGCACCAGTCTGCCTTTCATCTGATCCTGTCCGCCCTGCACCGCGACGCCCAGAACATCGCGCATGTATTTCACCAGCTTCCCGCTGTCGAAACCTTCCGGGACTATAAGCCCAGTGACTCCCGGAGCCGGACTGTCGGGCGCGATAAGCTTGAGCCCCAGCGCAAGCCCGGCTTCGCGCGTCGCCAGCGCCATCGCGGCGTGGCGCGCGAACACTCGCGGCAGCGTCTCCGTATGCAGCAGCTCCATCGATTTGTTGAGCCCGAAAATCAACCCGACCGCGGGCGTGAACGCGGTGGTATGCTCATCGCGCTGCGCCTTTAGCTCCTTCGGAAGATCGAAATAAAATTTCGGCGTCTGGTTTTTCTTCGCCGCTTCGATTCCGCGCTCGGACAGCACCACAATCCCGAGCCCCGGCGGCAGCATGATCGCCTTCTGGCTTCCGGTGATGAACGCATCGACGCCCCAATCGTCCATCTTCTGCTCGAACACGCCGACCGACGTGATCCCATCGACGATCAGCATCGCGCCACGCCGCCGCGTCACTTCGCCAATCGCTCCGATCGGATGAATCGCGCAGGTCGAGGTCTCGCTCGCCTGCACCAGAACGGCTTTCGCTTCCGGATGCGCCTTCAGCGCGTCATCAATCTGCTCGGGACGCACAGCGCGGCCCCATTCGACTTTGACCTCGTGCGGAATCATTCCGAACGCCGCCAGGATCTTGCCCCAGCGCTCGCCGAACTTGCCGCCGTTGACGTAAATCGCATGGTCGCCCTGCCCGAGCAGGTTGATAATCGAGGCCTCCATCGCGCCAGTTCCCGACGACGACAGCAGGATCGGCTCTTGCGCGGTCCCGAACAGCGGCTTCAGCCGCGCGCGCGCCTGGTCGAGCGTCGCGCTGAACGCTGGCGTACGATGATGAATTATAGGCTGCGCCATCTCCAGCAGCACTTCGGGCGGCACGGAGACAGGGCCGGGCGTGAACAAATATTTTTTTGATGGTGTCACAAAATATCTCAACCGAGCGTGGGCGCAAGCGTCGCGCGTGCGGTCCGGCAAAAAAAAGCCTGGTGTCCGCAGGCGCGGATCGCCAGACCCCGAATGCCAAACCCCGATTTCGTGCCCGGGACCTCCCGAGCCCCCGTCCTCTCTATGTGGATAACGGAGCGTTTCCGGAGAGTCAAGTTTGCCCGTTAACCGTGCAATACGTTTCCGCACAGGAAGCTGGCGCGTTGTAAACCCGCTCGGCTGATGATTTAACCGATATTTCTACCGATGCCGATGGAATGCGATGCCGATAGAACATGAAACCCGCGACGGCGCGCTGGTCTGGATTCGCAACCCCGTGACCGGCGTCATCTCTTACGTCGTCGATGTGCGCGCGAAGAGCTTCGCGTTCACCCTGGGCCGCGACGCCGGCAACTCCGCACGCCCCGCGCCGATGAGCGAGGAGCAGCATAGCCGCGCGACCGCCAATTGTCCCTTTTGTCCCGGCAACGAGGCGCTCACCACCGGTGAGATCTTTCGCGTGACGCCGGCCGAGATGCCCGAATGGACCGGGGCGGCGGCGCGCGACGGCGACGGATGGGTGGTGCGCGTGTTCAACAATCTTTTTCCGCGCATTCCGGCCGAGCTGACCGGAAATCGCAACGAGTCGTATATCGTGGTCGAAGACCCGCGCCATTTCATTGAAAACGACAATCCGCAGGCGCACGGCGACCTGACTTTTACCGGCGCGCTCGGCGAGGAGCACTTCTTTCATCTGCTCCAAGCCGACGTGCGCGTGATGCGCCTTGCGCGCGAGAATCGCGCGGTTCGCGCGGTCGTGATCCGCAAGAACCAGGGACGCGAGTCGGGCGCCTCGCAGCCGCATCTGCATCAGCAGATTCTCGGCTCGCCCGAGCCGTTTCCATCGGTCGCGGCGGAAGCGCGTGCAGAGCGCGCAACGCCCGGACTGTTCGAGGAGATTATCAATCTGATGGATCGGCTGGGCCTGACGCTCGAGAGCCGCGGCAATATCATCAGCTACGCGAGTCCCATCGGCGCCTTTCCGCGCAGCTACGACGTCGTGATGCATCAATATCGCGACGCGCAGTTGCCTGAATTATCCACCGGGGAGTTGCGCGAGTTTGCAGGCGCGATCTACCGGATCCTCGCGCTGATGGGCCCGATGCCGCTCGATTACGAGATTCACCAGGGCGAGGGGCTGCCGCTGCATGCGCATATCAACGCGCGGATGTATCCCTATTCGAACGTCGCGGGAACGCTGAACCTGCCCAACACCCTGCTCGCGAGCGCCGCCGCGATCAGAGAAGCGCTCGCGCGCCGCGCCTGAGCGGGCCCCGCTACTGCGCCTTCCATGCCGGCTTGCGCTTTTCCAGGAACGCGCGCACGCCTTCCTTTGCATCCTGGCTCTGGCGAACTTCGCGCGCCATGCGAGTCAGGTCGTCGTGCCATGCGTCGAAGGTCTCGGCCATGCAGCGGCGCACCGTGGACTTCATCGCACGCAGCGAGAGCGGAGCGTTGTCGGCGATCTTCTCGGCCAGCGCGGTCGTGACCTCGCCAAGCTTCGCGTCGGGCACCACCTCATGGACCATCGCCATGTGCCGTCCGCGCTCGGCGTCAATAAGCTCGGCGGTGTAGAGGATCCACGCGGTGTTCGCGGACCCGCAGATCTCGATCAGCTTGCGCGTAAAATCGTACGGCACCATCAGGCCGACGCGCCCGAGCGTCATCCCGAGTTTGGCGTTAGCGCTCGCGATCCGCAGATCGCAATGCAGCGCCAGCTCGAGTCCTCCGGCGAGCGCCGCGCCATGCACCGCGGCGATCGTCGGGACCGGAAAGCGCTCCAGGCGGCCGAACACCGACTCGAGCGAGGTCGGGTTATGCCCGCCCTCGGCTTCGTCAACTTCCCGCAAATCGATTCCTGCGCAAAAACTCGCGCCCTCGCCGCGCAAGAGCAGCGCGCGGACTTCCTTGTCGTTTTCGAACTGCGCGAGCGCCGCGTTGAGCGCCTCGATCAGCGGCTGATTAAGCGCGTTGCGCTTCTCCGGACGGTTAAGCGTCAGCACCGCGTAATTCGCCTGCCGTGTAATCTTGAGAACTTGCTCAGCCATTCGGGTCGCTCCTGCTTATGCGCACAGCGCGGATATTTCGCCAAGCGAAAGCATCGCACGCGACTCATAGGTCTTCAAGTTCCGCAAACGCGGCGATGAAAAAGGTGGGGCGATCAGGATAAAGACGACCAGACGACCGGAAGAATCAGGACGTTTCGTGGACGCGGCGCCGCCGGCGCGTCGGGAACCTCGATCAGCATCGGCCGTCCAACCGGATTCGCGCGCGGCCCGCGCATCGGCCCGGATCCGCCGAACTCCGGCACGAGGGTATCGGGAGCGGTGACGATCGATCCCGGAGCGAGGTGCATCACATAGTTGCTACCCGGCCGATCGAACGAAAATGGTTGCGCCGACGCAACCATCGGCGCCCCGAGCGTCGCGACCGCGAGCGCGGCAACACCGATTAGCCGTAAGCGCACCACAGGTCTCATGCCCTTTAGACGTATAAACCTGCAAAACGTTTCAGCTCAGCTCAGCGCGGCGTGCAGCTCTTGTTGAATCCCTCTCCCACCGGGCGAGGGATCGGCGTGAAGCGCGAGAGGCCAGCCGCGGCTGCTCACGCCACGATGCTCAGCATTTTGTCCTTGATGAAGATGAACTTGCGCGGAGGCTTGCCGCCAAGATGTTTCGCTACCGCTTCGCTCTGTAGCGCTAGCGCTTTGACCTCGTCTTCTCCCGCTCCCGCCGCGACCTGCAGACGTTCGCGCATCTTGCCGTTGATCTGCACCACCACGGTCACCGTCTCCTCGCGCGCAAGCGCAGGGTCGAACAGGGGCCAGCGCTCGCGATGCACGGAATCCTGATGCCCCAGCGCGCGCCACAGCTCCTCGCCGATATACGGCGTCATCGGCGCGAGCATCAGCACGAACGACTCGACGACGAATCGATTCATCTGCCCGGGTTCGAGCTTGGTCACGTAGTTGAGATGCTCCATCAGCGCCGCGAGTCCCGTGTTGAAGCGCATCTGCTCGAGATGTTCCGTTACGATTCCGAGCGTCTTGTGCGCGCGATGAATTGTCTCGTCCGACGGCACGCCCTGGGGGCATCCGGCTTCGACGTAGCGCCGCACCCATGACCATACGCGGATGAGAAAGCGCTCGGTGCCGGCCACGCCGCTCTCATTCCATTTGGTGTCCTCGTCGAACGGTCCCATGAACAATTCCCAGAGCCGCAGCGCGTCGGCGCCGTACTTTTCGATCATCGCGTCGGGCGTGACGACGTTGCCCTTGGACTTGGACATCCGCTGGCCGTCGGCCGCCCACACCACGCCCTGATTACGCAGCTTGGGAAAAGGCTCCTGGAACGAGATCAGCTCCGCGTCGAACATCACTTTGGTCCACATCCGCGCGTAGAGCAGATGCATCACGGCGTGCTCCGCGCCGCCGACGTAGAGATCCACAGGCAGCCAGTAATCGACCGCCGCGCGATCAAACGGCGCGCGATCCTCGTGGGGTGAAGCGAAGCGCAGAAAATACCACGACGAGCATGCGAAGCCGTCCAGCGTGTCGGTCTCGCGCTCTGCCGGTCCGCCGCATCGCGGACAAGTCGTGTTGACGAACGACGGCACGTTGGCCAGCGGCGAGCGCCCTGTGCCCGACGGCTGGTAGTCCTTCATCGCGGGCAGGAGCACCGGCAGTTGGTCCTCGGGCACTGGAACGATCCCGCATTCCGCTTTGCAATAGACGATCGGAATCGGGCATCCCCAGTAGCGCTGCCGCGAAATCAGCCAATCGCGCATCCTGTAGGTGACCGTGGGATTGCCGATTCCGCCGCGCTCCGCGAAGTCGCAGACCGCGCGAATCGCGTCAGCGGTCGTCTTGCCATCAAGGAAGCCTGAGTTGATCGCGACGCCGTGTTCCGTGAACGCGCGATCCGCAGGCGCCGTCGCGCCGTCGGCCGCAGCGGTGACGCGCGGAATCTCGAGGCCGTACTTCACCGCAAACTCGAAGTCGCGCTGGTCCTCGCCCGGCGCGGCCATAATCGCGCCGGTGCCGTAGCCCATCAGGACGTAATCGGCGATCCAGATCGGAATATCTTTCTTCGTAAAAACATTGTGCGCAAACGCCCCGGTGAAGACTCCGGTCTTTTCCTTGACCGTGGACATCCGCTCGATCTCGCTCTGACGCCGCGCCTCCGTCGCATACTCCTCGACCGCCGCCCGCTGCGCGTCGGTGGTAATCTGCGCGACCAGCGGATGCTCCGGCGCGAGCACCATGAACGAAACGCCGAACACGGTGTCGGGCCGGGTCGTGAAGAAGCGCACTTCTTTTCCCGGATTGCCGGCCACCGGGAAAGCCAGCTCCGCGCCCTCGCTGCGTCCGATCCAGTTGCGCTGCATCAGCTTGATCGGCTCGGGCCAATCGATCCCGCCCAGGTCTTCGAGCAAGCGGTCGGCGTAGTCGGTTATCTTGATGTACCACTGCTCGAGGTCTTTTTTGGTGACCGGGTTGTCCGGATGCCGCCAGCAGCATCCGTTGATCACCTGCTCGTTGGCCAGGATCGTACGGCACTTGTCGCACCACCACTGCGATCCCGTCGCGCGATACGCAAGTCCGCGTTTCAGCAGCATCAGGAAAAACCACTGCGTCCAGCGGTAGTACTCGGGCGAAGACGAATTAATCTCGCGCGACCAATCGTAGGCGCATCCGGAGATGGTGAGCTGGCGCTTGAAATTTGCGGCGTAGCGCGGAACGGTTTCGCTTGGATGAGCGCCGCGAAGCATCGCCTCGTTTTCTGCGGGCAATCCGAACGCATCCCATCCCATAGGATGCAGCACGTTGAACCCGGTCATCCTTTTGTAGCGCCCGATCACGTCGCACGGGACGTAATTATGCAGATGCCCGACGCTCAACCCGTTGCCCGAAGGGTAGGGGAACATCTCGAGCACGTAGAACTTGGGCTGTCCGGGAGTGTCGGCCGTGCGATAGAGATCGGCGCGTTCCCACTCGGATTGCCAGAAGGGTTCGATAGTTTTCGGGTCGTAGCGTTCGTTCATCTTGTGATGCGCCGTCGCGCGCGCAAGTTTGAGAAGTCTATCGCGCGCTGACCCCCGGATAAACCGCCGCACCCCGGATGTCTGGATAGGACGATCTCGGGCGATACGGAGATTGGCCGCAGCCGTCATTTCGTTCATTTGTGTCATTCCCGCGCGCGTGGCTGCCGCGCGCGAGGAATCCCGTGCTTCTCCCTGAATCGATTGCCACTCGCGGATGGGTGCATGAGCGCCTCGGGATTTCTCGCCCATAGCTCGAAATGACGATCGTGGATGAACTGCCGACGCGAAATTGTGCCGCCGATCCTACAATCGTCATTTCGACCGCAGGGAGAAATCCCGAGGCGCATGTGCAGTAGTGCGCGCAGGTGACAGATCAGCGTTGACAGCTGGAACGTTCGCACTCGCTCTCCCTTGACAATCGAAAAGCGATCGCCGTTTTCAATGCGGTAATATTTTTGTCAAGACTGAACTGTTCTTATTTCATTTGGCCGACTATGCGATGATCGGAAGGTGGACCGGTCGCGTAGGCCGTCACACGGCCGCTTCGCCGAATGGCAGGGACTTGGGAAAGTAAAACGAACTGTGATCCTCCCACGGAAAACCCTTGAATTCATTGAACATTCTGAAACACGACGGGCAAAATCACCGGAACGAAGCCACGGCTACCGAACGCTCGTTAGGCTGGCCTTGACGCGCGCCCCGGCGCGCGCTATTTGCTGATCGTCCCAATCATTGAACGAATGGTATGGAAGTGGCTCAAACATTATCGATCGTCACCGACTCGAGCGTCGATCTCCCGGCCGCCGAAATCAGCCGCCTCGGAATCGAGGTCGCTCCGATCCAGGTCGCATTCTCGACCGAGTATTTCCGCGACGACACGCTCGCGCGAAACGAATTTTATAAACGCCTGCCGGGCGAACCTCGGCTGCCGGTGATTGCAGCCGCGATGCCGACGGACTTCCTGGCGGCGTTTCGCAAGGCGCACGAGCGCGGCCAGCAGATCCTTTGCCTCATCAATCCTTTCGAATCCTGCTCGACCTATACCGCCGCATTCTCGGCGGCAGTAGTCGCCAAGCGCGACAGCCAAATTCCCGTCGAGGTGCTGAACACCGGCCGCGCGCTTACGGCGCTCGGTGCTATCTGTATCGAGGCGGCAGAGATGGCGCTGCGCGGCGCGACGCTCGCCGAAACCGTCGCCGCGATCGAAGAGGCAACGCCGCAAATCGATACCTTTCTTGCTCCCACGACGACGGAATATTTGCAGCGCGACGGCCGGATCTCGATCTACGAAATGAACGTCGGCAGCCTCAAAGGCACCGTGCCGCTGATCCGAATCTGGGGCCGAGTCGCGGTCGTGGACAAGTCCAAAACCCAGGCGGAAAATATCGGGAAGATGCTCGCGCGCGCCGAGGCTGAACTCTCCGGCGCCGAGGCGACTGTCGTGGTAACCCACGGCGCGAATCCCGGCGGCGCGGCGATGCTCGCCGAATCGGCGAAGGCGCGCCTGCGATGCAAACGTATCGTCACCACCGAGCTTGGACCCTCGGCCGGCGCGTATTGCGGACCGGGAGTCGTGGGCCTCGGATGGTGCCCGAGCCTGGTGAAGCTCAACTGATCGCGATCTCGGATCGATTCGGAGTGCGAATATGAAATTCGGAATCTTCTATGAACATTCGGTGCAGAAGCCGTGGACCCGCCAGTCCGAGCTGCGCGCGTATCAGCAGGCGCTTGAACAGATCGAGCTTGCCGACGAGCTCGGCTTCGACCAGGTCTGGGAAGTCGAGCATCATTTTCTCGAGGAGTATTCGCATTCATCCGCGCCCGAGGTTTTTCTCGCCGCCGCGGCCGCGCGCACCAAGCGCATCCGGATCGGCATGGGCATCTCCGTGTGCCTGCCGCCGATGAATCATCCGGCGCGAATCGCGGAACGCGCCGCCGCGCTCGATCTGATCTCGAACGGACGCCTCGAATTCGGCACCGGCCGCTCAGCCACCTGGACTGAAGTCGGCGCGTTCGGAATCGATCCCGACGCGACCAAGGAAATGTGGGACGAAGTCGTCCGCGCGATTCCGCGGATGTGGACTGAAGACGAATTCGAGTGGAACGGCAAGTACTTCAAGATGCCGCCGCGAAACGTGCTGCCCAAGCCGATCCAGGACCCGCATCCTCCGATGTGGGTCGCGGTATCGTCGCCCGAAACCGCCGTGCAAGCCGCCGAGCGCGGAATCGGGATGCTGGGCGTCACTCTCGGAACGCCGGCCGACTACAAGCGGCTCGTGTCCGACTACCGGCGAATCATCAAGCATTGCGACCCGGTCGGCAAATTCGTGAACAACCAGGTCAACGCCGCGAGCTGGATGTACTGCGGCGAAGACGAGAACGAGGCGCGCGCGGTCGGCGGCGGCGCGGCGTTCAATTTCTTCCGCACCGCGGCGCATCTGGTGGGACTCGGCGGAATCTATCCATCGCACGCGTACACTGCCCACGCCAACGCGACCGCGCTGCTCAGCCAGGCAGAAATCCAGTCGCTACGGGAGGGCTTTCCTGTCGGCACGCCCGATCAGATCATCGAAAACCTGCGCTATTGGGAGGAAGTCGGCGTCGAGCGCGTGGTCTGCATGATCAACTTCGATCAGCAGATTCCGCATCCGAAGGTGCTGGCGAGCCTCGAACGCTTCGCGAAATACGTGATGCCCGAATTCGCCGAAGGCAAGCAGACGAGCAAGCGCGGGGAGAAGTCGAAAGGCGGCCCCGAAGCGCCGCCGATGCCGGCGTGACGGCGCCGCGCTCATTCCGAGCAAGTTGAAAAGAAGTCGAGGAGTACGATAAGTGCCTGACGAAGGACTCGCCCGTCACGAACAATATCGAATCGCGCTGCCCGCCGAACGCGTCGCGTATCCCGCGTTGCCGTGGCAGTGCGCGAACGCGACGATGCTCAATGTTTATTTCGAGGTGCGCAAGGCTCCGTTGCTCGAGCGCCTGCCGCCCGAGTTCTGCCGCACCTCGCCGGCGTATTGCCGCCTGACGATTATCGACAACGCCGACTCTCCCGTCGGGCCATTTCGCGACGCAACGCTCGGACTCGGTTCGCGGCTCAACATGATGCCGGCGGTGTTCGTCGCGGCTTCCATCACCGACAGCGCGCAGGCATTAAGCGCCGGACTATGGGAGCGCAGCTACCCCAATGTGCTCGGCAAAATCGAGTTCGATGCGAGCGTCGGACGCGCGCACGCGATAATCAGCGACGCGAAGGGACCGCTGCTCGAAGTCGAGATGCCGCAATTGCAGACGATCGAGCCGAGCCGGCTTGCCTACGATCACGCCGACGGATTTCGCACTCTTCCCGACGGCAAGACCGAGCTAATGGTTATCGGTCCGGAGATGGCGATCGAGCGCGCGGCAATTTGCAAGAACGCGACGATTACGTATCCGGCCGAGCGCCCCGACTCGCCGTGGCAGATCCTCGATTGCCGCAACGTCGTGAGCGCGCAGTTAGTTCACGGCCCCCGCGATTTCAAGAAGGGCCATCCGCCGCGCTGAACACGCACCTCACCCGGCCGCTCCCTCTAAGGGCGAGGAATTATTTCTTGCGCGCGATTGTCAGGCCGTCCGCCAGCGGGAGCATCACCGCCTCGACGCGGTCGTCGTGCGCGATAAAGTCGTTGAGCTCGCGAATCGCCTTGGTGTCTTCGGTCTGATTCGCGTTGTCGATTACCGCGCCGTTCCACAGCACGTTGTCGATCAGGATCAGTCCGTCGCGGCGCATCCGCTTCAGGATCTCTTCGTAGTAAACCCGGTAGTTCGACTTGTCGGCGTCGATAAACGCGAAGTCAAAGCTGTGCGAGGCCGGCAACGCGCGCAGCGTTTCGGCGGCAGGCCCGAGCTTCAGCGTGATCTTCTTCGCGACTCCCGCCTTCTCCCAATAGCGTTGCGCGATGCTGGTCCACTGCTCGCTTACGTCGCAGCACAGCAGATGACCGTCGTCGGGGAGAGCGCGCGCCACGCACAGCGAGCTGTAGCCGGTGAAGGTGCCGACCTCGACGGCGGATTTCGCGCCGATCGATTTGGCCAGGATTCCCATGAAGGTGCCCTGTTCCGCCGCGATCTCCATCATGCTGATGGGTCCGAGTTTTTTGGTTTCCTCGGAAAGCTCGCGCCGGATCGGATCGGTGCTGTGGCCGTGCTCGACTGCGTATTCGTAGAGCTGGGGAGAGAGCGTCGTGAATTTGTTTAATACCGCCATGCCGCCAAGGATTGCACCTTGCGCGCCGCCTGAAAAGCAGAGCGCGCGGATTTCCGCGCGCTCTGTTTGCATCCGATGCAGCCGAAAAACTGAGGGTTACTTGCCCCCCAGGTAGGCGAAATCGCCGTGCTCGTTCACCGTCAGAGTGCCGGTGAAGATCGAATGGCGATGCGCCGCCGTTGAGATCTTGTAGATCAGATCCTGGTTGCCGACCTCGAAGAATGCGCCGTCTCCGCCGAGCTCGTATAGCTTTTCATTATCGTCAGAATCGGTCGCCCCAATGAACATCGTGCCGTCCGCCGCGAGAACCGGGTCGCCCAGCGATTCGAGCTCAGTGCCAAAGGGAGTGAGCTGTCCGCGCTGGAGCCGCAAATCGAGCCGCTGATGCGACAGGCGAAAAACCGCCGGCTCCCGAGCGCATCCCGCCAGCACCGCCGCCGTGCCGTCGGTCATCAGGCCGGGACGGCCCGGAGAGAGATAGGTCACGGGCCCTTCTGGAGTGAGCGTGCCGGTCGGCAGAATTCGCGCCATCGCACCGCCGCTGTACAGGAACAGCGCTGCCCCGGAGGAAGTCTTCGCCGTGAACGCGACCAGCGTCCCCTGCACCGAGGGAAGCGCGGCGGGAAGCCCGAACGGCCGCGCATAGCGGGCATGGTTCGGACCGTATTCGCCCTCGACCGCGAGTTCGTTGATACCGCCGATGCGAGAAGCAATCAGCAGGGCCTGGCGATGCGCGATCGGTGCGCCCCTGGCGTCAGTCCTTGCGGAATAGTTGTTGAGCCATGCGTTGAACACCACCTCGCCGCTGTTGCCCATCTGCGGACTGCCGAAGCTGAGCACGGCGATATCGTGTCCCTGTGCGGTTTTGCTTCCCAGCCGGGCAAGGCAAGTCAGAGTTCCGTGCGAATCCAGCACCAGCGCGTCGGACTTGGCCGGCAGATTCGCCATGAACGCGATATTTCCGTCCGCGTCGGCCACAGGATATGGATCGCCCTTGAGCTCAGGCGCGCAATCTTTCGAGGGTTTGAGATCGACCGCGCGAGCGACGCGATAGACGGGTGAGCGGTCGGGATCGCCGGTAAAGATCGCCCAATGCGTCTTACCGTTCTTGGCGGTCGTTTCGGCGCCGAACAGCACCCGTCCGTCGGCCATCATCGAGGGCACGCCGACTTCGGAGAAATCGCCACCGTCGGGTGAGGGCAGGCCGACCTCCGTCACCAGCACTGATTTTCCCGAGCTGTCGCTGGCGTAGAGCGCCTCTGAGTCCGCAGTCGCGAGGCCGGCGGTCTCACCCTGCAAGGTCAGCGAAACCGCGTGCGCATAACCGGCGCAGACAAGCACCAATCCAAGCGCAAGCGCCGGGACAAACCCGCGTAGTTTCATTGCGATGTCCCCCGTCCGCGAATCAGTTTTACCTGTCTCCCAATGCAATAATTCTTATACTCGCGTCGCACTTAAATGCGCAACCGGGTGCCGACGCGGTCACAGCGGCTATATGTTCCAAACCGGCGACTCTAGTATAGCATCAGCGCGTGCTGGCTCGAGCCTCCCGCGGCCTGGGCTCGGGAATCGAGAAGGAAACTCGTGATGACCGAATCGCGCATTACATTTCGCTGCGGCGACCTGACCCTCGAAGGATTGCTCGCGCGGCCCGAGCGCAGCGGCGCGTCGCCTGCCGCGGTGATCTGCCATCCGCATCCGATGTACGGCGGCTCGATGGACAACAACGTGGTCGAGGCGATCCAGGCCGCGATGCGGCAGCGCGGATACGCGACGCTGCGCTTCAACTTCCGCGGTGTCGGCGCGAGCGAGGGCGAGTATGACGGCGGCGAAGGTGAGGCCGCGGACGCGCGCGCGGCGGTGGAGTTTCTGGCCGCGCAGCCCGATATTGATTGCGGCGCGATCGCGCTGGCGGGATATTCCTTCGGCGCCGCAATTGCGCTACGCGCCGGACTCGGCGACTCGCGCGTCATGCGAGTAATAGCAGTCGCACTGCCGGTTGCCGCGATGGATTCAGGAATCGACACAGCGGCTGCCAAGCGGGTGGTCCTCGTCTCAGGCGATCGCGACGCCTATTCGCCGATCGCGGCGCTCGAAAAGACGCTGCAAAAACTCGGCGCCGCCGCGACGCTCAGGGTTATCGCGGGCGCCGATCATTTTTTCGGCGGCTACGAGCCGGCTTTGGCGGGCGCGATCGAGGGCGCGCTCGCGGACGGCTGAGGATTGGACGGCGCGCTCAGGGACGCTTGCCAGACCGCGTAGAAGGGGTCGTCGGGATTTGCCTTTGCGATCTCGATGATCCGCGCGATAGTTTTTTTCAGGTCGCCGTTGTCGATTCGGTTGAGCGCGGCGAAATTGTCCAGGTCGTGGAAGTAGATCAGGTAGTTCACCATCACGGCGTTGTTCAGCGGCTGCTTGTCCAGATCGAAACGCTCGAGGCCGTAGAGACTTGGCGCCAGTGCGGCGTAGTCGGACTTGATCGCCGCAAAGGCAGCCTCGCGCTGTTTCAGAATTTCGTCCCGGGGCGCGCCGCTGGTGTAGATCTTCAGCAGGCGGGCCTGTTCGGTCAGCAGGAATCTGGAAAACTTCAAGTTACTGTTTAAGATTGCGCGCGCCTCGACCGCCGCCGGCGACGCCGGGCCCTCGGTCACAGTGAAGAACGCGACCGCGCCGCGATCGCCCACCCAGTTGGCGGCCGACTCGTCGAACATCGCGTCGCTCGCGAGATAGTACGTGCGATGAAACAGCTCGTGGAGCAGCACCCCGGCCAACTCGACGCGGTCGAGCTTCAGCAGGTTCGTCAGCACGGGATCATCGAAAAAGCCGAGGCTCGAAAACGCGACCGCGGGGCGGACCATCGTGTCGTAACCGTTCGCCTCCATCTGCGCGGCCTCGGCGTCGGCGTCGGATTGCTGGAAATAGCCGCGATAGGGAACCGCGCCGACGATCGGGAACCACCAGGTGTGCGGCTGGAGCGAATCCTGCTCGGCCGCCATCACGACATAGACAATCGCGCTCTGATCGACCGGTGCGATCGTCTCGTAGGCGCCGCCGACGTTCATGCCAAGCTGGTCCGCGGCGAATTCGCGGACCTTGAGCACGGTCTCGAGCTTCTCGCGCACATCAGGAGTCAGATCGCTTTGTGCGAGCTCACCGGAAATCGGTTTGCGATTCCACAGGATGCGCCCGCCCTCGTACGCGGCGTGTGTCAGATAGCCGACGTTGCATCCGGCAAGTGCGATCGCAAAGACGGCCACCGTCGCGGCGGACACGATTGCATGCAGCCGCGCGCGCGATGAAATCCTAACCGGCAGCCTCACTGGTAGCCTCGGCCGCAGCCGCGTACTGAAGTTCGAACAGGCGGTAGTACAGGCCGCGCTGGGCGAGCAGTTCCTCGTGAGTGCCGCTCTCGCGCACGACGCCGCTGGCGAGCACGAGGATCCGGTCGGCGCGCTCGATGGTCGAGAGGCGATGCGCGATCACGACGGCGGTGCGATCGGCGAGCAGCTCGTTCAGCGCTAGCTGGATAAGGCGCTCGGTCTCGCTGTCCACGCTCGAGGTCGCCTCGTCCATCACCAGGATTCGCGGATTATAGGCGAGCGCGCGCGCGAAGGAGAGCAACTGGCGCTGGCCCGCAGAGAGGTTCGCGCCGCGTTCGCGAATCTGCTCGCCAAGCCCTCCGGGTAATCGCTCGACGAAGCGGATCGCCTGTGCGCGCGTGAGCGCGTCGCGCACCGCGTCTTCGCCCAGCTCGGTCAGTCCGAGCCGGATATTTTCCATCACGTCGCCGGCGAACAGGAACACGTCCTGCTGCACCAGTCCGATGGTGCGGCGCAGCGCGCGCAAATCCCACTCGCGCACGTCGATGCCGTCCACCAGAATGCGCCCGCGCTTCACGTCGTAGAAGCGGTTGAGCAGCTTTATGATCGTGGTCTTGCCGGAGCCGGTCGGTCCGACGATCGCGATCTTCTGCCCGGGCTCGACGCTGAAGCTCACGTCTTTCAGGATCGGCTCGCCGGGCCGGTACTCGAAGTCCACGTGATCGAACACGATCGATCCGCGCGAGACCGTCGGCAGCCGCGGCGTCTCGGGACTCGAAATGCTGTGCTCTTCTTCCATCAGCTGCTCGATTCGCTCGACCGCCGCCAGCGCGGATTGCAGCGTGGTGTACTTGTTCGAGATTTCGCGCAGCGGCATGAAGAACTGCTGCGCGTACTGCATGAACGCGATCAGCGCGCCGAGCGTGATAACGCTGCGCAGCACCTGCCCGCCGCCTTCCCACAGGATGAGCGCGACGGTGATCGAGGCGACGGTATCGACCGCGGAGAAGAGCCCGGTCTCATAGGTGTTCGCCGCCATTTGCGCGTCGCGCGAGCGCATGTTGAGTACGTCGAACTCGTCGCGGCTGGTGCGTTCGCGGGTGAAGAGCTGAATCACGACCATCCCGGCCAGCGACTCGGACAGGTACGCATTCACCTGCGCCAGGCGTTCGCGGATTTGCCGGTAAACCACGCGCGCGCGCACCCGGAACAGATTGATGAACAGCAACAGCGGCGGAATCGCGATCATCGCCCACATCGCCAGGCGCGGACTCTTGAGCCACATGATCACGACGATTCCCGACATCGTCATTACATCGACGAACATCGTGAGCGACCCCTGCGCGAACATCTCGTTGATCGCGTCGATATCGGTGGTCATGCGGCTGACCAGGCGTCCGACCGGCGTGCGATCGAAGAACGACATCGGCAGATGCTCGACGTGATTGAACACCGCCAGGCGCAGGTCGGACAGAGAATACTGCGCGACCATCACGGTCAGATAGAACTGTCCATAGAAGGTCGCGAACTCGCCCGCGACCATCACCATGTAGATCGCGCCCATCTTGAGCAGGCTCGCGCCTCCGGTAGCGGCGAAGATCGCGGCCAGCCAGGCGGGCGGCGCAACATAATGATGCTGCAAAAAGATATCGACGATTAGCTGAATAATATACGGCTGCGACAGCGCAAACGCCGAATTCAGCGGCATCAGGATGACCGACAGGAAGAACAACCCGCGGTATGGGCGCACGTAGGTCCACACGAACCTGATGAGCGCGAAGTCGCGCGCGCGTCCGAGCTGTTTTTCTTCGCCGGTCTGCATCGCCTAGTACTGCGCCAGTTCCTCTTCCATCAATTGGCGATGGAACAGCTCGGCGTAGGTTCCGCGCCGCGCCATCAGCTCGGCATGAGTTCCGCGCTCGGCGATCGCGCCGTCTTCGAGCACGATAATCTCGTCGGCGTCGCGCACGGTCGAGGCGCGATGCGCCACCACGATCGTGGTGCGTCCGACGACGCTTTCCTCGAGGCTCTGGAGCACGGACTTTTCCGTCTCGGTGTCCACGCTCGACAGCGCGTCGTCCAGCACCACGACGCCGGGCCGATAGGTCAGCAGCCGCGCGATCGTGGTGCGCTGTTTCTGCCCGCCCGACAGCGCCATCCCGCGCTCGCCGACGATAGTGTCGAGACCGTGCGGAAGAGTCGCGATGTCTGGCTCGAGTCCCGCGATTCGTGCGGCGGCGCGAATTTCATCGACGCTCGCGCCGGGACGGCCGAACGCGATATTGCGCGCCATCGTGTCGGTGAA
>DATKSB010000106.1:0-11306 GCA_035531855.1 Binataceae bacterium (SeqCode)
GAACGCCTTCAGCAGGGTGCGCAGCAACTCTGGCGCTTCGCGCTGCGCCCACTGGACGAGCGTCATGCATCCGCCCTCGGTCAGATGCTCGACGAAGCGCTCGAGCAACAAATGCGCGTCGCGCGTGTCGCTTAAGGCGGAGCTATCGGCGTGAGTGACCATCGCGATTTCCATGGATGAAATACCCCTCAAGCGAGCACCGCCTCCGATGCGTCGGCGGCGGTGGATTCGGCCACGCGCACGGGCAGAATCACCAGGCTGAGCCCATGCAATTGCAGCCAGTGCAGCAGGTCGAGCGCGGTATGGTTATGAAGGAAGCGGTTGAAGAATCCGCTCAGCTCTCCGGCGAATACCATTTGTCCCGCAAAGAACACCGAGTGCGGAAACTCCTGCGCCACCTGCAGGCATAGACGGCGCAATTCAAGTACCACGTCGGTGCCGATCGTCGTGCGCAGCTCGGCGTGAAACCCCAAATCCGCCGCCAGTTGGCAGTACTCCGTCACATCGTCGGTAACCTCTCGTTCGAGTCGGGCTACCTCTTCGTGTCCTTTGAGCAATGAGGAATCAACTTCGCCGACGCTGACGAACACCACATTTCGAAACTGCTCGCCGAACAGCCGCGCCACCGACGTTAGCGTCGCCAGCCCCAGTCCGTTGAAGCCGTTCACCAGCAGGACCGCGGTCGGCGCGGTATCATCGCGCGGCACCGCGCGCCGCGCAGGTGCGCGAAAGATCTGCGGCAGGATGTCGATTTCGAGTTGCTCGACCGCTTTCCCTACCTGCCGGTAGTGGTGCTGCACCGCGAAGCAGATCGCGATCACCGCCCCCGTCATCGCGACGGTCACCCATCCGCCCTCGTCGAATTTCAACACCAGCGTGACCGCGAGGATCATTGCGGTGAAGCAGCATCCCACCCCGTTGATCAGCAGCTTGCGTTTCCAGCGCGGCTCGGTTTTGCGTTCGCGCCACCACAGCACGCTCATCCCGAGCTGGGAAAGCGTGAAGGTCACGAACACGTTGATCGCGTACAGCACCACCAGGGTTCCGACTCGCGCCCGCGTCGCGATCAGGATCAGCGCCGCCGCCACGCCCATCGCGAGCACGCCGTCCTGTGTGACCAGGCGCTCGCTCAGGCTTGCAAACCGCCGCGGAACCCAGCGGTCCGCCGCCATCGTCGCCAGCACCCTGGGTCCGTCGATAAACCCGGTCTGCGCAGCCACGAACAACAGCGCGCCTTCCGTGATCAAGGTGAAGGTGACGATCGGCAGCCCAATCGAGGTCGAGCCGATTCGCCAGCCTGCCGTCAGATGCTCGAACAGCACCGCGTTGAGCGTCTTGCCTGCTTGCGGTTCCACTCCTGCAAGCAGAAAAGCGATCATGATGCCGCCTGCGAGCGATGCCAGCGATATCGCCATGTACATCATCGCGCGTTTGCCGGTGACGGTGCGGGGCTCGCGCAGGATCGGCAACCCGTTGCTGACCGCCTCGATTCCCGTGTAGGTGCCCGCACCCATGCTGTAGGCGCGGAAGAAAATCGCGAGCAGCCCGAGCATCCCCACGCTGCGGATGCCGTCGTGGACCTCGGCTACCGCGGCGTGAGCGACGGTCGGAATTTGACCCGCACGTCCGATAAACGCATAGCCCACCAGTAACGCGTGCATCGCAAGGAACGCCAAAAAAATCGGCAACAGCGACAACACCGACTCCTTCAGCCCGCGCAGGTTCATTCCGACCATCAGGACCGCGACCAGCAGGCACGCGTCGAGTTTGTAGGCCAGAATCGACGGTGGCAGAAAGCTGAAGATCGCGTCGGCGCCGCTCGCGATCGAGATCGAGATCGTCAAAACGTAATCGACGATCAGCGCGCATCCCGAAACCAGCCCCGCATGCCGCCCGATAAGTTTGGTCGCGACTACGTAGCCGCCGCCTCCGGTCGGAAAACGATCGATAGTCTGCGAATACGAAGCCGAGATGATGAATACGGTCAGCGCTGTCAGGATCGCCAGGAACGCCGCGAGCTCGCGATGCGGCCCGAGTGCGAGAAATGCTTCCTCGGGCCCGTAGCACGAGGAGCTTAGTCCGTCAGAGCCCAATCCGACCCACGCCAGAAACGCCACCAGCGACAGGTTATGGAAGATTCCAGGATCGTGCAGGTCGCGCGCAGGGCCGATAAGAACCTTGGTGAGCGTGCGCTTACGCATCGCGAATTCCTGGGTTCGCTTGGCGGCGGCTGTCATCAAACATCCTCAATCGGAAAGCCCGGCGGGAGTTGGAACAGTGCGGCGGGCCAGCTCGATCCGGAGCTGGCCCGCCGGGTGAGATTTCTCAGGCTACTTTGCGCTCCTTGGACGGACGGACCATCGTGCGCCGTCCGATTGGTACGTCGTCGATCGTCTTGGGGCATCCATCGTTGCCGGTGACCACGTATTCCGGGTAGGCAGGGAAGCCGTGCTCGTGCAGATCGAGTCCTTCGATCTCGCCTTCGGTTGGAACCCGTAGGCGGAACGCGAACTTAACTCCATACATCAGAGCCATCGCGCTGACGAAGGTTGCAATCGTGATCGAAAAGCTGCCGATCGCCTGCGCCTTCAGCACGCCCCATCCGCCGCCGTAGAACAGTCCGGAGACCACCGAACTGACGTCAGCGCCGGTCGCAGTGGGCGAACCGTATTTGCCCGCGGCGAAAAGTCCCAGCGACAGCGTGCCCCAGATTCCCGCGACCGCGTGGACCGGAACCGCGCCGATCGGATCGTCGATCCGCAGGTATTCGAGCAGGTCGATACCCCAGACCACCACGATTCCGGCGCCGATTCCGATAAGGAACGCGCCCTCGGGATCGACCCAGTAGCAGGGGCAGGTAATCGCAACCAGGCCGGCCAGAAATCCGTTAACCGTCAGCGCCAGATCCCATTTGCCGCTGGTCTTGTAGTACGAGTAGAAGAGCGCGGTCAGACCCGCCGAGCATGCCGCCAGCGTGGTGTTGAACGACACTCGTCCTATCCCCGCCGCGTCAAGCGCCGAGAGCGTGCTGCCCGGGTTGAAACCGTACCATCCGAACCACAGGATGAGTCCGCCGGTCGCGCCGATAATCAGGTCGTGCGGTTTCATCGGAGTCCCGCCGTCGCGCTTGAACACGCGGCCCAGCCGGGGTCCGAGCGCGATCGCGCCCGCCAAAGAAATCACTCCGCCGATGGTATGAACCACGGTCGAACCCGCGAAGTCATGGAACGCAACCGGACCCATGTTCGCGAGCCATCCGTCCGGACCCCACGCCCAGTGGCCGATGATCGGATAGATGAAACCGGTGACGCCGACGCTGTAGAGCAGATCGCCGATAAAGTCGCAGCGTCCGATCATCGCGCCCGAAGTCACGGTCGAGCAGGTGTCCGCGAATGCATACTGGAAGACCCAGTACGCAAGCAGCGGAACTCCTGTCGTGCCGTAGGTCGCCGGCAATCCGTGCAGCATAAAGCCGGTGGTTCCGATCCATGGTGTGCCGGAGCAGAACATGAACGCGAAACCCCAGAGCCAGAAAGTGACACCGCAAATGCAGGTGTCGGCGATTCCTTCGACCAGGATATTCACCGTCTCGCGCGAGCGCGCGAAGCCTGCCTCGAGCATCACGAAGCCGACCTGCATGCAGAACACCAGGTAGGCCGCGACCAGCGTCCACACGGTGTTGATCGCGTTGATGTGCGCGGGAAAGGTCGGAACCGCGTCGGCGGCGCCCGCGTCCGAGGCGAGAAACCACCTCGTCATGATCGTGAGCACGATCGCCAGGCCGATCGTTTTGGCCAGCAGCAAGGTGGCCGCCTTCTTCCGGATCTCCGGGTCTCCCAATGCCTCACGCAACCGCGTGAGGATGCTGCCTTGTATCGGTCTGCTCTCCATTCTCTGATCCTCCAGTTTGCTGTTGGCGCGATTTCCCGGCGATGCGTGCCGGCGCGTGAGCGCATAACTTATGCAACGACGCGGAAACCAACTTTCCACGCCAGCTATCAGCAATGCCCGTGCCCTCGCGCCCGTGTTGCACGCGGTCAATCGCGCGGCGGATACACACTCGGGCAATGGATGTATGCAATGTCCATCGATGGATGGAGAAAACTCGCGCTGAGCGCGATCGCCCGCGCATCGCGCGGTTCGCGCCTAAACGCCGCGTTGCCTGCCAAGGCAGCACTGCCCGCCGCTTCGGCATCGCGGTTATGCGGATCGGAAATGATCGGAGGCGGAAGGAATCGGCGGATGAAATAGTCAGTCTGGAACTGGCTATCTGCTATTTGCTATCTGCTTTCATCGCGCATGCTGATAAGCCCGCTCTTCACCGCGTACATCGCGAGCTCGACGCGATCGCGCACGCCGAGTTTCTGGAAGATATTGTTGAGATGGGTTTTAACCGTACTCTCGGTGATCGAAAGCTGCGCCGCGATCTCGGCGTTCTTCGAGCCCGCGGCGACCGAGCGCGCGATCTCGATCTCGCGCGCGGTCAGGCGCTCGCCCCGCGGCGTCCCCCATTGAGTCATTACCTGCGCCTGGATTGCCGGCGGAATCCAGACCATGCCGCCCGCCACGGCGCGAATCGCCTCCATCAGGGTTTCCACCGCGAAGCGCTTCTGCACGATCGCGCGCGCTCCGGCGCGCAGAGCGCCCAGCGCATCTTCAATCCGCTCGCTCGCGGTCAGCACGATCACGCTCGCGCTGCGGGACACGCTGGTGATCTCGTCCACCGCCCAACGGTCCATCTGCAGATCGAGCAGGACGATATCCGGATGCGCGGAAGCCACCGCGTCGCCCAGCGCGGCCACGCGATCGATTTCGGCAACCACGATCAGTTCGGACTGCAACGCGAGCAGCGACTTGAGTCCCTGGCGGAAAAGTTCGTGATCGTCGGCAATCAGGATGCGAATCGGATTAGCCATCTTCTATGCCGCCGGCAGTTCAATCTCGAGATGCGCGCCCGATGTGTACTCGCCGCTCATCGTGAGGCGCCCGCCGAACTCCGCCACCCGCGAGGCGATTGCCCACGGCGGAGGATCGTCCGCCGCGAAACCAACTCCGTCGTCGTCGATTCTGACGCTGATGGTCCCGCCGTTTTCCGCCGCCGTGACCGTGGCGCGCTGCGCGTTTCCGTGGCGCAGCGCATTGCGCATCCCCTCGAGCATGATCTGGATGATCTGCTCGACCACCATGCCGCGCGCCTCGAACGCCGCTTCGAGCCGGATGCGCATTTCTCCGTGCCCCGAGGCGCTTGCGGCCTTGGCGCGCAGCTCCAGGTCGGCGAGCGAGCGCACGTACTCGCGCACCTCGTCGAACTCGCGCGAGACTCCGCTTTGCAGCTCGGTTATCTGCGTCAGGCTGTCCGTGGCGCGGCCCCGCGCCAGCAGCTCGCGGCAGGTTTCGAGCTTTAGCGCCATCGCGGCAAGCACCTGGATATATCCGTCATGCAGCGAACGCGCGATTCGATGCCGCTCGCCGATCGTTTCCAGCTCGCGCGCCCGCGCTTCGTAATTCGCGCGCTGCTGTCCGATAAATCCGATCAGGTAGCCGGTAATCGCCAGGTACGCCGCGCGCATCGCATACAGATGCCGGGCTGCGCCTCCCGTTGTCACCAGCAGCGCGAAATACAACAGCCCGCTGCAGAAGGTCACGGTCAGCGTCGCGCGGAATCCGGTGCGGCAGTCCACCGCGATGATCGCAAAGACAAAGAAAATGTACGACGCGCTCGTCGGTCCTTCGGTGAAGACCGCAACCGCCGCCGCGAACAGGATGTCCATTGCAGTCGAAACCGCTGCAATCTGAACCGGCGCGCGCCGATAGCGCAGCGCAAGCCAGGTCGTCAGGCTGTAAATCAGATGCAGCGTCAGCGTGATCAGCGCGTAGCGGCTGATAAAGAAGATTCCCCCGGTGGCGGGGTCGATATAAATCGAAAGCAGCGCGACGATCGACAAAATCACTCGCGCGCGCGAGATGTTCAAGTCGAGATCGCTGATATCAGGCGCATTGGTCATCGCGAAAACCTCCGGGCGCGGGGCCCCGGTCCGACTCAAACAGAATCGGCAAACCTGATTAGCGATGCAATATGGGCTCCACGCATTAGCACGGCAAATCAACGCGAATCGCCGCCCCGCGCATCGCGGATGCTCACCGATTCAGCAGATGCCCCGATCTCCCGGCCTAGCGCGATGCTTCCGCGATCGCGCTCATCAGGCTTTCGTAATCGTAAGAACCGTCGTGCCGAATCCCGTTGAGGAAGAAAGTCGGCGTGCCATTGACGCCGCTGCGCACACCACTGAGAAAATCTTCGCGCACCCGCTCCGCGTATGCGTGCTGCGCAAGCGCGCGCTTGATCTCGGCCGCCGGCAATCCCACCAGACTCGCGTACTCGGCCAGCGACGGATCTTCGAGCGCCTCCTGATTCTGATAGAGCATATCGTGCATTTCCCAGAACTTTCCGTGCGCGCCAGCCGCCTCCGCAATTTCGGCCGCGTGCTCGGCGTGCGGATGCACCTCGGTCAACGGAAAGTTCCGGTAAACGAACCGCAGCGTATCAGCAAGCTCGCCGCGAATCCGGTCAACGATCGGATTCGCCATGCCGCAATACGGACACTCGTAATCGGCATATTCCACCATCGTGACTCGCGCATGAGCGGGACCGCGAACATGGTCGCGCGTGCTGACGGGTAGCGCCAGTTTGGGTGGAAAATAAGTTCGGCTCATGATTTCTTCTCCGCGCCTGCGTGCAGCTCCTCGAGCGCCGCCAGGATCCCGTCTGCGCCCGGGTTTATTCCGAGTGGGGAGACATAGCTCCACCTGATCACGCCTTTGGCGTCGAGCACGAACAGCGCTCGCTCGGTGGTCCCGTCCTCTGCCCGAAACACGCCGTAGCTGCGCGCCATAGCGCCCTTCGGCTCGAAGTCGGCGAGCAATGGAAAATGCAGGTTGCGATCCTTCGCAAACGCGGCGTGGCACCACGATCCATCGACCGAGACGCCAACCAGTTGCGCATGCATCCGATGGAACTCCGGCAGAATCTGATTGTAGAGCGACATCTGATCGCCGCACACCGGACTCCAGTCTGCCGGATAGAACGCGATGATCAGCGGAGCACCGCTGAAGTCGCTCAGTTCCACCGATTGATCCGGCGTGCTGTGGAGTTTGAAATCAGGCGCCGGCGTCCCCGCCGGAAGCGCCGCGGCGGCTTGCTCGTCTCTGGTTTTACTCATGGTTTGAGACTCCTTGTTGGCAAGCCGGGTCAGTCCGAGCCTCTATGGATTTGCCCAGGGCCATCCCCGCGATCGATCGCGCCGGACGGCCACGTTTTCTGCGCGGACGTTTTGGCGGCGTTTCATCGGACTATTTAGTTAATCAGCGGAACAGGATGAACCGCATCGGACAACACCGAGAATGTTCTCGATCCACTCGGCTGTCAACTGAAGCATCGCGCACCCGGACGAACCGGGCCGCCACGAGCTCTCAATGTTTTCCGTAGTCGAGCGGCGTACCTTTGCGCGACGCCAGGATGTACGCCTCGAGCGCGCGCATCTTCGGATCGTTCGGATCGAGCGTCTTGCCCTTGACCGGATTCTCGATGCACCAGTTGATCATGTCGCGCAAGAGCGCAACTTTCTGGAGTTGCTCCTGGTACTTCGGATAGGTCTCGGGATGAGTATTCGCGGCGTTGGGATGACACATGTCGCAGCTCACGCCGATCGTGCCGCCGAGCAGCTTGGCCGAGTGAAAAATCTCACTGCCCTGTGCGACAAAGGCGTCGGTCTCGGCCTTCCACACCTTATAGTCGCGATCGTGAAAGCTCGCGTATGTATCGCCTTGCTGGCTCCTGAGCTTGGCGCCCTGTTCCGCGGCTCCCGGACCACCAATATTCTTCGACGCGCCGCCAGAGGCCTCCGCCGCAGGCTCCGCCGCGCCGGGCGTCCCCTGATCGCTCGCCTGAGCCATTAGCCACTTCTCCCCCGGATGCTTTCGCTGCCACTCGGCCATCAGCTTGCCGGTGACGGCGAGCGCCTGCGCATGCGTCATCGCCTGTCCGGGCTTGAGGCCTGTCACTTCCGTGTGCGTCACGCCGTCGCATAGCTCGACGACAACTCCCCCCGCGGTCGCCTGCGGCACGGCATGGACGGGCGAAACCTGCGACGACTGCGCATATGCCGCGCGCGCAAGAGGATAAATTGTCCAGCCGCAGATTACCACACCGCCGGCAAGCGCACTGAGTATCGTAGTAGTAATTAGCTTCGATTGCGCTTTCATTCTTTTTCCCCCAAACGCACAGAGCTGGGATGCCCGAGTTCCCTTGACGCGGCCGATCGTCTCAGTAGCTTGCGAACTGCGGCGCGGGCGGACGATCGACTTTGCCGCCCGAGGTCAAATAGCTCGCCTTCACCGTGACCGGATTGCGATCCCACAAATTGTAGATGGTATCGACCAGTCCGTCGGCGCGCGCATTGAACTGCCCGTCGCCGCATCCGTCGAACTGGTCGAATGGATCAGCCCGGTTCATCTGGATCGTCAAGGGCGGCAGCCCCTCGGGCGCATACGGCCACGGCCACGCCGTCGAGAGCATGCCGTAAAAGCTGATGTTTCCGATCTGATTCATCAGCATCTGATGCGTATGTCCGTGGATGACGGTGACCTTATTGTACGGTTTCAGGATCGCCTGCACCTGCTCGGCGTCTTCGGTCCAGAAATTCCAGTTGCGATAATATTTGTAGAGCGGCGAGTGCGAGAACACCAGAATCGGCGTGGTGACGGGAACCTTCGCCAGATTTTTCTTTAGCCACTCGCGCTGCGCTCCACCCACCTGGAAGCGCGACTGAATTCCGTTGTCGAGACCCGCAACGGTCTGCATCCGCTCTTCCGGCGTCATCTTGCGCGCGGTCCAGAAATCTTTTTCGTACACGCTCTGCAACACCACGACGTGCACGCCTTTCCAGTCGAACGAATAGGTGGGCGGCCCGAACAGCTCCTGCCACTTCTCGCCCAGGTCAAGGAACCAGTCATGCTCGCCGACCATCATCTTAACCGGCGCCTTGAGGCCCATTAGAATCTGTCGGCCCATTTCGAGCTGCGCCGGACTGCCAAGCTGCGCAAGGTCGCCGCCATAGAGCACGAAGTCGGGTTGCGGATCGAGCGCGTTGACGTCATCGACCGCTTTGACGATCGCGCGCACGAAGCGCTGGTTGAGCGTGCGCTCGTAAAGATGCGCGTCTGAGATATACGCGAAGCGAAAGGGCAGAGCGCCCTGCGCGCCTGCGCTCTCCCATCCTTTCGTCACCGCGGCGTTTGCGACCTCGACCAGCTGGAACGTATGCGGCGGCATCAGCCCCTTGGCCATCACCGCGCCCATCGTCGCGGCGGTTATTTTCAAGAACGTGCGCCGGTCGCAGTTGCGCAGTGCTTTCAGCACGCGCTCGCGATCTTCGTAAAATTTGCTCTCGATACTCTTGTGCCGGATTGCCATGTTCGTCCTCCCCCGGAAGTTCGTCCGATACCCGCGCGGGTCAGTCTCCGCCCAGAAGCGCCGGATTTTCCTGCATCGCTTTCTGTCCCGGCCCGATATCTCCGAACGGACCCGCGAACCCCGGCCCGTTGCGTCCGATCAAACCCATCGCGGCGGCAGTGTCGCGCTGCGGCCGCGTGGTCCTTGAGTCTTTGAACTGGCGATCGTACTCGGCTTTCGCCTGCGCCATGTAGCGCTGGCTGGTGAGCGAGAGCAGGAACGCCGCAAGGTCGTCTTCCTGTGCTTCGCTCAGGCCGAGCGGCGTGATCCCGCCGTCGAGGAACGGATTGGGCACGCCGCCCTTGTTGTAATGATCAAGAGTGTCCCAGATCGTGCTCTGCGATCCGTCGTGGAAGTACGGCTCGGTGACGTACAGATTGCGCAGGTCCATGGTTCGAAACGATCCGATATCGTGCGGCTGCTTGGTCACCAGGAAGCGCCCGAGCTGGCTCATGTTGGTCGAAATTGCGAGCTGATCGATCTGCTGCGCCGCACCGCCGCCGCTGGCAATCAGCGCGAGCGCCTCGCGCGCATGCGGCACGAATTGCGCGTCGTGCGCCGACACGCCGATATTGTGAAAGCGATCGTCGCTGAACGTCGGCCGCGTCGGGTTCCATCCGTGGCACGACATGCACCGCCCCTGCCCGTTGAAGATCGCCCATCCGCGCCGCTGTTGCGCGGTAAGCGCGCTTGAGTCGCCGGCGACAAAGTGATCGAACGGAGAGTCGAAGGCAAGCTGGGTGCGTTCATAGGACGCCAATGCGCGCACTAAAGTAACCGCGGTCGCGGGGGCGCCGAAGACCTGCTGGAACTGCTGATTGTAATCTGGAATCGCGTTGACCTTGCTGACCACCGTCGGCAGATCCGGCATCCCCATCTCGACCGGATTTTGGATCGGGCCGTCGGCCTGATCCTCGAGCGTTGCCGCGCGCCCGTCCCAGAACTGCTCGATATTGAACATCGAATCGAGGATGGTGGGCGCGTTGCGCTGGCCGAACTTGCCATGCACCCCCATCGCGGTCGGCAACTGGTCGGTGAAGCCCTTGTCCGGGTCGTGGCAGTTGGCGCACGCGACGGTATTGTCGATCGACAGGCGAGCGTCGAAGAACAGCGCCTTGCCCAGCGCGACCTTGGCGGGATTCTGCGGATTATCGGCCGGAGTGCTCCATTGATAGAGCAGGGCGGGAAAGCCGGCCTGGTTGGTGGATTGGGGTTCGGCCGAAGCTCCCGGCTTCGGCGGCGGCATCGTGGCTCGCGCCAGGGTTCCCGTAGCGAGCGCTGCTGCCGCCACCCCGGCGACAATCGCGGTCAATGCCCTTGCGGACAGGTTGAAAGCTCTTGCAGGCATCGCGCACCTCCCCGGGGTTTGCGTCTCCCACTCCGCGCCGATCGCTTTCCCGTTCGGACTCCGCAGTCCGATGTCAAACTACATCCGAATTTGAACCTGCACAATTCCTGAACATCATCGAATGTCGATAGGAAAAAACAGCGCGCGGACTCGCAACCCAACTCGCGGCCATTGCGCGACGATGCGTGCGCGAAAGACGGGACCCCCGAGGCCATACTTATTCGTAGGGGCGCGTCGCGATGCGCCCGTCCTCGCGTGCCGACAATCGCGCGGACGGGAGGCTGTTCCGCGGCGGAATTCCGTGCTCGGCCCGGGCATTTGCGCGGTTCGCGGATGAGTGCATGAACGCCTCGGGATTCCTCGCCTATGGCTCGGAATGACGAGTGGGGGCTCGCCTGAGACTTCGACACTTATGCACTAAAACTACATCCGTCATTCCGAGCCATA
>DATKSB010000107.1:0-10258 GCA_035531855.1 Binataceae bacterium (SeqCode)
CGCTACATCACCTGCGAGGCCGCGCGATGCACTGCGAGCGAATAGCGCGCGCCCTTTTTTCCAAGCCGCACCGGAGCGCCGAAGGCCGCCGATAGGGTCTTCGAGTTGAGCACTTTTGCGCGCGGACCCGCCGCGAGCACCCGGCCCTCGCGCAGCACGATCACGTGCGAGAACGCGGGCGTGATCTCTTCGACATGATGCGTCACCAGCATCATCGCGGGTGCGGTGCGCGTCCGCGCGATCCGCTCGATGAATTGCAGGAAATGCTCGCGCGCGACGGGGTCGAGTCCCGCGCACGGCTCGTCAAGGATCAAGAGCCGCGGCGCGGCCATCAGCGCGCGTCCGATCAGCACGCGCTGGCGCTCGCCCTGCGACAGGTAGCCCCACGCGCGCCCAGCCAGCGCGTGCGCCTCGACCCGCCGCAGAATCGCGCCGGCGGCGCGGCGCTCGCGCGGCGCGGCCGCGCCCCAGTAACCGATCATCGCGAATTTGCCTGAGAGCACCGCGTCGAGCGCGGTTTCGTTCTCGGGCATCAGCTCGTGGATCGACGAACTGACCATCCCGATCCGGGTGCGCAGCTCGCGCCAGTCGAAGCGGCCGAAGGTCTCGCCAAGGACGCGGATAGTCCCGCGGGTCGGCGGCAGGTATCCCGTCAGCGCCCGCAGCATCGAGGTTTTTCCCGAGCCGTTGGCGCCCAGGATGGCCCAGTTTTGTCCGCGCTCGACGCGCCAGTCGATGCCGCGCAGAATCGGCGCGTCGCGCTCGATTATCAGCCCCGAGATTTCGATTATCGGATCAGATTTTTTCATCGCGATCGAATCCGCAGATTACACAGATCGCGCGAGTTCGGCATCCCCGCGCCGGCCGAAGCGTGAGTTTTTTTGCACCGAAAGTGAACGAGCGCAGAAGACCACTCGTCCGAAAAAGTCAGCCGAATCGGCCTTTGGCCGGTCACTCCGGGCGCGGTTTGCGCCGATCGCCTCGAATCTCGCAAAACCCTTCTGGCACAGGGGCTATCTGACTTGACGACGGCCCGATTCCGCGCCTGATACAGTCCGAAAACGGGGCGATTTACGCCTCTCGATTCTTCCCTAACACTCGTTCGGGTTTTTGCCAGATTTGTTCATGGCTGAACTGTTCAGCCTTATTATGTTTTTCGTTTCGTCGCACAATGCCCCTCGATGAGCAACTCCCTCCAGACACGCGCCGGTGGTGGCCACAGATTGGACGCAGGCAAACTGAACCGTCCGTCCGCGGTCGATACCGCCGGCGCGCCCGCCGCTCCCGCGCATCCGGGCGCTCAGGGCGGCGCGGCTCCCGACTGGATCGAGCTCTTGCCGGCGGGCGTTTTTAACGGCCGCGACGGCCGCGGCCCCTTCCGGGTCGAAGATCCCGCAAACGTGATCGCCGCGACTCGCGCGCTGGCGATGGCTGCCGGGCTGCCGATCGATTACGACCACGCGACCGACTTCGGCGCTCCCGCGGGACGGCCCGCGCCTGCGGCCGGATGGATCGTCGCGTTCGCGGTCCGCGCGGGCGCCGTATGGGGCCGGGTCGAATGGACTGCGCGCGCCGCGTCCGCGATCGCCGCGCGCGAGTATCGCTACGTCTCGCCGGTGTTCCAGTTCGATCCCGCAAATGGGCGCGTGACGCGGCTGCTGCGCGCGGGATTGACCAACAATCCGAATCTTTACCTGACCGCAATCGCCGCGGCTGCAACCCGCGCCGCGAGCCCAGAGGAAAGCATGATGGAAGAGTTCCTGAACAAGCTGAGGGAGATCCTGGGCCTCGATCCCGACTCGGCGCCCGACGATGTGCTGGCCGCCGTGAGCGCTCTCGCCGCCGATGACGACGATTCCGACGGCGCGGGCGCGGCCGGCGACGCGGCCGCGGCCAACGCGCGCGCGCTCGATCCCGCGCGCTACGTCGCGATCGCGGAGTTCCAGAAGGCGCTGACCGAACTGAACTCGATGCGCGCCGAGCGGGCGCGCGACCGTGCCGCGCAGGCGGTGGACGAAGCGACGCGCGCGGGCAAGCTGATCCCCGCGCAGCGCGATTGGGCAATAGCCTATTGCTCCGCCGATCCCGCAGGGTTCAGTTCTTTCGTCGCGCGCCAGCCCGCCATTTTAGGCGCCGCGGCGGGCTTTGATAGCGAGCCCCCGATGGCTCCTGGAGCCTCGGGCGCGCGCAACTCGCTCGGAGCGGCCGAGCTCGCGATCTGTTCGCAACTGGGCGTCAGCGCCGCCGATTTCGTCCGGCGCAAAAACGGACGCGCGGATTTCCTGAGCCTGCTTTCGGCCGGCGACCGCTAACCGCAAGGATCATGGTGCAGACAAATGGCTGGATTGACTAATTCACGCAACACGCCCGAGCTTTCCGACGCCGGCCGGATGCGCGTATTCGGAGTCGAAGCAAACACCAACGTCTATCTGGGCGGGATTCTCGCGCTCGACGCGAATGGCTATGCGGTGCCGGCCTCGGCCACCACCACCACCGCCAACGCGCAGAGGATCATCGGGCGCGCCGAGAGCGTGGTAAACGGAATTCCGGGCGAAAACGCGCTCAACAATCCCGGCGCGGCTGGCGCGATTTCGATCACCGCACGCAAGGGCGTGTTCCTCTTCGACCAGGACAACTCGATCACGCTCGCGGACCTCGGGATGGTTTGCTTCGCGCTCGATGATCACACCGTCACCGCCACCGACCGCGCAAACGGCGCCGGCGTGCAGCAATACGCCGCCGCGGGCCAGGTGATCGCGCTCGATCCGAGCGGGCAGGTGTGGGTCGATTTCTGGCATCAGGCGTCCGCCGCCGCGTAACCGAGCGTCAAGCCGACTTCAAGAGGAATTGCAATCATGGAAATCAGCGCCGCCAATCTGAGCGCATTGTTTACCGGCTTCGATGTAGTATTCCAGCGCGGATTCGAGAAGCCGCCCTCCTACTACGAGCAACTCGCGAGCGTGGTGCGTTCGGGCTCGCGCCAGACTACCTATCCGTGGCTCGGCCGCACCACCAGGTTTCGCGAATGGCTCGGCGACCGCGTGATCCAGGCGCTCGAAGCGCATACCTACACGATCGTGAACCGCAACTTCGAGGATACCGTCGCGATCGATCGCAACGATATCGAAGACGATACCTACGGCGTGTACGAGCCGATCATCGAGCAGCTCGGCTGGGATACCAAGATGCATCCCGACATGCTGCTGTTCTCGATGCTCAAAACCGCAGTGGCTACTCCCGCCAGCGTGACTGGCTATGACGGCCAGCCGTTCTTTTCCGCCGCGCATCCTGTGGGACTACTCAATCAGTCGGGCGGCTCGACCGCGGCGAATATCAATACTTCAGGCACCGGGGCGTACTGGTTCCTGGTCGATGCGTCGCGTGCGATCCGTCCGTTCATATTCCAGATGCGCCGCGAATACGCGGTCACGCGGATGAGCACGGTGACCGATGAGGCGGTCTTCAACCGCCGCGAGTTTCGCTACGGCGTTGACGGACGCGCGAACACCGGCGTCGGACTTTGGCAGCTCGCATACGCCAGCAATACCGATCTGAGTAATCCGGCGAACTACGGCGCGGTGCGTGCCGCAATGCGATCATTCACCACCGACGGAGGCGCGCCGTTCGGAGCGCTCTCGGGCCGCGGCGGAGTGTTCCTGGTGGTGCCGCCTTCGCTCGAAGAGGTCGCGCGGCAATTACTCAATTCCGAGTTCATGGCCGGAACCGGCGCCAGCGCAAGCGTCGCAACCACCAACATTTGGCGCAACAGCGCCGATCTGATCGTCAGCGAGTACCTGGCCTAGTCCATGGCGCGAATGACGACACCGTCTCCCTGGGCCCGCGCGGCGACTCCTCCTCCCGCCGCACGGACATCATCCATGGCCCCCGCGGATTCTGGCGCGGCGCCGGGTCCGCGGGGGCGCTCAAACGCGAGCGCATCCAATAGAGGTATCCGAGCGTGAGTTACGCGGCGCCCCAGGACATTATCAATCGCTACCCGAATCGAGATCTGGTTCAGCTTACGAATGAGGATCCGGCTGCGACCAGTGTCAACACCGACGCCCTCACCCAGGCGCTCGACGACGCGTCGGCGGAGATCGACAGCTACCTCGAAGCCCGTTTCGCGCTGCCGCTCACCGATCCGCCGCAAGTGCTCAACCGGCTCGCGTCCGATATCGCGATGTACCGGCTGCAGGCGTTGCGCCCGCTGCACGACCTTGCCGACGCGCGGCGGCGCTACGATGACGCGATCGCGATGCTGTCGAGAGTCAACGCGGGCGAACTCACGCTCGGCCTCGCGGCCGACAATGCAGAGCCTCCGGTCGCGGGAGCAGCCGAAGAAGTCAGCGGCCCCTGCCGAGTATTCAGCCGCGACCGGCTAAAGGGGTACTAGGAAATGGCTGCGATGCTGGATGCGCCGTGGAACGGCGACAACTTCGCTCCGCCGACGGCGATCGATATCGCGACGATCGAAACCGCAATCGTCGCGCAACTCGCCGCGCAGATCGCGGGAATCGAGATCGCTCACTATCCCGATCGGCCCGAGTCCTATCGCCTGACGCATCGCGTCGGCGCCGCGCTGGTGCAGTACCTCGGTTCAAAGTACGGCGCGATGCTCGATACGTCGGCGATCATCCAGGAACGGGTAATGGAGTTCGGCGTAACGGTAATGATGCGCGACCTCGGATGGAGCTACGGCGCCGAGCCGAGCGGCCCGAGCCCGGGCGCATACTCAGTCATCGAGGCGATTCGCACGGCTTTGACCGGTTTCCGCATTCCCGGATGCCGCCTGCTCTATCCGCGCGCCGAACGCTTTGTCGAGCGCGATAAACAGGGTGGAGTGTGGATCTATATAGTCACTTTCGCGCTGTCCACGGTCGCGGTACAGCCGTCTTCCGGTCCAACTTTTCCGCTCTTCATCCGCGGCGTCGCGCTGGAAGAAGGCGGTGAAACCGCGGTCACACTCGCGCCGGCGCCGTTTACCTTTAACTCGGCCGGCGCAGTCCAGCTGCCCAACGGCAATCTCATCGCGGTAGTCGTGACCGCTGCGAGCGGCGCGGTGCTGAGTCCGAGAACAGATTACTCACTTGACGCGGTGAACGGAGTCATTACCGCACTGGCGGGCGGCTCGGCCTCCGCGGGTGAAACGGTGCAGGTCGGCTATACCTTCGCCGACCAGGTGATCGCGGCGGCCGGCGAAACCGCGCCCACGAACTAATTGAACTCGCGGGGACATTCGTCTCCGCGCGAGGTAAGAGGACATGCCAGCAAGCTTCCTGCACGGAGTCGAAGTGATCGAAGTTACTACTGGGCCGAATCCGATCACCGTCGTCAAGTCCGCCGTGATTGGACTAATCGGTACTGCGCCGTCGTGGGCGGTCGCCGCTCCTTCGGCCGCGCCGGCAGCGAACTCGCCGACGCTGGTCAGCTCGGCGCTCGACGCCGCGAATTTCGGCCCGCTTATTCAAAGCTACACGATTCCCTATGCGCTCGCGGCGATCCAGGAGCAGGGGTCGGGCCAGGCGATCGTCATCAACGTGTTCGATCCGACCCGCCACTTCACCGCAATTGCGGCCCAGGCGATGAGCTTTCCGTCCTCCGGCGCCCAAATCCTGAATCTTGGCCACATGGGAGTGAGCAGCGTCGCGGTCAAGAACCAGGCCGAATCGACTACATATGTAGCAGGAACTGACTATTCGCTCGATGCGGTTAACGGGGTCATTACTGCGATAGCGGCCGGCGCGCTGACCGCCGGCGAGGCGGTGAATATTTCGTTCAACTACGCCGATCCGTCCAAGGTCGCCGACGCGGATATTGTCGGCGCGGTGACCGCCGGCGTTTACACTGGAATCCAGGCGCTGCAAACCACCTACGGAACGATGGGCTTTTTTGCGAAGCTGCTCGCGGCTCCCGGCTATGCCCAAAACGAGGACGTCGCGAGCGCGCTGGCGGTAATGGCGAACACGATCCGCGCGATGGCGCTGGTCGATTCCGCGCCCTCGACTCCGGTCGCCACGGCGCTCGCGAATCGCGGAGTGGCGGGAAACGTCTTCGACACCTCCTCGAGCCGCGTGATCTTGTGTTTCCCGCAGCAGCAGTTCTCCGACGCGGGACTGGTGCCGACGGGAGTGACGGTGAGCGCGGCCGGGACGCCGCTTGCGACGCCGTTCTCCGGTGTCTCGGTGGGTCCGTATTCGCAATGGGTGGCGGGTGCGATCGCGGCCAAAGACCTTTCGAATGGCTACTGGTGGTCGCCCTCCAATACCCAGATTGAAGGAATACTCGGGTCCGACGTGAGCATCTACTCGTCGATTCTCGATCCGTATTCCGACTCGAACAACCTGAACGCCCAGGGGATTGTAACCGTTTTCAATGCGTACGGAACCGGGCTGCGGGTATGGGGCAATCGCTCAGCGGCATATCCGACGAACACCGCGCCGGACAACTTTATCAATGTGCGGCGCACGATGGACGTGATCGAAGAGTCGATTGAGCTTTCGATGCTGCAGTTCATCGACCAGCCAATCTCGAACGCGCTTATCACGGCGATTCTGGCAAGCGTCAACGGGTTCATCCGCAGCCTCATCCAGCGCGGCGCGCTGGTCGCGGGCTCGGCCAGCTACGATCCGTCGGAGAATCCGGCAAACCAGGTCGCAGCCGGGCAGTTGGTATTCGATATAGACGTGATGCCGCCGCCGCCGGCCGAGCGGCTCACTTTCCAGAGCTATATCGACTCGACTCTGCTGTCGCAGCTTGGCCAGACCAGTCCGCAACCCACGACCGCCTCTGCGACCGCGTAGGAGCATCGGCGAATGAATATTCAGATCAACTCACTGACTAATGCGAACATCTATATCGACGGCGTGGGGCTGCTCGGACGCGCTGAAGAGATCCAGATCGCGCATCCCAAGCATAAAATGATCGACTACAAGGGGCTGGGGATGGCTGGAACCGCGGAGTTGTGGGCGGGAGTCGCCAAGCTCGAATCGCGGATCAAGTGGGCGTCGTTTGACGCCGAGGTGCTGACGTTCGCCGCGAGTCCGTTTGCGGCGCACTCGTTCCAGACAAGAGGGAACCTCGAACAGTACACGAGCCAGGGACGCAGCGCCGAGTTGCCGGTGGTGTATCTGATGACGGGAGTGTTCAAGGACGCCGGCGCACCGGCGTTCAAGCAGCATCAGATGGTCGAGACGACTTCCGCAGTGAGTATTTATCACGCGGAGCTCTATGTCGCCGGGGTGCAGATCTATCTGTACGACGTGTTCGCAAACCTTTACGTGGTCGGCGGAGTCGATCAGCTTTCCAACTTCCGCGGTAATTTGGGCGGCTGAACGCGCTGGGCGCGACTGCGAATGTTAAGCGAGGTGAGCGATGGCTGAAGAAATGCGAGTGAACGGAGTCGTAATCGGAATGGGCGCCGAAGCGGCGCGCGGCGAGACGCGAGCGTTCGATCTGCCGTCGGGCAAGCAGGCTATCGTGCGCAAGGGCTACGGACGCGATCTGATGCGGGCGCAAAGGGCGGCGGGCGGAGATGATCCGAACGCAGTGGTGTTCGCCCTGGTCGCGGAGCTGGCGGAGATCGCGGGACGGAAGATCGTGTACGAGGATGTCCTTGCGATGGATCTCGCCGATGTGCTCGCGCTGCAGGCCGAGGTGATCGGCGGAAATTTTCAGCTCCCTCCGCCGCCGGATTCGCGGGACTCGTCCGATTTGGATTTCCACTAGGGGAATTGCGGGCGATGGATTTCGCGGAACTGGAGTACTGGACCCGCGCGGTGCGCGATTATGGGCGCGCAGCGGCCGGTGGCGGAGGGGAAGCCGAGCTGAGTGTTGAATGACCGCGATTGGATAGAAGGACGCAATCAGATGAGTGCGCGATTATTTATTGGCAACCTGAGTTTTCGGCTGAGCGACGACGAACTGCGCGCGGAATTCGCGAAAGTAGGTATCGTCGAGCGCGCCGAGGTCGTGCGCGATCGCTTCGACGGGCGTTCGCGCGGATTTGGTTTCGTCGAAATGGCGCGTATCGAGGACGGTGCCGCCGCAATCGAGGATCTCAACGGTGTGGAGCTTGCCGGCCGTCCGATGCGGGTCGAGGCTGCGACCTCGGTCCGGCGCGACAACCAGGTAACGGGGGTTGCGTAGTGACTGAGGATCGATGACGCGGTGGCGTGAATCGAAGTAATGGCTATTCGGAGGAAACGCATTGTTTGCTGAACTCGGCCCAATCCAGTTTGAAGTCGTAGGCTCGCCAGAGGGAATCGAATCTGAGCGCAACTATATTTACGCCGAGCAGCCAATAATCGAGGCGCAGCCGCGGCTCCAGTGGACTGGAGACAGTCTCGAACGCCTGTCGTTCGATCTACTCCTGCACGCGTCGATAGCGAACCCTGAGCTTCAGGCGGTGGCTTTGCGAGTCGCGGCCGAGACTCACCAGGCGATGCCGCTGGTCCTGGGCAACGGAACCCTGCGCGGCTTCTTTGTGATCGAATCGATCACGACCCGCGCGGCCCAGCTTGGTGCCGGCGGTGCACCGATCGCACTGCGCATGCGCCTCGGGCTGAAGGAGTGGGCGCTCGATTCAGTGCTCGATCCGGGAGCGCCCGCGGCCCCGAGCTTTGCGCCGCTCGGCCTGCTGAACAGCTCGAGCGTCGCCAGTGCGCCGTCAGCATCGCTTTCGCCGGCGGGGCTTAGCGCGCTGCTCGGGAATCCTCCGCCTTCGGCTCCGGCCACCCCGGTTCAGCAGCCCGGTGATATTTCCACCGCGGCGATCACGCGCAGTGCGGCGCGATGACGGCGACGCAGTACATCGCGCATGTGACCAGGGCGGGCGAGCGCTGGGACCTGCTGGCGTGGTGGTTCTATGGCGACGCGACGCGCTTCAACCCGATCATCATGGCCAATCCGCTGGTCGCAATTGAGCCGGTGTTCGAGGCGGGCATCGTGATTCAGGTTCCGGTGCTGAGTGCGAGCAACGCGCAGACCACCGATCTGCCGCCATGGAAGAGCGCAAGCGCGCCGCCGTCCGGCGCCAAGGGTAGCGCGTCATGAGCGCCGCCGCCGCATACTCAGTTCCGTCGCCGCAGTGGATACTCAATTACGCGGGAGTGAATATCTCGGGTGAGATCTCCGCAATGGTGCGAGCGATTAGCTATGTCGATCGGCTGGGCGCAAGGTCGGGCGACCTGTGCGTTGAGGTCGAGGACCACGCGCAGCGCTGGCAGGGGCCGTGGTACCCGGCGCTCGGCGATGGAGTCGAGGCGTTTCTCGGATATGACGGCGGCCAACTTCTCGCTTGCGGATCGTTTCAGGTTGACGACCTGCAACTATCGGGGCCGCCCGACGCGTTTCGGCTGCGGTGCCTTGCGGCGTATATCACGCCTGCGATGCGCACGCGCCTCAGCGCCGCGTACGAAGGACAGACTCTGCTCGCGATCGCAGCGACGATTGCAAGCAAGTATGGCCTTGGGCTGGTGAGCGCGCCGGAGCTTGAAGATGTCGCGTTCGCGCGCGTAACCCAGCGCGACGAAACCGACCTCGAATTCCTGGCGCGTCTGGCGGATGAATTTGGCTATGACTTCACGGTCCGTGGCGCGCAAATGATATTCTACGCACACGCGGCGCTGCAGCTGGCGGCGCCAATCGCGACAATAGTCCGCGGCGAACTCGAACGATTCGCGTTTCGCAATCGCACGCGGAGAATATATTCGGCCGCGTCAGCCGCGTATTTCGATTCTTCCGGCAAACAACTCATTGCGCAAAGCAGTTCGGCAGCCGCCGCGGCGCCAACCGGCGACACGCTTAAAATAATCGCGCGCTGCGAGAATGCCGCTCAGGCGGGACTGCGCGCGGCGGCGGCACTGAATCGCAATAACCGGTCGTTTTTCAGCGCGCGGCTTACCGGGCCGGGAAATCCGGCTCTGTGCGCGGGATGCAACGTATTGCTTTCCGGATGGGGAATGCTCGACGGAGTTTATCTGATTGAGACCGCGCGTCATCTGCTTAGCCGCGAGCGCGGCTACACAACCGAAGTCGAAGCGCTGCGCAGCCTTTGAGGTAGCGGGATGTTGCATCATGAAGATCTACGCGCGACGGCGCCGGGTATGTTTCGAGTCGGGATTGTGCAGGAACAGGACGCGGCGCTCGCGCGAGTGCGCGTAACGTTTGCCGACTACGATCAATTGCGAAGCTGGTGGCTGCCCCTGGTAGTGCCGAAAGCTCAGAACGACAAGGCGTACTGGATTCCGGACCTTGGCGA